>JAMDBG010000064.1:536-1058 GCA_023487865.1 Deltaproteobacteria bacterium | reverse complement strand
GGTGCATGCGCTCGCCGACGGATTCAAAGCGTCGCCTCCCGATGCCGGACGCTGTGGCATTGAAGATTGACCGCCACCGGCAGAGAGGCGATATGGGTGGGAAACACCTCGACGTGAACGGCCAGGGCCGTGATCCTCCCTCCGTAGCCCATCGCCCCGATCCCCAGCTCGTTGATGCGTCTGAGCATCTCGGCTTCCAGTTCGGCGACTTCGGCATCCGGGTGAGGATCACCGGCGCGGCGCAGGAGGGCTTCTTTCGCCAGCAGCAGGCATTTTTCCGCCGTTCCCCCGACGCCCACACCGACGATAACAGGCGGACAAGGATTGGCGCCCGCCTCGTCGACACACGCCACGACAAAATCGACGACCCCCGCTCTCCCCTTTGCCGGCGGCAGCATGGCGATTTTGCTCATGTTCTCGCTGCCGAATCCTTTGGAGAGCGCCGTCAATTTCAATTGCTCGGGGCTCGGGCTGTTCGCCAACCCCCGGCCGGTCGTCGTCTTCGAGGACATGATCGACGCC
>JAMDBG010000064.1:0-526 GCA_023487865.1 Deltaproteobacteria bacterium | reverse complement strand
GTATGGATGACCGCCGGGGTATTGTCCTTCGTGTTGATTCTTGCGGAAAAAGGTCTGTCCACGACCGACTTTCGCAGGTAGCCCTGGGTGTAAGCGCGACGCGTCCCCTCCTGAATCGCCTCGTACAGATCGCCTCCGATAATATGGACGTCCTGTCCCAGTTCCAGGAAAACAACCGCCATGCCCGTATCCTGGCACAAGGGGACTTCATCGCGCGCGGCGACTTCCGCGTTTTCCAGCAATTTTCCAAGGGCATGACGGGCCGGCGGGGACTCTTCTTTTTCATAGGCCAGTTTAAGGAGGTTGACCACGTCATCCGACAGGCGATAACAGCCCTCCTGCAACAGAGCAGAAATCGTTTCCGCCACTTTGTCCGCGCCGATTTCCCTCATCATCCGCCCCTCCCTCAAATCATCAGGGATAAACCCCTTACGGATCTTTTCTCCGCCTCTTGCGGCCGGATCGTTCCGGGGAAGTCATCAAGCCAGGATACGGGCATGGCGGTTGTTTTCCTGGAACTGGGACA
>JAMDBG010000003.1 GCA_023487865.1 Deltaproteobacteria bacterium | reverse complement strand
GATGGTTGATCTTTTTCTTCGTCTGGAGGTACTGGATGTTGCATTCGTTCGGCTTGATCTCGATCGGGATGCGCTGGGTGATGGTGAGTCCATACCCCTCCAATCCGACGATCTTTTTGGGATTGTTCGTCAGGAGTCGCATCTTCCGGACCCCTATATCGGCCAGGATCTGGGCGCCGATGCCGTAATCCCTGAGATCTTCCTTGAACCCGAGGGCGATGTTGGCCTCCACCGTGTCATGCCCCTGCTCCTGGAGTTCGTAAGCCTTGATCTTGTTGACCAGACCGATTCCACGGCCCTCCTGATGCATGTAGACGATCACCCCTTTGCCGGCCTCCGCCACCATGTTCATGGCCTGGTGGAGCTGATCGCCGCAATCGCAGCGCTCGGAGCCGAAGACATCGCCGGTCAGGCATTCCGAATGGACACGGACCAGGACCTCATCCGTGGGTGTGATTTCCCCCTTGACGAGGGCCAGATGCTTCATCTCGTCCACGTCGTTTTCGTAGACGATCAGCTTGAACTCGCCTCCGTACCGGGTGGGAATCATGGCCGTCGCCGCCCGTCGGATCAGGGATTCGTGTTGCATCCGGAAATCGATCAGATCCTTGATCGTGACGATCTTCAGATTGTGCTCCCGGGCGAATGTCTCCAGGTCGGGCATGCGGGCCATCGTCCCGTCGTCCTTCATGACTTCACAGATGACACCGGCGGGCTTCAGGCCGGCGAGACGCGCCAGATCGACCGAACCTTCCGTCTGGCCGGTTCTCACCAGGACGCCGCCTTTCTTGGCGCGGATGGGAAAGATGTGGCCGGGACTGACCAGGTCATCCGGTTTCGCGCCGTCGGCGACGGCGGCAAGGACCGTCGCTGCCCGATCGGCCGCCGAGATCCCTGTCGTGACACCCTGCTTTGCCTCGATGGAGACGGTAAAGGCGGTGCCGAAGCGGGAGCGGTTGTCCCGGACCATCGGCGTCAGGCGGAGCTTGTCTGCGTCCTCCTCGGTCAATGTGAGGCAGATGAGTCCCCGGCCGTATCTGGCCATGAAGTTGATCGCCTCCGGTGTAACGAACTGGGCCGCTATGCAGAGGTCGCCCTCGTTTTCCCGGTCCTCGTCATCGACGAGAATGACCATCCTGCCGCTTTTGATATCGACGATGGCTTCCTTGATGGTGCTGACACCCATAACTTCTCCATTTTCTATTTCAAGAATCCGTGCCGGGCGAGAAGGGCCATGTCCACTCCGCCGGCAGGATTGCCTTTCTCATCAACGCCCGCCGGATCGGCCTTGATCAGTTTCTCCAGATACCTGGCCAGGATATCCGTTTCGATGTTGACGGACTCCGATGTCTTTTTCACTCCGAGGGTCGTTCCGGCCGCCGTGTGAGGAATGATATTAACATAAAAACGGTCCTTTTCACAGCGGTTCACGGTCAGGCTGATCCCGTCCACCGCGATCGATCCCTTGGCGACCACATAGCGGGTCAGTCCCGGATCAATCCCGAAGCAGAAAATGACCGATTGGGAAAGGACGGATTTTTCAAGGATCCTGCCCACACCATCCACGTGGCCCAGGACGATGTGTCCTCCGAGCCGATCCCCGACGCGCAGGGCCTTTTCAAGATTCACCGGATCGCCTGCCTTTATGGTCTTGAGCGTCGTCCGGGAGAGGGTCTCCGCCGATACATCCGCCGTGAATCCCGTATCTTTCAGCGCGGTGACGGTGAGGCAGGCACCGCTGACGGAGATGCTGTCGCCGATCCGGACGTCGCCCAGCTCCAGGGAGGCGTCGACCTCCAGCAGGGCATCTTCACCCCGGAGCGACAGGCGCCGGACGGATCCCATGGCGGCTACAATTCCCGTGAACACCCTCTATCCCTCCTTCTTTTTTCCCTTCCCTATTTTTCTGTCACGGAGGAAATCCTTCAATTCCTCTACAAAGTCGCTGACATCCCGGAACTCACGGTAAACCGATGCGAAGCGGACATAGGCGACGCCGTCGAGGGTCTGGAGTTCCCGCATGATCTTTTCGCCGATCGCCGCGGAGGGGATCTCCTTGTCCTGGAATTCCTGACAGGACCGTTCGACATTGTCCACCACGGTTTCGATGGCGTCGGTGCTGATCGGACGTTTCTCACAGGCCTTCTTGATCCCGATCCGGATCTTTGTCCGATCGAAAGGCTCGCGGCGGCCATCTTTTTTGACGACCACCGGCAGGACCTCTTCGACGTATTCATAGGTTGTGAAGCGTTTGCTGCAGCCCAGACACTCCCGCCGCCGCCGGATGGCGTCGCCGTCCTTGCTGATCCGCGAGTCGATCACCTTGTTGTCGCAATGGGCGCAAAAAGGACATTTCATCGCCTGTTTACCTCGATGTTTGCCTCCGCCAGCATCTCTTCGGCAAGACGATCGCGGTACTCTCCCGCGACGACGATCCGAACGATTCCGGCATTGATGATCATTTTGGCGCAGATGATACAGGGATGGTTC
The DNA here is from genome assembly GCA_023487865.1 of Deltaproteobacteria bacterium. Taxonomy (GTDB): domain Bacteria; phylum Desulfobacterota; class Syntrophia; order Syntrophales; family UBA5619; genus JAKAFS01. Next base: position 42,547 of record JAMDBG010000003.1, on the reverse strand, counting down.
GTGCAGTAAAGGGTCGCCCCGTTGACGCTGACCCCGTGCAGCGCCGCCTGGATGATGGCGTTCTGCTCGGCGTGGAGCCCGCGGCAGAGCTCATGGCGTTCACCGGAAGGGATATTATTCTGCTCTCTGAGGCAGCCGATCTCCAGGCAATGACGGAGCCCCGAAGGGGCGCCGTTGTATCCGGTGGAAAGGATCCGCCGGTCCCGGACCAGAGCGGCGCCGACACAGCGCCTCAGGCAGGTGGCGCGTTTGCCGACGAGCCCGACGATATCGAGAAAATAATCGTCCCACTCGGGCCGGTCGGATTCAGCCCTGCCGTCCGACTGCTTTCCTGTTTCAGGTTCTGCCATGTCTGAAGTCCGCTTTCGCCCCGGGGGCCGCTACCGGTTTTCCCTTAACCGTTCCGGGTAGAGAGGGAATCGCTCGCAGAGGGATCTGACCTCTTCCCGGATCTCGGTCAGGCGTTTTTCGTTATGGATATTCCGGAGCACCTCCGTGATGATTCCACCGATCTGCTTCATCTCCGCCTCTTTCATCCCCCGTGTGGTCAGTGCAGGTGTTCCGATGCGTATGCCGCTGGTCACCTGGGGGCTCTTCGTGTCATAGGGAATCGGATTTTTATTGATCGTGATCCCTGTCCGGTCCAGGGTCTCCTGCGCTTCCTTTCCCGTGATGCCCAGATGGGTCAGATCGACGAGCATCAGGTGGTTGTCCGTACCGCCGGAAACGAGTCGAAAACCTTCCGCCAGCAGGGTATCGGCAAGGGTCCGGGCGTTTTTAAGGATCTGGGCCTGATATTGCTTGAAGTCGTCGGTAAGGGCCTCTTTCAAAGCGACCGCCTTGGCGGCAATGATATGCATGAGGGGTCCGCCCTGCATCCCCGGGAAGATCTTCGCATCAAGGGCCTGGGCGAATGGATTCTTGCACAGGATCAGCCCCCCCCGGGGACCTCGCAACGTTTTGTGGGTGGTCATTGTGACGAATTCGCAGACGGGGACGGGGGAAGGATGCAGACCGGCGGCGACCAGGCCGCCGATGTGGGCGATGTCGGCCATGATCAGCGCCCCGACCCGGTCGGCGATGTCCCGGAACTTCCGATAATCGATCGTCCGGGGATAGGAGCTGGCGCCGACGACGATGATCTTCGGCCGATGCTGCCTGGCGAGTGTCTCCACTTCGTTGAAGTCGATGGTTTCGGTCTTCCGATCCACTCCATAGAAAACGCCATGGTAAAACCGTCCGGAAAAACTGGCGGGGCTCCCGTGCGAGAGATGGCCGCCGTGGGAGAGGTTCATGCCCAAAATCGTATCTCCCGGAGCAAGGACTGAAAAATAAACGGCCATGTTGGCCTGAACGCCCGCATGCGCCTGCACATTGGCGTGCTCTGCCCCGAAGAGCCGCTTGCTCCGTTCGATGGCGAGCCGCTCCACGATATCGACGAACTCGCATCCCCCGTAATAACGGCGGCCGGGGTAGCCTTCGGCATACTTGTTCGTCATCACGCTCCCCTGGGCTTCCAGGACGGCCTCGCTGACAAAGTTTTCCGAAGCGATCATTTCAAGTTTTCCCGCCTGTCTGCGGGTTTCCTGCCGGATGGCCTCTCCGACCTCCGGGTCGGCCTGCATTAAATAAGACATGTAATTGGTATTCTCCCGATGGCTATCTTTGACGGCTTCGTAAAAAATCCGGATGCTGCGTTGCGCTTCATCCCTCGTCGTTGCGGCGTACGGCAAAGTACGTCTCACTCCTCGGTTTTCGCGCGCCTTGCCTGCGGCCCTTTTACGAAGCCGTCCCAAATTCAAGGCTTTTGTGACCTTTTTACGAGGGCATCATCTTCCATGCTCCCTCACACGAATGGGAACATGATTTTGCTGGTTAAAAAATTAATTTCTTTTATGTCGCAATCCCAATTCCGCATCCCTGATTTTATCGAGACGTTTCTGATGACGCCCTCCCTCAAACGGGGTTTCCAGCCACACCCGGGTGATCGCACGCGCTGTAACCGCATCGGTTTTCCTCCCCGCAAGGACCAGGATGTTGGCATCATTGTGCATCCGGCTCATACGTGCCGTTTCTTCGTCGAGGCAGAGGGCGGCCCTCACGCCGGGGAACCGGTTGGCGGTGATCGACATCCCCACCCCGGAACCGCAGATCAGTATGCCCCTCCTAAAAACGCCTGCAGAGACCTTTTCGGCCACTCGGGCCGCGAAATCGGGGTAGTCCGCGGGCCGGTCGCTGTCCGTCCCTGTGTCGGTGACGGCGAACCCCATCTCCTTGAGAAAGGGTTTGAGCGCCTCCTTGAGCGGATAACCGGCATGATCCGCGCCGATGATGATCTTGTCCATGGCCATACGTTATTCCTCGAATTTTTTCACAATCAGGACGGCATTCACCCCGCCGAAACCAAAGGTATTGGACATGGCGGTGCGGATCGCCGCTTTTCTCGCCTGGTGGGGGACGTAGTCCAGATCGCAAGTGGGATCCGGATGATCCAGGTTGATCGTTGGGGGGAGCATCCCCGTGTCGATCGCCTTCATGCAGAAGATCGTCTCGATGCCGCCGGCCGCCCCAAGGAGATGACCGGTCATCGATTTGGTCGAACTGACGGCGAGCCGTCGCGTGTGTTCGCCGAAGACCGTTTTGATCGCTTCCGTCTCGTATGCGTCGTTCAGGGGGGTGGAAGTCCCGTGGGCGTTGATGTAATCAATTCCGGCGGCTTCCATCCCCGCATCCCGCAGGGCGGCCTGCATACATCGGACGGCACCCTCATGCCCGGGCGGCGGGGCCGCCATATGAAACGCGTCGCTGGTGTTACCGTACCCTGCGATTTCGCCGCAGATGCGGGTGCCCCTGTCTAATGCGCGGGGCAGGGCTTCGAGAATCACGATGCCGCAGCCTTCGCCGATGACGAATCCGTCGCGGTCCCGGTCGAAAGGGCGGCTCGCCTTTTCCGGTTCTTCGTTGCGTTTGGAGAGCGCCCGCATGGCGTTGAATCCTGCAACGCACAACGGGGTCACGGCCGCTTCCACTCCGCCGGCGATCATGCAATCGGCATGACCTTCGGCAATGAGGCGGACGGCATCGCCGATGGCGCAGGCGCCCGAGGAGCAGGCCGTGACGCTGCAGCCGATCGGCCCCTTCGCTCCGAAACGGATCGACACATGGCCGGAGGCGAGATTGGCCAGCACCGCAGGGATGGTGAAGGCAGACATCTTCCGGGGCCCGCCCAGGAAGATCGCTTCCTTTTCTTTTTCGATGGTGGCGAGCCCCCCGATGGCCGAACCGATGATCACCCCTGTCCGTTCCCCCTCGGCTGCACCGCTGGCAAGGCCTGCATCGGCCAGGGCCATCTCTGCGGCTGCCAAGGCATAGATGATGAAGTCGTCCAGGCGCCGCAGTTCTTTTTTATTTACAAAGCGGAGCGGATCGAAATCCTTCAGCTCGCCGGCGATCCGTGTTTCATGAGCCGTACAGTCGAATTTCGTGAGCCGGCCGATGCCGGATTTTCCCCTGCAGATTCCCTCCCAGGTCTCTGCGACGGAGTTGCCGAGCGGTGTGACGGCGCCCATGCCCGTGATGACTACCCTGTTTTTCAACTGCTCCCCCTGCTGCGACAAATCGGACTGCCGGCCGACAAGGTTGAAACGGCAAACGCAATCGATCGCCGGCCTCTATTCCTGCCAGACGGTGCCCCTGCTTTTGAGAAACTCAAACACATCTTTGATGGTACGGATTTTTTCCAGTTCATTGTCGGCGATCTGGACGTCGAAGGTTTCTTCCATTTCCATGATCAATTCGACGAGATCGAGAGAATCGGCCCCGAGATCGTCGATGAATGACGCCTCGGCAACACATTCCTCGCGTGTGACATCCAGTTGCTCCATTATAATACTGATGACCTTTTCTTCCAGTGTCATGAACACTTCCTCCTAATGAAAATGACCCCTGCGACGGCAGGGGTGGGAATGCAACAGCGGTTTGTTCCCGCTCAGTCGTTCAATGCCGCCACCGTCTGCTTCAGTGATTCACCATCCTCGACGTTGAGGAGACGCAATCGCCGGTCAATCCGCCTGATCAGCCCGGAGAGGGTCCTCTTCGGGCCGAGCTCCACGATGGTATCGACGCCCATTGCGGCCATCCTTTCGATTGTCTCCTTCCAACGGACCGGAGAGGTAATCTGTCTTATCAGCAGCTCTCGTGTACGTTCCCGGGAATGGAGAATGTCCGGGTCGCGGTTGGGAATCACGGGGATTATGCAATCCCGGATATCGACCTGGGTCAGCTCCGCAGCGAACCGCTCGGCCGCTCCCTGCAGGAGGGGAGAGTGGCAAGGGACGCTGATGGCAAGTTTCACCGCCCGGCCGCCCTCTTTTGCCTCGGCGGCGGCGATGATTTTTTCTATGGCCGTCGTATGTCCGGAGACGACGATCTGTCCGGGGGCGTTTTCGATCGAGAGAACCACGGTATGATTTTCGCCGTTAATCTGGCGGCACAGCTCCTCCACCACGTCTCTCGAAAGGCCGAGGATGGCCGCCATCGCCCCTTCACCTACGGGAACGGCCTCCTGGTGGTATTTTGCCCTCAGGTGAACCAGGGCAAGGACGTCACGCAGGTCGACGGCGCCGGCCGCATAAAGGGCGGCATATTCTCCGAGACTGTGGCCAGCCATGATGATCGGTGTTGTGCCCACCCGTCCGGAAAAAGCCAGCCAGGCGGCGATATCCACCGTGAGAACGGCAGTCTGCGTGTTCACCGTCAGGTCAAGGGCCTCCTGTGGTCCATTAAAGCACAGAGAGACCATGTCCCGGCCGAAGACATCCCCGGCTGCTGCAAAAAGGTCCCTTACACGCTGATCTCCCCGGTAAAGGTCCTGACCCATGCCGGGGTATTGCGATCCCTGTCCAGGAAAGACGACACCGTATTTAGCCATGGGTGTTTCCTCGCCCGGCGGTTCAGGATGCCTTTTCGATGGGGATGACTTCCTTTCCCTTGTATGTCCCGCAGGTGGGACAGACATGGTGAGGAAGCTTGGGCGCATGGCATTGCGGACACGCGGATGCCAGAACCGGCTTCAGAAAATCGTGCGCCCTTCTCATGTTTCTTCTGGACTTGGAATGTCTTTTTATTGGATTTGGCATAATATCTTACTCCTTTTTCCTTCTCTATTGTTTCTCGGATTGAACCTTGAACTGCTTCAACGCGGCGAGGCGTTCATCAAAGGATTTGGTCTCACAGCGACAGCCGGCCACATTCATATTGATACCGCAATGGGGGCACAGCCCCTTACAGGTTTCCGTGCACAGAGGCTTGATCGGGATCTGGAGAATGATCTGTTCAAAGATCAGCGGGTCCAGATCGATGGTATCCTCCTCGTAATACGCAAAATCAAGATCCTCGGCGCTCAGCTCCCATTCCTCCTGCGGCCGGTCGGGAGGTGGAGAAAAGGTATATTTGAACGAGGATCTAACCGGCAGGATGGCCGTCGTCAGACAGCGGCTGCAGGGTGCCTCCACGGTCGTGGCTGCAGATCCTTCGATAAAGACCGTCTCCTTCATCCTCCTGACGGTGCAGGCAACTGCGATCCGGTCCAGGACGAAATCGGACGGTTCCGTTTCCGAAAGAAAATTCCGGAACCATTCCCAATCCTTTTCAAACCGGAGATTCATCCCCCCTTCGGGGATCTTGTTTACGCTGATCTTCAAAAATTGCCCTTTCCCGACAGCGAAAACGACAATTTCCCGTTACCGGAAGTCGCCGTGTAAAGGGTTAAAGTAAATTATAAACCGGCTGGATTGTCAAGGATAATTTATCACCTGTCCTGTTTTTCATGCTTTGCCTGATTTTCGATGGTTCTTGAGGCAGCGGCGGCCAAGCGACGGTGCATCCCGTTTCCCCTTCCTGGAACGCTATGGGAGGACTTATAAACTGAATGGGATGTAAATTCAAATGAAATTAGCAGGTCTCAGATTCTTTTCAGCATAATGCATTTGCCCGTGGCTACCGACAAAGAGACCCGATCCGCTGTGTCGCTTCGACCGGCATCGCCTTTTCTTTCTTGACAATAGGATAGGCGAGGTCCTATAGACTACATCAATCAAGATGGAATCGCTTCACCCGCAGAGGCAAAAGAGGGGTACTTTTCGATAGCACACCAGAAGCGGGTCCGGAAAACACGATCAGGCGGATGACAATGACAAAGGGAAAAATGAGAACGCGTTTTGCCCCGTCGCCGACGGGATTTCTCCATATCGGCGGCGCTCGTACGGCTTTGTTCAACTGGCTCTATACACGCAGATACGCTGGGACATTCATCCTGCGGATTGAGGATACGGATCAGGTTCGCTCTACGGAGGAATCGACTCGGGCGATCCTGGATGCGATGGCGTGGCTCGGCCTAAACTGGGACGAAGGCCCCTATTTCCAGGCGGAGCGGGTGAATATCCACAGGGAGATGGTCCAGAAGCTGATCGATACGGGGAACGCGTATTACTGCACCTGTGCCCCGGAGGAGCTGGAGGCGAAGCGAAAGAAGGCCCTCGCCGAAGGGCGGAAGCCGAAATATGACGGGACCTGCCGCGACCGTGGATTGCCCAGATCTTCCGGCTCCGTGGTCCGTTTCCGCGGTCCCGAGGTGGGTGTCACCGTCGTACACGACCTGATCAAGGGGAACATCTCCTTCAACAACGAGGAGCTGGACGATCTGATCATCGAACGCGCCGACGGCTATCCGACTTACAATTTCGCGGTGGTCGTGGACGATGCCCAGATGGGGATCACCCACGTCATCCGGGGGGATGACCATGTCAATAACACGCCCAAGCAGATCCAGATTTACGAGGCGCTGGGTTACGAAGTTCCCCTGTTCGGCCATGTGCCGATGATCCTCGGATCAGACAGGGCCAGGCTGAGCAAGCGTCACGGCGCGACGTCGGTGATGGCCTACCAGGAGATGGGATATCTGCCCGAGGCCCTGGTCAATTACCTGGTCCGTCTCGGCTGGTCCCACGGGGACCAGGAGATATTCACGATGGAGGAACTCGTCCGGGAGTTCTCCCTGGAGGCGGTCGGCAAATCGGCGGCGGTCTTCAATCCGGAAAAGCTCCTCTGGCTGAACCAGCATTACATCATGGCTTATCCCGCAGAGCGTCTGGTAGAGTCGGTTCTTCCCTTCTGGGAGAAGCGGGGATTCGATGTCTCCGATCGTCCCTTTGTTGCAAAAGCGATAGCGGATCTCCGGACACGGTCGAAAACCCTGGTGGAGATGGCTGAAGGAGGAGTTTTTTATTTCCAGGAGGAGGTGGCTTACGATCCCGAGGCGGCGGCGAAATTCTTGACGCCCGAATACGCCGGCCATCTAGTGGCAGTGGCGGAGGGGATCCCCGGTCTTGCGGAGTATACGAAGGATGGTTTGGAGTCCTTTCTGCGTGCGCTTGCCGAGGAGCGCGGGACAAAGCTTAAATGGATCGCTCAGACGCTCCGCGTCGCCCTTACGGGAAAGACTGTAAGTCCCGGTATCGATGAGGTAATGGTCACCCTTGGAAAGGAGAGGGTGATCGGCAGAATTCAAAAGGCTGTCGCCTGGATCGGGGCCGCCAGTTGATTTTGGCCTTGACTTTTTAGCGGGCATTCATTAAACAACAATGCTCCGTCACGGTCCCATCGTCTAGTGGTTAGGACGCTGGCCTCTCACGCCGGAAGCCGGGGTTCAACTCCCCGTGGGACTACCATAAGAAATACATGGGGTTCGGTAAGGTTACCGGCCCCTTTTTCTTTGTTGTGATATGGTCGCAAGGCATTTACCCGCCCACCGTTTTGCCTCCGGAGGTCTCTTATCGGTTAGGTGGAGGCAAAATCCTGCACTCCCCTGCGCTTTCTGTTTGGAATATCATGCACAATCGTCCCTACGCTGTAGGTAATTTTCATCATAAACTGTCTGAATTCAGTAGGTTGGTTTCTTAGGCATCTGTTGGCATATTCTGTGCTCGTTTGTTACCCGAGATACAGTGCTGACATCGTGACCAAGAACTGAGGAACACCCCTCCTGGGGCAGGCGATGCAGGGCGGTAGCTTTCCACTCCTGACAAAAGAACGTGTGCAGTTTGTCATCCATTAGCAAAACATCAGCAACATTTGTGTGCCGCAACAGGAGTGGATAGCCCCCGATGAAGCAATAGGAGGTTCTTCATGATGAGACGGCGGATTTTCCTTTGGGTAGGACTCGGTGTCCTGTTGGTGTCGTGGAGTCTTTGCCGGGACGGTCAGGCCAGTTCGACCTACCAGGTCCGGCAGGGCGATACGATTTCCGGTATCGCCGAGCGGCTCGGAGTCACCCCCGACGCCCTGAGAGCAGCCAATCACCTTACCAAAGACGACCCTAAGCCCCGGCAGATCCTGACCATTCCCGTCTCTGAAGTCTCTCAGACAAAATCCCAGCGCTCCGCATCTCTCCATGAAAGAATCTATCAGGTCAAAAAAGGAGACACTCTGGCGAAGATCGCCGATAAAACAGGGATATCCATAGCTGACCTTCGCGAGGTTAACCGGCTTAAGGGAAGTGTCTTGCAGGTCGGTCAGAAAATCGAGCGATACCGGAGTCAGGAGGGTGAAGGGGAGGAAAGGGCCGAATCGGTGAAGAATCAGGCAAAATCGGAACAGGAGCCGGAAGGGGAAGATGCGGATCGCGGGGGCGCCGGCGACGGGGCCTGGCCTGTCGTCGAGCGGCACGAGCAGGAGAACGCCGCACCGTTCGGTCAATGGAAAAATCCGGAAGAGCAGAGGATGCTCGTCAAGGTGGCGATGGGTTTCCTCGGTGCGCCCTACCGTTTTGGGGGTACTTCGGTGAAGGGACTCGACTGTTCGGCATTCGTGAAGAAGACCTATCAGTTCTTCAACATCGACCTTCCGCGGACGGCCTTTCAGCAATCCCTGGTGGGACTGCGCGTGAAAAGGAGCGAACTGGTCGCCGGAGATCTTCTCTTCTTCAATACGAGACGGAGGCTGGGCCACGTGGGGATCTATATCGGCAATAATCAATTTGTTCACGCGTCGTCCTATAAACGGAGAGTTCGCGTTGACAATCTAAACATACCGTACTTCAATAAGCATTTTGTCCGAGCGGTCCGCCTCAAAGGAAACGTTGAGGGTTCTGAAGCGAGTCGTCGGCCGGCTCACGGCGGCTGAATCCATTGTTAACAACAGACCATGTGTCTGACTCTACCTTGAGTGAGGGGGAAAGGAGGATTGAAAATGCAACCAAATCTCGTAAAAGCAGACGTTATCCGTTTTCTTCTTGCGGTCGCCATTGCCATCATGGTGAGTATTGCACTCTCGTTTACACTCTGGTCAACCGCCGAGGCCCAACAGAACACCGCAGATGAAAGCACGGGGAGATTTTTTGCTGGCGCCGCCCTTGGTCTGCAAACCGACACCCCGGATGGTACGGCCTATGCTCTTGGCCTCTATGGCGATTACTACCTTACCCGTCGATTCTCAATCGGACCGCTTCTCCAGATGGGATTAACGGGTGATCTCTTCCAAGTCGGTCTTACCGGACAGGCAAAATATACCTTCGGCATCGCTGGCTTTCCAGAGCTCAAACCGCATGTCCAGGCCGGTATCGGATTTATCTATGCGGATTTAGACCGGAAGGGATCGAAGCGAGAGGACGATACCAGCTTTCTGATGCCGTTTGGTGCAGGAGCCGAGTATCAATTGACAGACGCGGTATCGCTGGATGCATCCGTCCTCTTTAATATTACCAATCTTGACGTACGGGATGAAAACTTCTTTATCACGTGGCTCATCGGGCTCAGGTTTGCGTTCTAGCCATTAATGAGTTCGGCGGTCAATAGAGCCACCAGATATCTCATACTGCCGGTCGTTTTTCATAGAAGCGTCGTTCGTAGGCGGCACGAGGCAGAAAACCGAGTCGGGCCTTTTTTGCCGGTTATAAAAATCTCGATCTCTTTTAAGCATTTTGAACCCATATCTACCGAATAAGGAGGTGATGAATGGTTGAAGCGATAGCGGCATATGTTTTACCTGGTTTTTTTCTTGGCAGTGAGCACCCACGGGGTTGCGGCGCCCTGGAACTGGCATTGGAGACGGTTGTGAAGTGAGAGAAGGCTCTTTTTCGGATGTGCAGGGCGGGGAGAAGGGCGGTGATAGACTTCTTCCCGGCATTTCTGGCATTTAATAAGGGTATCCTCAAAAAGGAGGTTGTTTCATGGCCAAGAGATGGTGGATTCTATTTTCGGCATTCATGGTCCTTTGGTGCGCTCCGGCAGTTGCCGCCACAATAGTCGTCACGACGCTGGCCGACGAGCAGAATCTAAACAGCCGGTGTTCCCTGCGGGAGGCCATAATCAACGCGAATCTCGACACCCAGTCGGGCTCCCCAGACTGCCAGGCGGGAAGCGGGGCGGACATCATCGTTTTCAGTGACGATCTGACCGGCACCCTCACATTGGGCAGTCCCCTGCCTGACATCGACCAGAACCTGACGATCAAAGGCCGGACGGACTGGTCGATCGAGATCAGTGGAAACTACCTGGTGGGGATATTTGAAATCAGTCAAGGGGGTCCGACCGTCAATCTCCAGTATCTGGTCATTGCAAAGGGCAGTACACCCCATGGAGGCGGTGTCCGAGCCAATAGCGGGGTTGTTTTGAACATCGACCGCTGTCGTTTCACGGAAAATTTTGCGCGCCTTGCCACCTATGGAGGGGCTGTCCTCAACTATAAGGGAACCGTGAACATCACGGACAGCGAGTTTTTAAATAACTGGGCGGACATAGGCGGCGCCATAGACAGCGATGGCACTTTGATTGTCAAAAATTGCACATTTCAGGGAAACGAGGCGCGCGTCGGCAGCGGCATCTTCAACGGTGGGACAGCGGATATTGCGGACAGCAAATTCGAATCCAACAATATTGTTCCTCCTTTTTAGGAAAAAATCACACTTCATGCTATAAGAACCATGTAAACAGGGTTAATGAAGTTATCTTTCCTCACTTTATTTTGCGGCCTTAGCATAAGTGGATGGGGAAAAGTGATTCACAGCGCTTCTCTGATCAATGATCCCTTCGGTGATCCAGGCGTGTATGTGGATTTCAAGTATCGAAAGGAAGCCTTTCTTTTCGACCTCGGCGATATCCATGCGCTGCCGCCCCGCAAACTTTTAAAGATCGGCTACATATTCGTTTCCCACACCCACATGGACCATTTCATCGGTTTTGATCATCTCCTGAGGATTTCTCTGGGGAGAGACCGGCGCATTCATCTTTACGGACCGCCCAATTTTCTGCAGAATGTCGAAGACAAGCTCCGTTCCTATACCTGGAATCTGGTTGCCAATTACACCAATGACTTTGCATTGCTCGTGACGGAGATACATCCGCAATACCAAATCAGCAGACAATATCATTGCCGGAATGCCTTCAGACCGGAGGGTGAGGAACACGCTGATTATGACGGAACCCTTGTTCAAGGGGATTTCTTTACCGTCAGAGCGTTATTTCTCGATCACGGGACGCCCTGTTTGGCTTTTTGTTTTGAAGAAAAGACACGCATCAATATCAAGAAGAATGTCCTTCGGGATATGGGGCTTTCTACAGGGACCTGGCTGCTGGAGCTTAAGGCGCATGTCATGAAGGGGGGACCGGATGACCTTCCTGTACGGGCATGGTGGCGGGATGCCGACGGTCGGATGGTTTGGAAAGTCGTGCCGCTTGGTGTTCTGAGACAAAAGGCCGTGAAGATCACACCGGGGCAGAAGATATCGTACGTCACCGATGCCCTTTACAGTGATGAAAATGCGCGCCGGATCGTAGAGCTGAGTGGCGGATCGGATCTGATCTTTATCGAAGCGCCTTTTCTTCATGAAGATGCCGATAACGCTGCACAGAAGTGCCATCTTACGGCGAGGCAGGCCGGGATGCTGGCAAGACAGGCGGGGGCAAAGCGCATGGTGCTGTTCCATTTTTCTCCAAAATACAAGAAAATGGGTGATCTCCTTCATCATGAGGCCAGGTGTGCTTTTCAGGGCACTCCATGATCCTCATCATTCCCGGAACAATGTCGCGCGGCTGGTTGTGATGAAATTCTTTGCTTGATCGGTATCGGCGGGCAAAAGGAAGTAAATGGTTTATATCTCGATCCGCATCCCCTCTCGGGCGAAAAAGATTTCCATCCCCTTCTTCGGATCGGGTTTGCAGTGAAACGATTCCAGCGTATCAAGCTGCGCGTCGGTGCGTTCAGGATCGTGGTGGAAGAGAGCCAACCGTTTTACTTGAGCCCGCCGAGCGGCGTCTATGGCATGTTCGACGGGAGAATGACCCCAGCCCAATCGGGAAGATTCATATTCCTGCTGAAGGTACTGGGCGTCAGAGATCAGGAGATCGGCCCCTGCGAAAAAGTTTTCCAGACGGGTGTTTTCCTGGGCAGCCACATTCTCGCCCTCCAGAGCTATAGAGTCATCGTCGTCAGGCTTACCGGGATGCCGGGCGAATAGATTGCGAAACGGTTCGTTATCAAAAGCCGTACAGATGACCCGCCCCTGATGCTCAAATCGGTAACCGAAACACAACAGGGGATGGTTCAGGTACCGGGTGGTCACCGTTATTCCGTCGCCGAGTTCATAGGATCCCTCTTTTAATTCGTTATAGACCATTTCAGCTGCGAGTTCTGCCAGGCGGACGGGGAAAAAATGATAGGACATATGAGAGCTGATGATCTTTTCCAGTGAGTCTTCGTCATAGGTCACAGGTCCGTATATCCGGAGTTTCGTCCCTGGGATATAAAGGGGGGCAAAAAAAGGAAATCCGATAATGTGATCGCTGTGGGTATGGGTGAAAAACAGATCCGCGTCTATAGGTGTCTGTCGGTAATCCGGAGACACCATGCGGCTGCCGAGGTTACGGATGCCTGAACCGGCATCGATGATGATGAGCCGGTGAGAATCAGGGAAGTACAGTTCCACACAGGAGGTGTTCCCTCCGTATTTGACCGTGTGCGCTCCCGGAGAGGGGATGCCCCCTCTCACACCCCAGAACGTAATATCCATCATGCGCTCATCCCTCGGTTGCCACCTCCAGGAAAATTCGAGATTTATCTATATCTTCCAAAACTTTATCGTGAATCGCAGCAATCTGCTCCGGTGCAATGTTCAGCCTTTTCTGAAGATGTTCCATCAGTAAATGGACCGGCGTTGTGTTTCCCGCCGAGCCGATCTTCCAGTAGTTTGCATAGAGGTTCGCCAGGGACACGATGACTAAGAAAGGGGATTTTTCTCTACCGCTGTTCTGGTCATGGTGGAAATGAAGGACATCCAAAAAATCCCGATGCAGCCTCCATTTTTCAGCTATCCATCCGCCCACGATACAGTGATCAAGGCCCAGACACGTCTTTTCCGCCTCGTAGAGAGTGGTTTGTTGGAGAATTGCCGCTTCAAGAGCACGGTTGTACATCTCCGGATCACAATAGTTGAGAGGAATCTTCCCCAGGTCATGGAGAAGTCCGGCGACGAAATATCCTTCTTCCTCCGCGAAGGGAATTCCTGTCAGCCGTGCCAGTGATCTCGAAATCACTCCCACACCCAGAGAGTGAAGCCAGAAATCATCCATGGACAGGCAGCGAAACGAACTCCTTCCACCGATACTCTCCAGAATAGCGGTGCCCAAGGCAAGATTCTTCACTGTATTGATTCCCAGCAGGATGAAGGCATGGGTCAGGGAGGTCACCTCCTTGCCCAAGGAATAGTATGCGGAATTGACCAGTTTTAAAACTTTGCCGGTGAGAACCGGGTCCAAGGAAATCACCCTGTTGAGATCATGTGATGAGGTCGTCGGGCGATTGCAGACTTCCATCACCTTTGTTCCGGTCGCGGAAAACCTGGGCATATGTGAGATAAAATCCCGAATCTGCTGATTGATCATCATTGCACCCAATATAGATGCCAACCGATATCTTGATACATTCCCGCATTAGGATTTTTTATTGTGGACCGCCGTGACCTTATCCGATTTTTCGGAAAATGTTAAGCTTTTTTCGCTTGCTTCGTTTGTGGTGTGTTGACTCATGGTGTGGTCTGTGATCTGCCCTGCAGTCCTGGTTGGATCTATACGCTGGAAAACGGTCACTGGTGGAGGGGGGAGAGACAAGCCGAAAAGAGGGGATTGTCAGAGATTGAATAGAGATCACGCCTGAATCCGGGGAGCGTCGGGTATTCCTCCCACCCGGTTATTCCGGTGCAAATTTGCTGTTCTTTAATTACTTTACATCTTTACCGGGACGGGAATCCTTCCCGTCAGGGCAGATTCAGGTACGGATGCCGAAGCGGGGCAGGACAAAGCGGTTCAGGATAAACCACCCTACGACGATGACAATCAGAAGCAGGCCTTCGTTCATGATTTTCCTTTTCGTTGCATAACGCTGGTTTTTAGATCGGTCCCTTGTGCGATTGACGCCGATGATAGAGGTAAGAAAAGGGGGTTCCGGGCGCCTGCCCGTTTCCCCGTTGCATTTTCAGTATAATGGTGCCGAAGCCGGGACTTGAACCCGGATGAGCGTAGCTCACTACCCCCTCAAGATAGCGTGTCTACCAGATTCCACCACTTCGGCACTCGTATCGCAACCACCGGCGCTAAAGGCACCACCGGGCGGACTTTCGCCGGGAACTTACCTATTAAATAAGACTTTGTCAATATCAAAAGAACAGCATCCGCTTTCCCGGACAGGGATCTATTTGGCCGTCGGGGGTGCTGCCGGGGCCTGTGGCGCCGGGGCTGCCGGGGCAGACGGTGCTGCCGGCTGCTGCACGGGAGCCGTTTTCTGGGCCGCGGGTCGCGAGGCACCCTCCATCAGGGAAGTCCCCTTGTGGGAGGCTGTATAGGATAGGCTGAACGAGGTCAGCATGAAGATGATGGCGACCCCGGTCGTCATCTTGCCGAGAAAGGTCCCCGGGCCGCTGCTTCCGAAAATGGTCTGGCTGGAACCTCCGAAAACGGCGCCCATATTGGCGCCCTTACCCGCCTGCAGCAGTACGACGAGGATCAGGACGATGCAGACGATCACATGTAATATGGTGACGAGAATTTGCACTTTTTTATACCCCTTTAATTTGATTCAACAACCGACAAGCTGGATGAAAGAATCGACATCCAGGCTGGCACCGCCTACCAGCGCCCCGTTGATATCCGGCTGTGCCATCAGCTCGGCGATGTTCTTCGGCGTGACACTGCCCCCATAGAGGATGGCCAGCTCCGCCCCATTTTTCGGACCGTACCGCCGGACGATCCATTCCCGGATGAAGCGATGAACCTTCTCGGCTTGTTCCGGGCTCGCCGTTTTGCCGGTACCGATCGCCCATACCGGCTCATAGGCGACGACACATGATTCTATATCATTGGCAGTCAAATTATTCAATCCCTCTTTTAATTGGTGCTCTATGACCGCCTCCGTTTCACCCTCTTCCCGCTGTCGGAGTGACTCTCCGATACAGAAGATCGGTCTCAGGCCGGCCGTCAGGGCCGCCCGTAGCTTCCGGTTGATGCGGTCATCGCTTTCGGTAAAGAGGGTGCGACGCTCTGAGTGGCCGATGATGACGCAGTTGCATCCTGCCTCGCGAAGCATCTTGCCTGAGATCTCACCGGTATAGGCCCCCTTTTCCTCCTCATGCAGATTCTGGGCGGCAAGAAGGATGAATGACCCCCGGATGGTGTCCGCCACTGCCTGAAGCGCTGTGAACGGAGGAGCGATGATTACTTCCCGATCCGGGGGGGTGCTGTATGCCGTCCGGAGACGCACGGCAAAATCCACCGCCTCCGCTACGGTCTTATTCATCTTCCAGTTTCCAGCGATGACCGGTCGAATCATATCAGCCTCCAGATGACGTGCGGCCGATACACAGAGCGAGAGATTTCATTCTGCATGAATAATGGATTGCCGCTTTCATTATTGCGGATCATAGCCAGCCCGTCCAGCTTCGTCAATGTTTTTTTGCCGTAATGGGTGAATGATGGGTGAGTTATGAATTGCATTATTCCGAAATTCGCATTACTCTATAGGCATGGATACAAAAGTAGATACACAACCCTTGAGCGCCTTGGAAATCAATCTGGAGCGAACCAGGGCAGTTGTGCAGATCCCCGACGAATACAGGATACTCCTGGATGTCGCGAAGAACCATTACGGGGTGTTGAAACGGACGGAAGAGCTTCTTATCGAGCTTCACCACCCCTTTGTGAACTGGGAATATGTTCTTACCCAGCTCAAGGGCCTTTCCATCGGCGATTTCTATGATTTCAACACCCATGAAAGGGGATTGCCCGCACTGAAAAAGTTGGCGGATATTTATCTTGTCGTCCTCTCTTCGGCCAAGGACGAAGAGGTCCGGGACAGTGCCGTCCGTTACTGCTTTGAGTTTCTCAATACCGTTCTTTCCAAAAGCAACCATCTGCTTGAGAGAAACACCCCCCTGTTTTCTCCCTTCTTTCGTTTGCTCGCCGATCTGTCACGGAATCATAACAATTTACTAAAAAAATCATCTAGTTATATGAAGGCGACGGCAAAGCTTTTAATGGAGATTCCAATCAAGACGGAGCATTATGAGGTCAGTGGGCTTCTCTCGTCCGTATTCAGATCGACATACCGTTTCTGGCTGACGCAAGCGGATCCTTCCCAATGGTTCTCCGCGGAGGGCGAGACCAAAGAAGACAAGGACGCGTATCGAGAGCTGATCATGCCCCTTTCCCATCAACATATCCGTGAGCTGCTCGCCCGTCTGGAGGTCCTCGACCGGCAGGTGCTGACTGTTCCGGACCCGATTTCACCCTACCTGGATCTGCCCGACCATGTGCAGATCGCCAACGGATACCTTGTCATTGCGGATGCCCTCGAAAAATCCGACGCTTTTAAAGGCCGCCGTTATCTTGTGAAACTCGATTTTCTTTTCAATATGATGAATGTTGACGGACTGTCGGATATACGCAACGCGTGTCTGATCGAGATTAATCGCTGTCTGGGGCGGGCGTTAAAAGAAGAAAGTGATCGGAATGTTAATGATCTTGTGCAGAAGGTCTTCCGTTTATTGAAAAAGACAGTTGCACAGAATCAATACCGGAGTTCCATCCTCGATTGCATCACCACACTGGCGAAGGAAGTTTTTGAGTCCAACAGCCATCCTCTCGTGGATACCTTCCTTGAAGAACTTGTGGCCTTCGGTTTTCAGCATCCCGATGTCCAGGGACCTACTGCTGAATGGCAAATCCGGGTGAACCCGACTCACATTAAAAACATCCGCTCCTGGCTTGAGATTATTTCCCGCAAACCAAGATGGACAAAGAAACTTCTCTCGGCCCTCATTATCAATCTGAAGCTGGGAGGGGTTTTTGTCCGGGATACGGACCTTCTTCAGAAGGACATCTCCCTGCTGCTGAATTCAGATATCCTGCCCGCCTACAATCTGGTCAAACAGCTCCTGAGAATTTTTCCGGTTTTTTTCAGCGAGATCGGTGCAGAGGGGGAGTTGCGGGCGATATCGACTGCGGTGGATGAGCTTTCCGCCAGAAATGACAGACTCATCTATTTTTTAAGAAAGCAGTCGCACGTCGAAAGCAACAGTCGTCTGGTGTCCTTCATCGAGGATATCTTTCGTTACTGGAATTCCGGTGAAAGAGAATATCTGAAGGATCACTTGCCTGGCGAGGTTTTCAATGAGGTTCGGGCGTCAGGTGAATATTTTGACGACCTGCATGTCCTGTTCGGCAGCCTGTTTCAAAAGACCCATGGTGATGTTTCTGCACTTCTTCAATGGGATGAGGGGAAGATATCAAGAGAAATCAATGCAGTCAGTGGCGTCCTGGAAAGGGAAAAGGAGCGTGCCGGGCTGATGATCAGGTTCTATCAGCTGATCTACAAGAAATATTACCATCAGCATATCGATATCGTGAAAGACCTTGAAGCATCCGCCCTGCTCGATCCGCGAAAAGTCCGCTCCCTCAAACGGTCACTGGCAAAAAAGGACGATTACAGAAGCCTGATCATCATTCTCAGAATGATCGGAGGCTTGAAGGAGAGGATCCTTTCCTCAAAAAAGACGGATTCATTTGAAAATATCTATTATAAACGGCATATCGCCGCCGGTATCCCTTCCATGTACGGGACCTACCGGGAAGAGAAATTCGAAGCCATGGGTCTGTCTCTCCGCCTCGAGTGTTTCGCGACAACGCTCTTTGAGAGGTTGGTGGAATCCCTGAACCTCAAGTTCATTACCAAAAGCACCTTGATGAAGATTCATCAATACCTGTGGCTCTATGTCAAAGCCCTCGACCTGGAAGGGGTGGCGACGGAAGGACTTGTGGCAAAGCTGAAGTATATAACGAATGCCCTGCAGATACGGCAGTTTTCCATCGATCAGTATATCGATATCTTCCAGTTCATTGCCAAAGGCATTCAGGATATCACCCGCGATTACTATATCGACGCCCATCGCTCCAATCTGCCTGTCATTATCGGCCGGATAATGGATTACGATGAAAACAGGGACAGAAAAACCATCGCCAAGGAAGAGCAGCGGGTCTTTTATCAATACTCGGAAAACTTCATCCGTTCCATCATCGCCTCGGCCTTTGGTCTGCAGGTCCTGGATAACTTCGTTAATGCCGTGATCAGGGCTCTGAGCGCGGAGCAGGAGAAATTCAAGGACAACAAGAAGATCCTCAACCTTGTCATGGCCTATATCCCGGAATTGGCCATAGCAACCCTTTATAAAGAAAACAGGGATACGGACAACCAGATCCTCATCGGCAACAAAGCTTACTTCCTGAAGGAACTGACATCCTTCAACCTGCCTGTCCCGCCGGGTTTTGTGATCACCACCGAAGTCTTTCGGGGTTATGAAGGCGTCATGGGGTATGAATATATTTTTGAGGACCTCTGGCAGAGGATCTGTAAGGAAATCAAAGATCTCGAGCGGATCACCGGAAAAACCTTCGGCGATCCCGACAATACCCTTCTCCTTTCCGTGAGAAGCGGTGCAACGATTTCCCTCCCCGGTATGATGTGTTCTTTTCTCAATGTGGGCATCAATGAAACGATTGCGGAGGGGTTCGCCAGACAGGACGGCCATCAATGGGCGGCGTGGGATTCTTACCGGAGACTCGTGCAGACCTGGGGAATGTTCCAGGGGCTGGAGAGAAATATTTTCGATCAAATCATGAGCTCCTTTAAAAATCATTATGACGTGAAAAAGAAAATCCAGTTCGATCCGGAACAGATGAGACTGTTGGCCCTTTCCTATAAAGAGGCCATGGAAAAGAGAGGCATCAAGATTGCGAACGATCCCTATCAGCAGCTCCAGCATGCCATTATGGAGGTTTTCGCCTCCTGGAATTCCGAACAGGCGAGGATCCTCCGTCATCAGATGCATCTTTCCGATGAATGGGGCACGGCCGTCATCGTCCAGGCCATGGTGTTCGGCAACTTGAATGAATGCTCCGGTTCGGGTGTCATCATGACACGGGATCCCAAGGGCTCATCGCAGGATGTTTCCATTTATGGAGATTTCATTTTCGGTGTCCAGGGGGACGATATCGTTTCCGGTCTCGTGGAGACCTTTCCCATATCGGAAAAGCAGAGGACGGCGGAGAAAAGGGAGTCGATGATCTCGCTGGAAACGAGATTTCCGGAAATATACAAGGAACTTGTCAGAATAGCGGAATTCCTGGTCTATGATAAAGGATTCAGCCATCAGGAAATCGAATTTACCTTTGAAAATGCCACAAAGAAGGGCCTCTATATCCTCCAGACCCGCGATATGGTTCAAAGGGAAACGGGGATGGTGAGAACCTTTGTGGGTGACGGCGACCTGGAACGCTCTTTTCTCGGCATGGGGATCGGGGTGAGCGGCGGGGCATTGACGGGCAGGGCGGTCTATTCCGAAGAAGGGATTGAACATTTCCGGGAGAAGGAACCGGAAACAGCCCTCATTCTGATCCGTCCTGATACGGTTCCGGACGACGTCGGGATTATTCTGAAGGTCGAAGGTATCCTCACTGCCAGGGGCGGCGGCACTTCACATGCGGCGGTCACGATCCCTCAACTCAACAAAGTCGGTGTCGTGGGTTTCAATAAACTCCATGTCTATGAGTCGGAAGAGTATAGCCGGGTCGACGATAAAACCATCCGCAGCGGAGATTTCATCAGTATTGACGGCTGGAGCGGGGCCGTCTATACGGGAAAACATGCAATCGGCCCCGATGAATCTTTCAAAATAATCCTCTAACCGCCCCGCCCTCACTCGCCAAACTTCATGGAAACAGGCTCTTGTGGATGTATGTGGTCAAATCGCCGAGTCTGTTCGTGTAACTGCCGTATTCATTGTCATACCAGCCGAATATCTTGGCGTGGACAACGGGTATCCGCATGGTCGACTGTGACAAGGTCTTGAGAAATGCCTCCGGCAGGTCCGGGACATGAGAGAGATCGATATCGATGAATGCCGTCCTGATGTGGTTGAACTGTCCTTCAATCACCACCGCCGCATCCACTCCGATCAGATCGGTAGATACATTCTGTTCATCTGAAAAGACAACGAGATGCTCGGGATCATTCCCCGATGCCCGCCGGTAGATATCATTGAGCATCTCGGTAGTCAGGGGGGTATCTTTGCCGCTCGTATTTCGATGGGTTTGGAAGGTGGCATTCAGAACGATGAGCGATTCCGTATTCGTGGGGACCCTGATTGAATCCGCCATGAAACCGATATCTTTCACCTCCGGGATTACCTGAGAGAGCGCCTCGGCGGCGTTTGTGGAGGTGAGGATGATGTTATTGAGCGTACTTCTGCTTTTGCGTAGATCCTTATCGCCGGATTTCGGCGTCTTATCGAGAATGCTCTGCGAGTTTGTGACCGCATGAACCGTGGACATGGAGGCCGTGAGGATTTTGCTGGTGGCTTCGTTTTCCAGGAGTGGTTTAATCATGTGCGCCAAACCCGTTGTGGTGCAGGAAGCCGCCGACACAACCTGATGTTTCTTGTAGTCGAAGGCCGTGTGATTGATCCCGTAAATCAGCGTGACCGCTTCATCCGGCATCGGCAATCCCTTGTTTTTTATTTTGAACGGCGAGGAATTGATAGCGACCTTGGCGCCGCTGGCGAGGTGCCCGATAATGGAGCCGTTCTTATCATCCGGGGCAACGGTGGGGTCCTGGTATTTGCCGGTACATTCCGCCACTACGTCGACCCCGTAATTTCTCCAGCCGATCTCAGCCGGATTTCGTGCTTCACGCAGTATGGTCACGGGGATGCCGTCGATGAGGAGCTTGCCTTTTTTCTCATCAACAATCTGGATCATCCGTTTCGCCTTGATGCCATACAGGAACCTGTGGATGTTGCCGTATGTGGCATCCTTTTCTATCAGCTGGGCGATAGCGGAAAGACCTGTGCCCACGCCCCTTCCGACATTGACGATGATTTCCTGAAAATATTTCCTTCCGATATGGTGCCACAGGGTAAGCTTGCCTATTCTTCCCAAACTGTTGATGCCGAGGACCGGGCGCTTCTTTTCAAAAACCTCCACTTTAGCCATGTGCATCGCTCCTTACTGTTTTCCCCGTTTTCTCATCTCTTTTAAGAGGGCAGGGCAGGGGATTTTTCTCAAACCGTTCCTGCGGTTTGTCATCTCTCAGAGACTCTTGGCGACAAGCTTGATGAGATCGATCATCCGACAGGAGAATCCCCATTCGTTGTCGTACCAGGAGAGGACTTTGATCAGATTTCCCTCGATGACCAGGGTGGATCTTCCGTCGATGATGGAAGAATGCGGATTGCCGAGATAATCAATCGAGACCAGCGGTTCATCGGAATAGGCGAGAATCCCTTTCATCTTGCCTCCGGCCGCCTCTTTCAGCGCGGCGTTGATCTCTTCAGCGGTTGTATTTTTTTCGATCTCGGCAACGAGATCCACAACCGATACATCAGGGGTTGGCACCCTCATGGAAAAACCGTTGAGTTTTCCCTTGAGCTCCGGAAGCACAAGCCCGACAGCCTTCGCGGCTCCGGTCGTGGTCGGGATCATGGACATCGCGGCTGCCCTGGCCCTGCGCAGGTCCTGATGGGAAAGGTCCAGTATCCTCTGGTCGTTGGTATAGGAATGGATGGTGGTCATCAATCCTTTCTTGATACGAAAATTCTCGTGAAGAACTTTTGCAAAGGGCGCCAGGCAGTTGGTTGTACAGGAGGCATTGGAGATGATGTGGTGCTGTTGAGGATCGTATCTGTAGTCATTGACGCCCATGACGATCGTAATATCTTCGTCTTTGGCGGGGGCCGAAATCAATACCTTTTTCGCACCACCGGAGGTCATGTGCACCTGTGCCTTTTCTCTGGCAGTGAAAAGACCTGTCGATTCGATGACGATATCCACCCCCAGCTCCTTCCACATCAGCCGGGCAGGATCTTTTTCCGCAAATACTTTCAACTCTTTGCCGTTGATCATGATGGAACGGTCCTTTGTTTGGACATCCCCTTTGTAGATTCCATGTACCGAATCATATTTGAAAAGATGGGCAAGCGTCTTGGCGTCTGCGACATCGTTGACCGCGATCCATTCGATGGACGAATCTCCTCCTGCGGCCCGGATGATGTTTCTGCCAATCCTTCCGAAACCGTTGATCCCTACTCTGATGGCCATTATCCCTTTCCCCTTTCTCCTGTTTTACCGGGTGTGGCGGGCGGATGTATTCCTCCGCAAGTGGATTGTATCACCATATAAAAATGTGTCAATGTGGAAGGAATGCCCTTTCGCCGGTATACACATCCCGCCGGGAGGGCAACGGATCCCTTTAACGGCTCTTCTTCACGCCGACCCGGTCGCAGTATGCAGCAATCGGGCAGGTGCTGCAGAGGGGCGAAACGGGACGGCAGGTATTTCTCCCGAAGGCGACCAGAAGCGTGTTGACTCTTGACCAGTATTTCGGGGGGAGTTTCGCCCGGAGGGCAAATTCCGTTTCCTCCGGGTTCTTTGTCCGGACGTAGCCGAGGCGGTTGGAGATCCTGTGCACATGGGTGTCTACGCAGAGGCCCGCCCCTCCGAAGCCGAGGGAGATGACAAGGTTGGCCGTCTTGCGGCCCACGCCCTTTAGTGAAAGGAGCGCATCGAGCGTATTGGGGACACGGGCGTGAAAACGGTCGATCAGCTCCCGGCAGACACGGAGGATCGTCTCCGCCTTGGTCCGATAGAATCCTACCGGGTAGATCGCCTTCCGGATCTCATCGCTGGAAAGCCGGAGCATTCCCTCCGGTGTGGAGGCCAAAGCAAGGAGCCTTTGCGTGGCCGCCGCCGTCACCTCATCCTTGGTTCGGAGGCTCAGAAGGGTGGAGATCAGGATTGCAAACGGGTCGTAGCGCTCGTGGGCAAGCTGCGAGACAATGGGGAGTTCGCGGTTTTCGAGCTCCTTCTCGAGAAGACGAATGATCTCCGCTATATGCCGGTCATCCATTTGGTATTTACAAATTGCCCGGGATTAATCGTAACCCTCATCATTGGCCAGCATATCCAGGTGGAGTGTGGCGATGTCCTCCACGTCCATGTCAGCCTTTTCCTTGGTATCCCTGAAGTCCAGGATCTTGATGTACCGTTTGCACTCATTGCAGACGTCGACCCGGTACCGTTCGTCTTCTTCGATCGTAAAATAGGCAAGGGTCTGCTGTTCCTCATTGCCGCAAAAGGGACATTTGATCCTCCGAAAACTCCACTCGAAGCCGCACTGGTTGCAGAAGAGGTAGCGAGTTCCCTCTTCATCCCGGATCTCGCCGATCTTTGGTTCCCGGCCGCAGATGGGGCAGTAGCCCTCCGACCATCCCGCCTTGCCGACGACGTCGCCGTATACTTCCACGACCTTCTCCAGGGCCGGTCTCAGGCTCTCTTCGATGAAGAGCTCTATCAGATCGAAGGAATCCTCCTCTTCCTTTTCCGCTTCCGTCTCTTCTTCCAGGGGCAGGGGGTTGAATGATTCGTAGATCAGGTCGTTGAAGCGGATTTCCCCTTCACTGATTTTCCTGGCCATTTCTCCCGTTTCACCGGGCGACCGTTTTTCCGCGATTTCCAGGAGGGACAGAAAATACTCCTTGGATTCTGTGAGGTCGCAAGTGACGGCGGAAAAATCCACCAGCGGAAGCCCTCCCGCCAGTTTAGCGGCAATCAGCTTTTGCTCGACGGGAAAAATCTCCCTTTGTATCCGATGGCGGTGCTGTTCCCGGAGGATCAGGATCTCCTCAAGGATTTCCAAGAGCTCCGTGTAGTGGGGGCTCATGGCCTTATGAATCTGTATGTTCTGTAAAGAATCTTTCAACATCATAGCCATTACGGCTGTTCTCCTTATATTTGGAAGTAGGCGCTGTATATCCCCTTTCTTGCCCAAGTTCAAGCAATAATTGGAACTGCCTGAAACGACGGCGCATATGACTCTTTTTTACGAAAAGGATGCGGGTTTTGATCTCTGGTTGTCCGGTGTTTCTAAAAGACTTCAGAAGGCACTCTGAAAGATGTCCAGCAGTCCGAAGGGGACAAGCCCCATATAGAGGATCATAAAGATGAGGGTATAGCAGAGCGCCTTTTCATGAAAATGCAGAGCGATGGTCGGTCGGGACTCCGGTTCTCTGGAATAACTCATCCGTACCAGGTTCAAGTAGTAGAAGATGGAGATAACGGTATTGACAGCGCCGATGATGACGATGGTGAGATAACCTTCCTGAAAGGCGCTGACAAAAAGAAAAAACTTTCCGGTGAAACCTCCCGTGGGGGGGATGCCCGCCAGGGAGAAAGCGGAAACGGCGAGGGTAAGGGCGAGCAGGGGAGACCTCCTCGACAGGCCCGCAAGATCATCCACCATCACATTTTCACCACTCCTTGACATCAGGATGATCACGTAAAAACAGGCCAGGTTCATGAAAAGGTAAATCGCGATATAATAGATGGCAGAAGCGCCGCCGTCGCTGTTCAGCGAAATGACGCCGAGCATCAGATACCCTGCGTGGGCGATGCCGGAGTAGGCGAGAAGGCGCTTGACGTCCCTCTGGATGAGTCCGACAAGGTTTCCCATCGTCATCGACAGGGCCGCCAGAATAATCAGGATATTGGCCAGCGGCGGGGAAACGGAAGGCGCCAGCATGGCGATCCTGACCAACAGGGCGACCGCGGCGATTTTAGGGACCGTGGCGATAAATGTCGTCGTCGTATTGGAGGCCCCCTCGTAGATATCGGGTGCCCAGAAATGCAGCGGGAAGAGGGAAAGCTTGAAGAAAAATCCGGTCATGGTGAGTATCAGGGCCAAAATGCCAATCGGTTGGGAAATGAACGCCGGCAAGGTCCGGACGATGTCGGCAAGAAATGTGGATCCGGCCATCGCGTAGAGATAGCCCATCCCGAAAAGCATGACGCCCGTGGAAACGGCGCCGAAGAAGAGGTACTTTACCGCCGCCTCCAGCTGCAGCTTGGTCTGCGACTTGCGCAGGGGGACGACGGCATAGAGGCTGAAGGAGGAGATTTCCAGGCTGATGACGATGGAGATGAGCTCCACGGCGCTGGCCAGCATCATCAGGCCGAGTGTGGAAAAAGTCAAAAACATGAGGTAGTCGGGGAGATAGCGGCGGTCCACCTCGTCTTCACTGCCGAACATAAAGACCACATAGCAGAAACCGACGGAAATGAGCACCTTGAAGATTTGGGAGAAAAGATCGACCCGATAGGCACCGGAAAAGAGCTCTCCCTCCCCGGCAACCCCGGCAAGGGTCATGACAAGCCCCGCCAGGGCCATCGCCCTTGCCCAAAAAAAGAGGGATTCTTTCCTGTCCGCTAAGGATAGGAAAAGAAAAACAACGGAAAGCAAAAGCATGGACAGTTCAGGCAACAACAACATCATAAGCCAACCTCTTTAGTGGGAAAAACCCTGCAATCGCCAGAGCAGATGACTGAGTGTCATCTCCATCATCCGGACAAAGGGCCGGGGGAAAAGGCCGATCCAGATCACAAAGACGCCCAGCGGCAGCAGATAGATCACCTCCCGGAGGTTCATGTCCCGGATTGTTCTTTTATCCTCTCTGCCCCAGACGATCAGTTTAAGCAATCGAAGCATATAGGCGGCCGCCAGGACGGCGCCGACCACAGCCAGGAATCCCACCGCCTTGCTCCAGGCAAACGCGCTCACGAGGACGTAGAGCTCACCCACAAAGTTATTGGTGCCGGGGAATCCGAAGGAAGAGATGGCGAACAGACCAAAGAATCCGACATAGACGGGCGTTATTTTTCCCAGACCCGCGTTATCGTATATATCGCGGCTATGGGTCCGCTCGTAAACAATCCCTACGGAGAGAAAAAGCGCTCCGGTGGTGATTCCGTGGTTGATCATCTGCAACATCGCCCCTTCGAATCCGATCTTTGTAAAGGTGAATATCCCCAAAGTGACAAATCCCATATGCGCCACACTGGAATAGGCGATCAGTTTCTTCATATCGGTCTGGCTCAGACAGACAAACCCTCCGTAGATAATGGCGATGACGGAAAGGGCAACGATATAAGGGGCAAAAGCAAAACTCGCCACCGGGGTGATGGGAAGGCAGAACCGCATAAAACCGTAAGTGCCCATCTTCAGGAGAATGCTGGCCAGAAGGACGCTGCCCGCGGTAGGTGCTTCCGTATGTGCCGCCGGCAGCCATGTATGGAACGGAAACATGGGCACCTTGATGGCAAAGGCGATGGCAAAGGCCAGGAAAACCCAAGCCTGGAACTGGAAGGGGTAATTTTTATACATGGCTTCGGGAATGCTGAAGGTCCCGTTGACAAGGTACAGGGCAATGATTGCGACCAGGAGAAAAACACTCCCGAACAGGGTGTAGATAAAGAACTTGATGGATGCGTAATCCCGCTGCGGTCCGCCCCAGACGGCGATGAGAAGGTACATCGGTATCAGCATCGCTTCCCAGAAGACGTAGAAAAGGATGAAATCCAGGGAGCAGAAAACCCCGATCATGGAGGTTTCCATGAGGAGTATGCAGATCATGAACTCCTTGATCCGTTGTGAAATCGAGGTCCAGGAACACAGGACGCAAGCCGGGGTAACGAGGGCGGTCAATACAATCAGGAGGATCGTGATGCCGTCGACCCCCAGAGTATAGTTGATGTTGTACATCTGTATCCAGGAGAGAGATTCCCCGAACTGGAACCGGGGAGTCCGCGGGTCGAAATAGGCGCAAAGCACCACGGAAAGGACCAGGGTGGCGATACTGGCGATCAGGGCCGTGACCTTGATTGCCAATTCCTTTCTCATGAGAAGGATCAGTGCAACCCCCACCAGAGGAAGGAAGATAATCGTCGACAGGATGGGAAAATCGAGGGGGTTCATTATGAGGTACTTTTCCATGCTTCTTATTCCTTCGTCATCAGAAGACACCGGAAAGACCGGATGGTCTTCCTCTCCGGATTGTCTATATCACCGCAAACAACACCACCAGGAAAAAAATCATCAGCGACAGACCGATGTATGTCTGTATCCGGCCCGTCTGCAATTTCCTCACCACGGATCCCAGGCCTACGGTGGAGGTTGCCGAACCGTCGACGATTCCGTCGATCACCTTCCGGTCAAAGCCGTATGACGCCTCTGCGCTTTTGAAAAGCGCGCTGAGCCCGAGCGTTCTGTAAAGCTCCCCCCAGAGGGTGTCGCCGACGCCGATCACCTTTTCATCAAACTTAAGGAAAAGGGCCGTTCCCTTCCGGTAAAAGTAGTCCACATCGAGATTGATCTTTTCTTCCGGTCCCAGCTTGGATAAAAGAAGGAAAAATACCAGGCCGGTAAAGGAGAGGAGCTGCAGCGCCTCGGAGAGGTGCGGCAGGTTGTAAGGCCGGTATTCCGTGGCGAAGGGAAGCAGGACGTACAGGACGTCGGGATAAACGCCGATGATGAAGCAAAGAAGCGATGTGATGCCCATGGCCCAGAGCATGTTCGCCGGCGGTTCCTTGGCCTGGACGGGCTCCCCCTTCCCGAAGAAGGCAAAATAGGTCACCTTGAGTCCAACGGACAGGAAGGTTCCTATCCCCGCCAGATTGAGGAAGTTCATCAGCCAGAGTCTCCCTTCCTGGTGGGCCGCGGACACGATCATGGATTTGCTCACGAAGCCGCTGAAAAGGGGAAATCCCGCAATGGACACAGCCCCGACGATATAGAAGATCATCGTCAGCGGCATGGTTTTGTAAAGCCCCCCCAGGCGGGTCAATTTTGCCGTTCCCGTCATGTACAATACGGCGCCGGCCCCCATGAACAGGAGGGCCTTGTAGAGAATGTGGGCGAAGGCATGGGCCGCCGCCCCGTTCACGGCCAGATGCGTTCCGATGCCGATCCCCGCCACCATGTACCCGACCTGGCTGATGATGTGATAGGCCAGCACCCGCCGGATATCATTTTCGATGACGGCATAACAGACACCGAAGACGGTCATGGCCGTTCCCATGATGGCCAGAACTTCAAAGCCGGAAAATCCGCGCGCCAACACATATACCGCCGTTTTCGTTGTAAAGGCGCAAAGGAATACGGCGCCTTCGACGGTCGCCTCCGGATAGGCGTCGGGAAGCCAGGCGTGCAGGGGCAGTACGGCGGCATTCAGGGCAAAACCGCAGAGGATCAGATATTCGGCGATCCCCGCGCCGGCCGGAGCGATGCTGTTGAAGGCAAAACTCCCCGTCTTGCCGTAGTAGAGCATCATCCCCGTAAAAAAGAGGAGTCCGCCAAAGACATGAACGAGGAGGTAGCGGAATCCCGCGTCTAGGGACTTTCTCGTCCTCTGATACCAGACAAGGAAGACGGAGGAAAAGGCCATGATCTCCCAGAAGATGAACAACGTGAAGTAGTCACCCGCAAAAATAGCTCCCAGCGAACTTCCCACATACAGGAATCCGGCGATGTGGTGTCCGCTTTCCTTGACATGGAGGGCATAGAGAGCGCCGAGAAACGCCATGATGGTGAATACCCAGGCGAATATCAGGCTCAGTTTGTCGACCCTTCCAAAGACACCGTTGACGTTCAAGAAGCGGTACTGGCCGTAGATCCCCTGCTCCGCCAGGGCAACGGCGATAATGGCGAGGATGGGGATAAGAAGGAGGATCGCCTTTCTGGCCTTTCCCTGAAAGAAAGGCAGCAGGAGACTCCCCGCGAAAAAGAAAAGCGCCGGATGCAGCCAGCTATTCATAGTCCCCTCGTTAAAGAGTCATTAAATCCGTCAATCATAGTAATCTTCATCCTTGGCAAGAAACAGATGCGCGACCCCCTTGCTGAATTTAATCAGGAGGAAGCAGCCGACCGTTCCGAATACGGCCCAGTAGGCGTAAATTTTATCAATCAGGTAATGGGCGTGTTCCCTTGAGAGGAAAAAATCAATGACGACCAGGACCGCCAGATAGACGATCATCGCCATCTTCAGGATTTTGAGATTGTCCCTGAGCGTTCCGATCATATCCGCCAGTTTCATCAGAACAGCCTCCCTATCAGGTAGCTAAAGGCATTGGGATAGAGGCCCAATCCTACTGAGATGAGGGCCGCAATGACGAGAGGGATGACCATGGTGAGCGGCGCCTCCCCGATACCTTCCTGTTTCCATGTCTTTTTGTCCCCTGTGAAGAAGGCCCTGAACGTGATGGGGACAAAGTACCCGGCATTCAGGATCGTGCTGGCCATCAGAATGATCATGATGGGCAGGTTGCCGATCTCCAGTGCACCGTTCAAGAGATACCACTTGGTCACGAAGCCCGCCACGGGCGGAACGCCGATCATACTGAGCGATGCGATGGCAAAGGCCCCCATCGTGAAGGGCATGGCGTAGCCGATGCCCGCCATGTCGCTGATTTTTTTTCGTCGGCTCGCCACGAAAATGGCCCCGGCGCAGAAGAACAGGGTGATCTTGCTGAATCCGTGGTTTAAGATATGGATGATGCCGCCCAGTACCCCGCTCTTATCCAGGAGGGCGACTCCTAAAATGACATAGGAAAGCTGACTGACCGTCGAATAGGCGAGCCTGGCCTTCAGATCGTCCTTGGTCAGGGCGATGATGGAGGCGGCAAGGATCGTGAAGGATACGAAATAGGCCGTCAGCAAGCCGAGACCGGAATCCTGCAGAAGCGCCGTACCGAAGGTGGAAAGCATGACCCGCGCTATGCAGAAAACGCCCGCCTTCACGACGGCGACGGCATGCAGCAGGGCGCTGACCGGCGTGGGTGCGACCATGGCCGAGGGGAGCCAGTTATGGAACGGCATGATGGCGGCCTTCGCAAAGCCGAAGATGAAAAGCACGTAGGTCACGGTGATCCAGACATTGTCCGCCCCGCCGGGGAAAACGCCGGAGGTGATCGTATCGGAAAAGTCAAGCGTCCCGGTCATGACATAGGTCAGGATGACCGCGGGCAGCAGCAGACCTTTCGATGTTCCCATCAGATAGACAAGGTACTTTTTCCCGCCGGCATAGCCCTCTTCATCCTGATGATGGGCGACCAGCGGGTAGGTGAAGAGGGTGATGATTTCATAAAAAAGGTAAAGGGAAAAAAGGCCGCCTGAATAGGAGACACCCTGGGCTCCTAAAATGGAAACGGCAAAGCAAACATAGTAGCGCGTCTGCGCATGCTCCTTCAGCGTCCGCATGTAGCCGATATTGTAAACGGAGGCGAAGATCCACAAAAATGAGGAGACGATCCCGAAGACGAGTGAAAGGGCATCTACTCTGAAGTTGAGGGAGATCCCCGGAGCGATGGTGGAAAGCGTGTAAACGAGCCGGTCGCCCCGCCAGACGGGGGGAACCATCATGACCACGGCGGCAAAGGTCAGAACGGCGCCGGCGATGGACCAGAATTCCCGGACGTTCGGCTTTTTCCTGGAGAGGAGAATCAAGACCGAAACGCAAAGAACGATCGCGATCGGTAAAAGAGGCTGTGCAGATTCGATCACCATAGGTCAGCCTTTCATCTCCTTTATTTCCCCGCCTTCAATATGGCCGAACCGCCTGAATACGGCAATGATGATTCCCAGGGCGATGGCCGCCTCCGCTGCGGCGATCCCCATGATGAACAGGGTGAAGGCAATCCCGTATGCGTTTCCTTGAGCGGAAAAGCTGTTTAACGCCACAAGGTTCAATCCGGCCCCGTTCATGATCAGCTCCATGGAAATGAGCATCCCGATCAGCGTGCGCCGGTATATGACACCCAGAAGCCCGCATCCTAAAAGAAAAAGGGCGATAAAGAGGTAGAGCTGCAGGTTGTTATACAAAAGATTTCCTGTCATTTCTCCCCCTTTGAGAAGAGTGCCAGCATGATCGCACCGATGATGCTGACGACGATGAGCAGAGAAACAAGCTCGAACGGCAGGGTAAGCCTGTCCAGAAATATCCTTCCCAGTTCCTGAGTGGTCACGACGAGGGGTTTGGCCTCGCTTGCGTTGTGGGTGGCTCCGATGACCACTTTTAACAGCAGCAGCAGGGAAACAAGCGCAACGGCCAGCGCTGCGGCAAATTTCGCCAGGGTGGTCCACTCCTTGGGCCTCCGGTACATCGGGCCTGCAAGCATGATGGCAAACGCGATCAGGATGGAAATCGCTCCCACATAGATGAGGATCTGCATCATGGCCAGAAAGGGTGCATTCAGGTAAATATAGATACCCGCCATGCCGAACATCGCCGTGACCAGACCGAACATGGCGTAGATAAGTGAACCGGATAATACCGCCGCCAGCGTTCCCGCCATCGTGGCTGTTATCACCCCTATGAAAATCCATTCTCCGGGAGTCATTGCACCCTATTCCTCATCAGTTCCTTGACCAGATCATAATGGAAATCTTCCCGCTTATAGCCTGCCGAGTTGTAAGCGTGGGAAAAATCCAGCGCATCGAAGGGGCAGACCTCCACACAGATGCCGCACTGGCTGCAGGTGGTAAAATCCAGGAGATACTCGGTGGCCGTCTTCTTCTTTTCTCCCTCTTTCTTTTCTCCCTCCACTTTCTTGATGGATCCGGACGGGCAGCTCTTTACGCATATTCCGCAGGCGGTGCACTTGTTTTTCTCCGGGTTTTCCGGGTCGACGAGCAGTCTGGTATGCCCGCGAAAGCGCGGGCTGATCGTCAGCAACTCCCGTGGATACTGGGAGGTGACGACCGGCTGGAAAAAGGCCCGGATCGTCACGCCGAGGCCGGCGATAAGGGAGGCAGTGCCTTTGATGAATCCGTAGATCATATCTTCAGGAGTCCTCCGGTAATGATAAGATTCACGAAGGCCAGGGGGATAAGCCCCTTCCAGGCAAAATTCAGGAGCTGGTCAAAACGCACCCGGGGATAGGTCCAGCGGAGCCACATGATCACAAACACCAGGAAATAGGATTTGAGGAGAAACCACACAATACCGGGAAGCAATGGCCCCTGATAGCCCCCAAGAAAAAATGTTGCCGCAATGGCGCTCACGATGAAGATGTTCGTGTACTCCGCCAGGAAGAACAAGGCAAATCTCATCCCCGAATATTCCGTATGGTAACCGGCGACCAATTCGCTCTCCGCCTCGGGAAGGTCGAATGGCGTCCGGTTGGTCTCGGCAACCGAGGCGATAAAATAGATGATGAAGGCCAGCGGCTGGATGACGACAAACCACAGCCCCTCCTGTTTTTCCACGATCTCTTTGAGAGACAGGGAATTGGCCAGCATGATCACCGGCAGAAGCGCCAACAGCAGGGGGATTTCATAAGCGATATTCTGGGCCACGCTTCTGACCGCGCCGATGAGCGAGTACTTGTTTTCGGAGCCCCATCCGGCCATCAGGATGGAAAGGACGGAAATGGATGAAAAAGCGAGGATGACCAGGATCCCTACATTGATATCCGTAACCTGCAAAGAGGCGTCAAAGGGGATCACGATGAAGGAGACGAGTACGGGGACGAAGATGAGTACCGGGGCCAGATAGTAAAGCGGCTTGTCCACCTTTGCAGGGGTGAGGATCTCCTTTCCCAGGAGCTTGATCGCATCGGCGATGGGCTGGATGAGACCGAAGGGCCCCACCTCCTTGGGTCCGATCCGCCTCTGCATATGCCCGGCGACCTTCCTTTCCGCCCAGGTCAGCAGGAGGGCATTGACGACCACAAACACCAGGACCCCGATAAGCCCAAGGACCATCTTTCCCGCATCCGAACTCGCCATATTCAATAGTTCGTTTACCATTGACGATATCACCTGTCTATTTCCGGTATCACGAGGTCAAGACTCCCCAGGATGGCAACCGCGTCGGCCAGGAGCATCCCTCTGGCCAGTTCCGGAAAGATCATCAGATTGGAAAAAGAGGGAACGCGCCACTTCATCCGCAAGGGCCTGTCGCTTTCATCGCTCACGATATATATGCCCAGCTCGCCGCGCGGCGTTTCCACGACCTGGTAGATGTCGCCGCGGGGTGGTTTGAGTTTTTTGGGAACCTTTTCCGCCATGAACGGGCCGCCGGGTAGTTTGGCAAGCGCCTGCTCTATGATCCGAAGGCTGTTTTCCATCTCGGCAATGCGTATCTTATACGTGTCCAGGGCATCGCCGTGTTCTCCCACGGGGATATTGAATTCCATCTCATTGTATGCCGAGTAGGATTCCACCTTCCGCAAATCGCACGCGATCCCGGCGGAGCGGAGGACCGGACCGGCAACGCCGTACTTCCGGGCCTGCTCCCCGGTGATGGTTCCGATCCCTTTGGTTCGGTTGACGAAGATGACGTTGCCCGTAACGAGTTTTTCATAAAGCGAAAAACGGCCCCACATCCGCTTGACGAAGGCCTTGGTTCCCGCGATGAACTGATCATCCACGTCGTTGTATAGGCCTCCAAATCGGAAGTAGCAGTACGTCAGCCTCGATCCGGTAATCCCTTCCAGGACATCCTGAATCTGTTCCCTATCGTCGAAGACGAACAGAAAGGGGGTGAGGGCGCCCAGATCGGCCAGATAAGCGCCGACCCACAGAAGATGGCTGCAGATCCTGTTCAACTCCGTGGCGATGATCCGCACGAATATGGCCCGATCCGGAACGGAAATGGCGCATAATCTTTCTACAGCCAGCACGTACCCGAGGTTGAAGGACATCGGTCCCAGGTAGTCCATGCGTCCCGTATTGGGGAGGAATTGCTGGTAGCTCCTGTTCTCCGCCATTTTTTCATGCATGCGGTGCAGATAGCCCAGCACCGGTTCGGCCTGCTCGATGTATTCCCCGTCCATCTTCAGCACGACGCGTAACACTCCATGGGTGCTGGGGTGCTGGGGGCCGAGATTGATGAAGAAGGTATCCTCCTGTTCGCCGGGCTTGAAGGAGTCGAGCCGCTCTTTGTCTTCAGGAGGGACAGGAACCTTGCCCTTCCGCAGGGGGTAGTCATGGATGTCGTTGTGGAGGAACAGATACGTCATGTTGGGGTGTCCCGTAAAAAGGACGCCGTAAAATTCGTGGATTTCCCGTTCGTACCAGTAGGCGGAGGCGTAAATGGACGACATGCTCGGGGCAACGGGCTGCTGCGGATCGACTTTCAGGGTGACTTTCACGCGGCAGGGTGACAGGTGCGTATTAAACAAATAGACCAGCTCGAGATAATCGGTGTAATCCGTGCAGAGCAGGCATTCCAGGTAAAAGCGTTTTTCGTCGAATAACCTTACGATGTCCGGCAGCTTATCCGGGCTTGTCTCCAGGGCACAGTGATACCCCTTTTCCGGATAGGAGACCTCGACCGGCTCGGCACCCATGACACTCGCTTTGATCTCTTCAGCAATACCGCTCACTATGCACTCTCGACCCGGGGGAATCTTCTGGTCCCCGTTATTTTTTCTTCCAGTTTCAGCAAACCCTCCAGAAGGGCTTCCGGTCGCGGCGGGCATCCCGGGACATACACGTCGACCGGGACAAGAAGGTCAACGCCTTCCACAATGTTATACTGGCCTTCGAAAACGAAAGGTCCCCCAGAGATGGCGCAATTGCCCATCGCGATGACCCATTTCGGAGAAGGCATCTGCTCGTAGAGGGTGGTAAGGACGGGGGCCATTTTTTTGGTGACCGTACCGGTGACAATCATAAAATCCGCCTGGCGCGGTGAGGCCCGAAAGACGCCTGCCCCGAACCTGTCGATGTCGAAACGGGACATGGAGGTGGACATCATCTCGATAGCGCAGCAGGCCAGCCCGAAGGTCACCGGCCAGAGCGAGTTTGCCCTTGCCAGGTCGAGGACTTTCTCCACCATGGCGAATTTTACCGGGATAATTTCCTTTTCCAGATGAAAACCCCTTTCCCCCATGCATAAATAACCGCAAGAGCAAGGATGAGTACAAATGCCAGAAGCGCGTAAAACTCGTGCATCGCTCCGCCACGCGTGTAGCTCAGCGCCACGGGGAAGAGATAGAGGATATCCACGTCAAAGGCGATAAAGATCAGTGCATAAATATAATAGGTGATGCTGTAGCGGATCCAGGCGCTGCCGTACGGTTCGATCCCACACTCGTAAGTGGCGAGTGTCTTTACGCCTTTCGTCCGCGGCGCCAGGATATAGGCGATAAAGATGGGAATCAAAGTGAACAGGACGGCGACGACGGCAAACAGCAAGACAGAGGAAAATTGGTTTAGTGTAGTCATGATGATAATCGCTCAATCCATCCAAGCTGCGTTTCGCTTCATTCCTGCTGACGCTTTTGTGCGCGAAAACCTGCTTTCCCGATCGGCCGAGTCTAACCGTCCGACCGGGCAACCTGATGAATAACAACAAATTATATCCGGAACTCTAAGGGCTTGACTGCAAGCGGCGGGAGTATATGGAGATGTCGCCTGCATGTCAAGATAATTTTTTTATACACTAACGCTGATCGGTGTTTTTCAAACCATAGGGCGTTGAAATGGCTTCCGATCGAATGGGTCATTACATTACGTTGGCTGAGGCGCCCGGATCCATTTTCTTGGGCGCCGCAGCTATGGTGGAAAGTGTTTTTCGCGGCTGGAATATTTTCTTGACATGGATTGTATTGTGGTGTTACCAAACCCGGGGGTGCGGTTCCATCCATTCTGCAGCGGATCTACGGAACCAGGGGGAAGAACGTTGAGATAAACCACCGTCCAGATAAAGCATCAAATTAAACTGCTATTTCCGATATAACAAAACATTTTTACTCGAATAGTCGTATTCAGTTCGGTTCATGGGTCATTCGGTGGGCCCGGAGTTCGTCCGTTTTG
The DNA here is from genome assembly GCA_023487865.1 of Deltaproteobacteria bacterium. Taxonomy (GTDB): domain Bacteria; phylum Desulfobacterota; class Syntrophia; order Syntrophales; family UBA5619; genus JAKAFS01. The sequence continues at coordinate 6,304 of JAMDBG010000003.1, read as the reverse complement.
ATCAGGATTCTTTGTTGGGTAGGAAGGGGACTTTTCTGTCCGATAGGGTCATAACATCAGGATAAGGAGGGAGTGACATGAAGACAACAAAGATATTTGTCATGGCGTTTTTGTTTCTTGTCGGATGTGTGATGGGAATCTCAACCAGCGCAGCGGCGGCGTATCCCGACCGGGCCATCGAGATTATCGTTCCGTTCGGTGTCGGCGGCGGGAGCGACACGGCGGCGAGGGCTGTGGCCGAAGGACTGAAACCCCTTTTGAAGGTTCCGCTGGTGATCACCAATATGCCGGGCGGCGGGGCGACCAAGGGGATGCTCTATGTCGCTCAGCAACCCGCCGACGGTTATGAGGTCCTCGCCATTACCACGTCCCATCTCATCGACGCCGTCAAACCGAAAACTCGTGCACAATTGTTGAGGGATTTTGATCCTATCATGAGGATTCAGTGGGATACGTCGGCAGTGACGATTTCCGGAGATTCCAAATTCAAGACGCTGGCCGATCTGATCGAATATGGAAAGAAGAATCCCAAGATGCTGAAGTTTGCCGGGACCTCGCCGGGGGGGTGGTCGGAGATCCAGACGGTGGCTTTCTTCAAGGCAGTGGGAGTGGTAGTGACATTCGTCCCGTTCGATTCCGGGGCGGAGATCAAGGCGGCCATCATGGGCGGACATATTCATGGCGCCGTGGAAGAGCTTGCCGAGACACTCCCCCTGATCGAAGCCGGTAAACTCAAATCACTCGCGGTGATCATGGAAAAGCGGCATCCGGCCCTCCCGAACGTGCCGTGCAGCGCGGAGCTTGGCATCAATTACACCCACGGACTGATGCGGGCCTGGGGGGTGAAGAAGGGCACACCGCCGGACCGGATAAAGTATCTTCACGATGTGATCAAGAAGGCCCTGGATGTCCCTGTTTATAAGAAATTCGTTCAGGATAATCACCTTTATGCCCGTCAGGGCTACCTGGGTCCCGAGGAAACGAGAAAATACTGGGACGACGAGGTCAAATTCTTCACGGAAGTTTTAAAGGATCTTGGTTATGTGAAGTAATTTTCCCTTTTCAACATCCGGCATCGGCTTGCGGAAGCAGGAACCTTCTCCGCAAGCCGGTGATCATCGAGGTATGCCATGAAAAAAGGTGAAATCGCCCTCGGCGCGTTCTGCGTCGCTTTTTTTTCGTTCATGTTTTACGAGGCGGTCAAATTGCATGGGGTCGGGCGCTTCGGTGAAGTGGGCAGCGGCTTCTGGCCCATGCTCTCCCTCGGTGTATCGGTGCTCCTGAGCGTGTGCTGGTTGATCGCGACGATCGCCAAGGCAAAGGGCAGAGCGGTTGAGGAATCCTCACCGGAGGCGAGTGCCGTGGCAGGGAGGCGACGGAGGAAAGTCGCGCTCAGCATCGTCTGTCTCCTCGTCTATATCATCGTTATGCCCTGGATCGGTTTTATCCTGTCGACGTTTCTTTTCATCCCTGCGTTCGCCCTGGCGCTTGAAGAGAGAAGAAAATCGGTCCTGATCATCTCGCCGTTACTGGTCACCGCCATCACGATCCTCGTTTTCGCAAAATTCATCAAAATTGCATTTCCCAAGGGCGAGGGGATCTTTGCTGAATTCAGCCGTCTTTTCTATTAGCCGTCGAGGTATCATCTCATGTGGGAACATTACTGGAATGCCTTTGCAATCGTCCTCCTCCCGCAGAACATCCTGGCGATGGTGTTGGGGGGACTCTGGGGTTTGCTGGCGGGAGCACTGCCCGGCATCAGCACGTCGATGGGCGTCGTCCTTCTGTTGTCGTTCACTTATACGATGTCGCCGATAACAGCCTTCTGCATGCTGGTGGCCGCCTACTGTGGAGGGATCACCGGCGGTTCCATCACGTCGATCCTTTTCGGCATCCCGGGTGAACCCTCCGCGGTCCCCACCGTGATCGAAGGGCATGCGCTGGCCAAGCAGGGTCATGCCGCATCTGCTCTGTGGATTTTTCTGCTCAGCTCCATCTACGGGGGGATCTTCAGCGTCCTGGTCATGATGGTGGCGACGCCCCTGATTGCCAATTTTGCCCTGAAATTCGGTCCGCCCGAATACTTCGCCCTCACCATCCTCGGATTAAGCGTCGTTTCGAGCCTTTCGGGGGGGTCTCTGCTGAAGGGATTTCTTTCCTGCTTCTTCGGCCTTTTCCTGGCGACGATCGGGACCGACGGCATCACGGGAGGGGAACGTTTCACCTTCGATACGACTTTGCTTTTGGGAGGAATCAATTTTGTCACAGCGATGGTGGGGCTTCTGGCTGTTTCGGAGATCCTCATCGAAGCGGAGGAGCCTTTCAAGGAGTACAAGGGGCACGTCGGATACCGCGGCATGAGGGCCGAGATGCCCGAGTTTTCCCTCTATCGGAAGAACTGGTTCAACGTAATGATCCGTTCCCCGATCATCGGAACGGTCGTCGGCGCCCTGCCCGGCGCCGGGGCGACCATCGCTTCATTCCTGGCATACGGTGAGGCGGCCAGGACCTCGAAAGAACCGGAGAAGTTCGGCCACGGCGCCGTGGATGGCCTGATGGCCGCGGAGTGCTCGAACAACGCCTCGACTGGCGGATCCATGACCATCCTGCTCTCCCTGGGGCTGCCGGGGAGCAACACGACCGCCATGATGATCGCCGCTTTCATGATCCACGGGATGCAGCCGGGTCCCATGCTGCTCTCCTCCCGTCCGGACATCATCTACGGGATCTTTGTCGCAATGCTCCTCTCCAATCTCTTCCTCCTGGTATTGACGATCATGGCGATCCGGTTCTTTCTGGAGTTAAACCGTCTACCCTATTCAGTCTTTTCCGCCGCGATCATCGTCCTTTGCGTGGTCGGCGCCTTCGGATTGCAGAACAGCGTGGATGACCTCTTTGTCATGTTCGCCTTCGGACTCATCGGCTATGTGATGAGGAAATTCGACATCCCCGTCGCCCCGGCCATTTTGGCACTCGTCCTGGGAGACATGGCGGAGCTCGCCATGAGAAGATCGCTCCTGCTCTCTCTCGGGGATCCCCTGATCCTCGTGAGCCGGCCCATCAGCGCAGTTCTGCTGGCAGCGGCCGTTTTCTCCATCGTCTATCCTCTGTTCAAGAAACCGAAGCTGCTGCAAGGATTATAGGTGATGGAAAGCGCGCGCCCGCTTGTTCGCGGGTATTGAGGTTTGTGTCGGATGCCCGCCGCCGATACGGTCGTCGGTCAGCGTTCCGGGGGGAATCCCCTTGACGACAGCGGTGATTGTCGGCAGGGGATGTCCCGGACTTTATGGAGAGGGAAGTGATGAAATTAAAAACCCAATTTCCCTGCACGATCATGCGGGGCGGAACGAGTAAAGGGATCTTCCTGTTGGAGAAGGACCTGCCGGGAGATCTTGCCCTGAGGGATCGGATCATCCTGTCCATATTTGGGAGTCCCGATATCCGCCAGATCGACGGCTTGGGCGGGGCCGATTCGCTCACGAGCAAGCTGGCGGTCATCGCCCCCGCCAGGGAACCGGATCGGGACATCAACTACACGTTCGGCGCCGTGGGGATCGACAAGGCCTTCGTGGATTACTCCGCCAATTGCGGAAATATCAGCTCGGCGGTCGGCCCTTATGCAGTCGATAAGGGGCTGGTGAAAGCAGTGGAACCTTTCACCGTTGTCCGAATCTATAACACCAATACGAAGAAGATGATTTATGCAAAAGTCCCGGTGAAAAAAGGGAAGTTTTTCCCGGACGGGGATTACGCGATTGACGGTTGTCCGGGGACCGGGGCCAGAATCGAGCTGAGTTTCATGGACCCGGGCGGGGCGACCACGGGGAGGCTTCTTCCCACCGGAAATGCGGTGGATGAGTTGACGCTGGACACAGGTGAAAAATATGCAGTCACCATTGTGGATGCGGGGAATCCGACGGCATTCGTCCGTGCCGAGGAACTGAATCTCCGCGGGGATGAACTACCGGCGGGATTAAATCAGGACGAGAGGGTATGGACGAAACTGGAGGCCATCCGCACGAAGGTCGGTCAACTGATGGGGATTCAGGTGAGCCAGTCCATTCCGAAAATTTCGTTCATCGCCCCGGCGAGGGATTACTGGACGATCACCGGAGCAAAGATTGAAAAAGGAACGGTCAGCATGCTGGCCCGCGTGATGGCCATGGGGAAGATGCATAAGACATTCGCCATCACTGCGGGAATACCGGCGGCAATCGGGGCGGTCATTCCGGATTCCGTTGTGAACCGGGTGGTTTTCGGAGGATCACCGGCACCGGCGAAAAATGAGGTTGTCATCGGCCATCCTTCTGGGGTAATGGATGTGAAAGTGGAAGCGACGTTTGGGAAGAGCGGACCCCATGTCGTCAGTTGCACAGTGGGCAGGACGGCCCGCAGGATCATGGATGGACGCGTTTATGTTTCCAGAAAAATCTATTCTTGACGGTGCGCGCCTTGCCTGCGGCCTTTTTATGAAGCCATCCCAAGTTCAAGGTGTCTGCGACTTTTTACAGGGTCGTCATTCTTCATAAGGGGAGATTGTTCACATGAATATGTCTCAGGGAGTCAGTAAAGTATTAAAAGGCTCCGGTGTGAACTACCTGTTCGGCATACCGGGCGGGGGAAGCTCAGCCGACCTGATGAACACGTCGGAAGACGAAGGAATAAAGTTTATCCTGACCCAGCACGAAACGTCCGCGGCGATCATGGCGGGTGTTTGCGGGGATGTGACCGGAGTTCCCGGTGCCTGTCTTTCAACTTTGGGACCGGGCGCTTTGAACCTGTGTAACGGTTTGGCCCAGGCCTATCTGGACAGATCGCCCGTGCTGGCATTCACGGATCGTTATGGCGCCGAGATCGTCGAGTTGGCCTATCGACAGAAGATCGATCATGCCGATCTCTTCAAGCCCGTGACCAAACTGTCGGCCGGGCTGACGAAAACCAATTGGTCCGAAATGCTGGCCCGGGGAATCAAAATCGCGAAGCTGCCGAGAAAAGGACCGGTCCATATCGATTTTCCGAACAACCTGTCGCAATCCGAGGTGGCGGATTCGGGAAACGCGATCGGTAATGAGGAATCCTGGCCGGAAGTGGACGCCAATGACCTGAAGAGGGGATTGGAGAGGATCAGCAGGGCAAAAAGACCTGTCGCCATCGTCGGACTGGGAATTACAGCGGCAAAAAGGGAAGTGTTTGCGCAATTGCGGAGCTTTGTGGAAAGGTTCAATATCCCCACTTTCAAGACGGCAAAGGCCAAAGGTTCTCTGCCGGACAATCATCCCTGGTCTCTCGGGGTGTTCATGGGTGGGAACCTGGAGCAGCGGATCATTGAAAAGAGTGATCTTCTCATAGCGATCGGATTGGATCCGGTCGAACTGCTTCCCAAAAAGTGGAGTTATCGGCAGCCGATTGTGTATCTGGACATGATTCCCAATGTTGAAGAAAACTACCATGCGGATATCGAGTTGGTCGGTGAAATCAGTTCCACCTTGAAAAGTCTTTATGATCAATGTGGCGACGCAGAATCCCGCTGGCGGACCGCTGAGATAGATGCTTACAGGGAAAACACGAAAGCGGTCCTCAATTTCAGCGTCGACGGTTTGTCGGCTGTGCAGGTGATCAACACCACACGGGAATCGATCCCCCGGGATGCACTACTGACGATCGATGTCGGCGCCAACAAACTGCTGGTCATCGAACTCTGGGATGCCTATCTGCCGGGGACCTTCTTCATGTCCAATGGTCTGGCAACGATGGGGTATGCCATACCTGCTGCACTGGCGCTTCAGTTGCTGCATCCGGACAGGATGGTCGTATCGCTTTGCGGCGACGGGGGTTTCATGATGCGCCTTCCCGAATTGGCGACGGCGATGCAGTACAGGTTGCCGATCGTGATGGTCATTTTCTCGGACGGCAGATTAAGCCTGATTGATGTGAAGCAGGTAAAAAAAGGTTACGGCGTGCCAAGGGGGACGGGTTTTACGAGGTTGAATTACATGGACCTGGGCAGGTGTTTCGGCATTCCGACGTGGGTTGTTGAAACCGAGGATGAGTTGAGGGGGGCGCTGGCCACTGCTCTGAATTCCACCGATGGTTTGCCGAAGCTCATCGAGGCGAGGATGGACCCTTCGCCTTATCCTCAGCAATTCGACGCCGTTCGAGAACTATAGGAAGGTTAAGAAGGTGGGTGCGGAAAGAGGGATTGTCAACCCTGTTCCGTGTTTGAGGTAGCAGTCATTAAAGATTGGGAGAAAGAAAGGGGGAAACATGAAAAACGGAAATCTACAGCGGTTCAAAATCTTCGGAA
>JAMDBG010000182.1 GCA_023487865.1 Deltaproteobacteria bacterium | reverse complement strand
GTATTGCATCCGGCACGGCGGCGCCGCTTCCGGTAATGACCCAGCACTGGCCGATGCGGTTGCCCAATTTCCCGATACGGAACCGATCCCTCGGGAGGAGGTCGCGCTGTCCGATCCTTTGTTTATCATGTACACCTCCGGGACGACCGGGGATCCCAAAGGGGCGGTCCTCACGCACGGCAACGTCCTGTTCGGATCGATCAACACGGTCGTGGGCTGCGGGATCAACCGCTCCTACAAGTCCCTGGTCGTGGCTCCGCTGTTCCATATCGGCGCCCTGGGCGCCGCGGCCCTTCCGGTCCTCTATGCCGGCGGTTCCCTGTACCTCAAGGGATTTTACAATGCCTCCGAGGTCGTCGGTCTGATCTGCCGGGAGAAGATCAATTACATGTTCGCCGTGCCGGTCATGTTTCAGCTGCTGACCCAGACCGAGGAATGGGCGCAGGCGGATTTCTCCCATGTCCATTTCTTCATCGCCGGCGGCGCCCCGATGCCTCTGCCGGTGATCCGGAAGTACCAGCAGGACAAGGGGATCTATTTTGTCCAGGGGTACGGTCTGACGGAGACCTTCCGTCTCACCTCGCTGGACATCGAGGACTCGATCCGGAAGGCCGGATCCGTCGGCAAGGAGGTCCTGCACGTTCTGCTGCGGATCGTGGACGACGGGGACCGGGATGTGGCAGCGGGGGAAGCCGGGGAGATCATCGTCAAGGGTCCCAACGTCTTTGCCGGATACTGGAGAAAGCCTGCGGAGACGGCGGAGGCGATGAAGGGGGGATGGTTCCGCACGGGGGATATGGGGCGGCGGGATGAAGAGGGGTTCATCACCATCGTGGGCCGGAAGGTGGAGATGATCATCAGTTCGGGGGAGAACATCTACCCGGCGGAGGTGGAGAGGGTGATTCAGGCCCTTCCCGAGGTCCGGGAGGCGGCCGCCGTCGGGATGCCGGACCGGAAAAAAGGGGAGGTCGTGGTGGCGTTCGTCATGCTGAAAGAGGGGGCAACGCTGACCGAAGAGGCGCTGCTGGCGGCCATCAAAGACCGGATCGCCGGATTCAAACTCCCCAAGAAGGTGATCTTTGTCAGGGACTTTCCCCGTAATTCCATAGGGAAGATCATGAAGAAAGATCTCAAGGAACAGGTGTCATGAACCATTGCAGACAGGATCGGGAGGAGAGGGCATGAGTGAACAGCAGATCGCCGTCGTCACGGGCGGCAGCCGCGGGATCGGTCGGGCCATTGCCGTGGAGCTGGCCCGGAATGGATATGAGGTGGTGATCACGTACAAAGCCAACGACGAGGCGGCGGCGGAAACATTGCGGCTGATCCGCGAGGCGGGCGGCAACGGAGAGGCCCTCCAGTTCGACGTAGGGAACGCCGGCGAGGCGGAAGAGAAAATCAACGAGCTCCTTACCCGCAGGGAGCGGATCGACGTCCTGGTCAACAACGCCGGGGTCACGGCGGACGGCCTTTTCATGATGATGTCCCGGGAGGACTGGGACACCGTCATCGATACGACCCTCCGGGGATTCTACAACATGACCAAGCCGGTCCTGCGAAAAATGGTCCGGAAGAAAAGGGGATGCATCGTATCCCTGTCATCGGTGTCCGCCCTCGTCGGGAACCGGGGGCAGGCGAATTATGCCGCGGCCAAGGCCGGCATCATCGCCGCGAGCCGGGCCCTGGCCGCGGAGGTGGCGCGGCTCGGGGTCCGCGTGAACGTGGTCGCGCCGGGTCTGATCGATACGGACATGACCAGCGGGCTGCCGCTGGAAAACATCAAGCAGATGATCCCGATGGCGCGGGTCGGCCGGCCCGAGGAAGTGGCGAAAGTGGTCCGCTTTCTGTGCTCTGACGACGCCTCCTATATCACCGGCCAGGTCATCTCCGTCAACGGGGGGATGTTTTGAGACCGGGGGATCTCTTGATCGGCCGGAAGCGCTTGCGGGTTCGTTTTTGGGGTCTGATCCTCTGTCTGCCTTTTCTCCTGGCCTGGTCGGACAGCTGGGAGGGGATCCGCGAGGCCTCCCGCAGGATCACTTCCCTGGAGGCCCATTTCATCCAGAGGAGAACCCTGCCCATCCTGGCGAAGCCTTTCGTGTCTCAAGGGGGTTCTTCTACCAGCCCCCCCGCACAGCTCCGGTGGGAATATGACCGTCCCGTCCGGAGCGTACTGATCATGAACGGGGACGCGGTGAAGCGCTATCTCTGGGACCAGGATAAGTGGCGCGAGGATGCCGGCGCCGCCCCGCCCGCGATGCGGCTGGTCATGGAGGACATCATGAACTGGCAGCAGGGCCGGTTTGACGCCAACCCCCAGTTCCAGGCATCGCTGCTCAAAGGGCCGGAGCCGCGGGTGCTGCTCGTTCCCAAAGAGGCCTCCTGGCGGAAAATGATCCAGCGGATCGAACTCACCCTCTCTGTGGAACAGGCCGGCGTCATGAAAAGCGTCCGGGTCGTGGAGGACGAGCGCGCGGACACCGTACTGGAATTCAGCCGGGTCCGGCTCAATCGCCCCCTGCCGACCTCGATCTTCGTGAATGTGGAATGAAACAGACCGTCCGCCCCCTCATCCCGGCCCTCCTTACTGCTCTGGTCCTGAGCGCCTGTGCCTCGCTCCCGCCGCTGAAGCCCCTCGATCCCGCGCTGAAAACAGACGTGCAGGAGGGATGTCGGCGACCTTTCCTGTCTTCGAAATACCGTCTCGTCCATGCCCTGGAGACGCTGACGCCTGATGGCAGGAAAGGGACGGCCATCGGGATCCTGATGGCCGATCCCCGGACCCGGAGATTCCAGACGGCGCTCATGACCATCGAGGGATTCGTTCTGTTCGCGGCGGAAAGCGGCGAGACACTGATCATCAGCCGGGCGGTTCCGCCCTTCGATTCCCCTGCATTTGCAAAATCCCTGGTCGAGGATATCCGCCTGGCGTTTTTTTCTCCTGGTAAGGAGCCCCTTGCCTGGGGGCGGGACGAGAAGAGGGGTGCCCTGGTCTGCCGTTTCGGACGTGCCGACGGAGGATTTGTGGACGTCTCCACGGCTGACGGAGGTGTGACTGAAATTCGTCTTTATGGGGCTGGACAAGACGTCCGTAAAAAGGTAAAAATCTCCATCCGGGCAAAGCGCGGTCTTGCCGAAACAGTGGAAATCCGCAGTCAAGGTTGGCGGCCTTATACCCTGCGCCTGAGGCTCATCGAAAGTGAAGCCCTGGAGATGGAGCCCGGCACAGCCCGATAGATGTTGTTCCCAGGTGGGCCCGCTGAATCCGGGACCGGAGGAACTGAAAAAGAAAGGATGCCATGAAGTTTCGCCTGATTTACCCCCGCTGGAAGAAGCTGGACCGGCAGACGGAATTCCATCTGCCGCCGCACGGTCCGGTGGTGTTTGCCGCGACCCTGCCTGCGGACTGGGAGGTCGAGTTCATCGATGAGAACGTGGAGCCCCTCCCCGCGGACGACGCCGTGGATTTTGTCGGCGTCTCCATGATGCTGACAACTCAGATGAAGCGGGGCTGGGAGATCGCGGATCACTACCGCAGCAAGGGAATCAAGGTGATCTGCGGGGGGATCGGGACGATGCTCCATGCCGAAGAGACGGGGCTTCACGCCGATTCCGTCTTCCTCGGGGAGGCGGAAGGACGGATGGAACAGGTCTGCGACGACTGGCGAAACGGCCGCCTGAAGCCCGTGTATGATTACTTTCACGACCATCCGCGAACGGAGCTCATCGGCGCCGGGCGGCGGTCGATACTCAAAAGGGATCTCTATAATTACAAGGGGATCCAGATGGTGGATCTCGTTCATGCCTCGCGGGGCTGCCGGTTCAACTGCTACCCCTGCTGTGTCAGTTATCTGGGCGGACGCAAATTCCGCCCCCGTCCGGTGGACAAGGTGATCGCGGAGATGGCCGGTATCGACAACAACCGCCTGTTCGTCGTCGACAATTCCCTGGCGCAGGACCGGCAGTGGGAGATCGACCTCTTCCGGGCGATGATCCCCCTGAAGAAAAAATGGTGCTGCCACCCCATCGAGGAGGATGACGAGGTCCTCGACCTGGCCGCGCAGGCGGGGGCCTGGTACGTCTATCAGGCGATCTTCGATACGTCCGACCATATCCGCACCCGCATCCGGCGTTACCACGACCACGGCATCGCCGTCGAGGGGACGGTCCTCTTGGGTCTGGACAGCCATGGGGAGGATGACATCAAAAGGCTGATCGATTTTCTCCTGGAGATCGATCTGGACCTCGCCGAATTCACCGTTCTGACCCCGTTTCCCCATACCCGGACCTTTGCGGAGTTCGAACGGGAGGGGCGCATCCTCACCAAGGACTGGAACGCCTATACGGCCGATCAGGTCATCTTCCAGCCGCGGCAGATGAGTCCGGAGCGGCTCCAGGAGATGTACGCCTATGCCTGGGAGACCTTTTACCGGGAGGAGCCCCAGAACTACAAGATGTTCAAGTTGTTCAAAAGGGTGGTGGAAAAGGAAAAGGCGGACGGGACGTTTCGTCCCCGCCGGCGGGACCTGGTTGTGAGCCGTTTCGGCCGGGAAGGGGGCGGAGAGTTGGCGGACGGGGCAAAGAAATCCTGATGAAAACCCCGTCCGGATGAGGGGCTGCGTCATTGTAAGGGAGACAGAGGGATCATGTCGGAAGACGGTCATGAGATTCATGAAGTAACGATTGGAGAGTCCCCGGCTTCACTGTCCGGGATCATTGCCGTGGCCAGGCGGGGTGTGCCGGTACGGATCAGCGCCCATCCCGCTTTCCGGGAGCGGATGGAGGGATCCCGGCGGCTCCTCTATGCGGCCGTCGAGGCCGATGTCCCGGTCTATGGCGTGACGACGGGGTACGGGAAGTCGTGCGGGAACCGGCTGAATAAAACGACCGTCCTGAACGGGGGCGGCAACCTCATGCGCTTCCACGGCTGCGGGACGGGGGAGCCTCTCGGCATCGAAGAGACGCGGGCGGCCATGCTCTGCCGGCTGCTCTGCCTGGCGCGGGGGTATTCGGGCGTCTCCCTGCCCCTCCTGGAACACCTTGCCGCCTTTCTCAATCTGGGCATTACACCCGTCGTTCCATCCGAAGGCTCCGTCGGCGCATCGGGTGATCTCACCCCCCTGTCCTATGTCCTGGCCGCCCTTACGGGTGAACGGGAGGTGTATTACCGGGGGGAGCGTATGCCGGCCAGGGAGGCGCTGCGCAAGGCAAAACGGAAACCCTATACCTTCGAATTGAAGGAACCGCTGGCCATGGTCAACGGAACCTCCGTCATGACCGGGATTGCCGCTGTCGTCCTCGACCGGGCATCCCATCTGCTGGATGCGGCGACCGGTGCTTCGGCCCTGTGCGTCCATGCCCTTCAAGGCAAAGCCCACCACTATCATCCCGCCATCGGTCAGGCCAAGCCCTTCCCGGGGCAGATTGAGGTCGCGGCAAGAATGCGGACGCTTCTGACGGCCAGGGCGTCCGGGGCGGATCTGGAAGCGGAAGGTCCGGAGACCCTTCAGGATCCCTATTCCCTGCGGTGCGTCCCCCAGATCATGGGCGTTCTGCACGACGCCCTGACATGGATCCGGCCGTGGGTCGAGATCGAGGCCAACAGCGCCAACGACAATCCCCTCTTTGCCGCGGAGTCGGACCGCCCCCTGATGGGGGGAAATTTCTACGGAGGTCACATCGCCTTCGCCATGGATGCCTTAAAATCGGCTCTCGCCTCGGTGGCCGATATGGCGGACCGGCAGGTGGCGCTTCTCGTCAACCCCAACGTGAACCGGGGGCTTCCCGCCGATCTCGTCAGAGTGACAGGGGAGGCGCGGCTCCACCACCATGGATTCAAGGCCATGTCGATTACCGCCTCCGCCCTCACGGCGGAGGCCCTCAAAGCGACAATGCCCGCCGCCTCCTTTTCCCGGTCCACCGAATCCCATAACCAGGACAAGGTCAGCATGGGGACCATTGCCGCCCGTGATGCCGCCCGTGTCTGCACCCTTGTGGAGCGGGTCGTGGCCATTCATCTTCTGGCGGCCGCCCAGGCCTGCGAGATCCGGGGGCGGGTGGACGACCGGCCCTCTCTTGCCTCACTGGTCGGGGAAATCCGCCGTCAGGCGGCGCCGACGGTCGAAGACCGGCCCATGGACGCCGACATCGAAACGCTGGCGCGGCGGATAGCGACCACGGGCTTTTCGGAGGAGGACTGATGGAAGCAGAGAATCGACCGAGTCACGAGGTCACGTTCAAGGTGCCGTTCTACGATCTCGATCCGATGCAGATCGTCTGGCATGGAAACTACCTGAAGTATTTCGATGTCGCCCGTTCGGAGCTTTACGACCACCTGGGCGTGGACCTGTTTGCCTTTCATGACCGGACCCGTTACATCTTTCCGATCATCCGCAGCTCCGTCAAACACATTTACCCGCTCAAGCAGGGGGATGAGTTCATCTGCCGGGCGACGGTGAAGGAGGCCCGCACCAAGATCGTCGTTGCCTTCGAGATCCGGCTCACCAGGGACGGGAAGATCTGCGCCCGGGGATCGACGGAACAGGTCGCCGTCCGGGAACCGGAGATGGAGATGGAATTTTCGATTCCGGAAGAGATCAGCCGTGCATTGGGATTCTGAAATGGAACCGCTTTTTGCACAGGCCCTTATCGCCGGCCTCGAACGCGTTGCCGCCTGGGCGGATCTTCTGGACGACATCAACGTCTTTCCCATTGCCGATGGGGACACAGGCCGGAATCTCGTCGTCAGCCTTTCTCCCCTGCGCCAGACCGCCCTCGGACGGGACAAAATCGTCCGCGAGCTCCTCCTTTCGGCCCGGGGAAATTCAGGGAACATCGCCGCCCGGTTCTTCTCCGGCTTCCTCATGGCCGATGCGGTCCACCATCTCGCCGATCCGATCCGGGAGGGCCGGGACAGGGCCTGGCAAGCGGTGAGCCATCCCAAACCCGGAACGATGCTCACGGTATTCGATGCCCTGGTGAAGGCGGTGGAGGAACCCCCGGCGACGTACGATCACCTGTGGCGGGAACGGATCCTCCGGGAGCTCGAAGCGGCCGTCCGCTCCACGCCGGAGCTCCTGCCCAGGCTCAAGGCGGCCGGCGTCGTCGATGCGGGCGCCCTGGGGATCTTTATTTTCCTGGAAGGATTTTTCAACACGCTGTTGACAAACGGCGAAGGCTGCAGGCCCATCACGGAGATGTTCAGGGATCATCTCACGATTTCCCCTGCTTTTCAGGAAGAGGGGGAGGCGGGGTGCTGCGTGGATACGGTGCTCCATATCGGCGGCGACGACGAGCAGACCGTCAAGAGGCTCTCCGCCATCGGGGAAAGCGTCGTTGCCCTTCGGGACGGGGAGTATCTCAAGGTCCATCTGCACGCCCCGGACGGGAATACGTTGCGGGGTGATATCGCCGCCATCGGCGATGTGGTCCGCTGGTCCGCCGATGACCTGGGCGCACAGGTCCGCTCCTTTCGCAGGAGGAAGGTCGATCAGGCCATCCATATCATGACGGATGCCGCGGGGTCCGTGAACCGCGAAAACATGGCCGAACTGGGTGTAACCGTCCTGGACAGCTATATCACCGTCGGGGGAAAATGCCTGCCGGAGGCCCATGTCACCCCGGAAGAACTCTATGCCGCCATGCGCCGCGGCGGGAAGGTTTCCACCTCACAGGCTTCGGTCTACGAGCGGCGGGAGCACTACCAGAGCGTGCTCCAGCGTTATCCGCAGGTCCTTTACCTCTGTGTCGGTTCCGTCTTTACGGGGAACTACACTGTGGCTCAAGAATGGAAAAAGACGAACGATCCCTCGGATCGCTTCACGGTCCTTGACACCCAGGCGGCCTCCGGACGACTGGGGATCCTGGTCGTGGCGACGGCCCGTTTTGCCCTGAAGAGCCGCGAGGCCGAAGCGGTGATCCGGTTCGCCGGCGAAAATGCAGCCCGCTGCCGGGAGTACGTGTTTCTCGACAAGCTCCAGTACCTGGCCGCCGGGGGGCGGCTCTCCCGGAGCAGCGCCTTCTTCGGCGACATGCTCCATATGAAACCGATCATCAGCCCTCTGGCCGAGGGTGCCAAGAAGATGGGGGTGGTCCGGAATCAGGCTGAGCAGCTGGCGTTTGCCCTGGAGAAGCTGGAGGCGGACCTGACAAGGAATGAAAAGGCCCTGGTCATGCTCGAGTATACCGATAACGCTGCATGGGTCACGGAAAGGGTACAGCCGGAGATCGCCCGGCGCCATCCGGGGGCGGAGATACTCCTCCATCCGATGTCGTTGACATCGGGGGCGCACATGGGGCCGGGGACCTGGGCGGTAGCGTACCTGAACACCCGGGAACGATAAAGGGTCTTTTTTTTCGGAGGACGTCAGGACGTGCAGAGATGAATCCGACCGGTCGATTTGCCATCCTCATCCCCGTTTACAACCACGCCGAAGGGATCGTCTCGGTCATCGAGCGCGCCCGCCCGCTGGCTTTTCCCATCTGGGTCGTCGACGACGGGTCGACCGATGGGACGGCTGCCTGCCTCCAGAACGTCCCCGGGGTCACGGTACTGCGTCACAAAAAAAATCTCGGCAAGGGGGCGGCGATCCTGACCGGCTTTGCGGCCCTCAGGGGAACGGCCGACTGGGCCATTACGCTCGACGCCGACGGTCAGCATGATCCGGGGGATATTCCGGCCCTGATCCGGGCGATTCCCATGGAACTCCGGCCCATCGTCGTCGGCAGTCGGAAAGGGATGTCCGGCAGCGATGTCCCCTGGACAAGCCGCTTCGGCCGGAAGTTTTCCAATTTCTGGGTGCGTGCCGCCGGGGGGCCGGACCTTTCCGATACCCAGAGCGGGATGCGCATCTATCCCCTGCCGGAATCCGCCAGCCTTGGTGTGGAGGCCAGGCGTTTTCAATTCGAGGTGGAAATCCTCGTCCGGGCGCGCTGGCAGGGGATCCCCATCCGCGAAGCGCCGGTCGGCGTATCATACACGCCCGGCAGGAAGCGGGTTTCACATTTCCGCCCCTGCGTCGATTTTTGCAGGAATACGGGAACGTTCAGCCGACTGATTTTCCTCCGCCTCCTGCGCCCGGTCCTCGGTCGCCGCATTCCGGAGAGGCCTTCATGAGAATCACTTCCTTTGCCCTGCATCGCTACCCTTTTCGCTGGTCCCTGATCATCGCCGTCGTTGCAGTCCTGGGGGGCGTCCTTCTATACGAATCCTACCATGTCCGGATCGAAACCGACATTCTGGCGTCCATGCCCCGCCATGATCCCGTCCTGGCCGATGCCTACCGGATCGTCCGTCATCTCCCCGCCCAGGACCGGCTGATCATCGATTGCCAGATCCGGGGAGGATCCCGGGATGATCTGGTGGCCGCAGCCGAACTGATCGAGGCCGGGCTGAAGAGGAGCGGTCTTTTCCGGCAGGTCGGCATGGTGCAGATGCAGACTCTGGTTCCGGAGCTTGTGGCCCACATCGTCAACCATCTGCCCCTGCTGTTTGATCGTCCGCAACTGGAGGCGGAGATCGCTCCCCTCCTCACACCCGCCCGGGTGCGCAGTGTGTTGGCGGAAGACCTCAAGCAGTTGCAGAATCTGGAGGGCATCGGTCAGGCCGCGATCATCGCCCGCGATCCCCTCGGCCTCCGGAATCTCATTCTGGCGAGGATGGCGCAGATCTTACCTGCGAGCGACGCCGTGATGTACCGGGGGCATCTGCTGTCCAAGGACGGCGCCCATCTATTGACCATGGCGGAGCTGGCCGGCTCGGCGACGGATTCGGCCTATGTCCGAGCCATCCCCCCCCTCCTGAATGACCTGGCGGAGCAACTCAACCGTCTGCACCCATCCCAGGGCATTGGTTTTACACTGACACCCGTCGGGGCCTATCGCGCCGCCCTGGACAACGAGAATGCCGCCCGACGCGATATGCGGATGGCACTTTTCCTGACGACGGTCGGCATCGCCTTCCTTTTGATCATCACCTTTCCCCGACCCCTTGTCGGGCTTCTGGCCCTGATTCCGTCGACAGCCGGCGCGATTCTCGCCCTTTTCGTCTGTTCTTTTCTCTTTCCTTCCCTATCCATTCTCGCGGTCAGTTTCGGTGGCGCGATCATGGCCTTTACCGTGGATCTGGGGATCGCCTATCTCCTGTTTCTCGACCGTCCCTATGAGATGTCGGGAAGGCAAGCGGCCCGTGAAGTCAAGACAGCCGAAATCCTTGCCGTCCTGACGACGGTCGGCGCCTTTCTTCTGCTCCTGCTGAGCCGCTTTCGTGTCCTGGCCGAGATCGGTGTCTTTGCCGCTTTGGGGGTGACCTTTGCCTTTCTTTTTGTCCACTGGATTTTTCCCCGGATCATTCCCGTCATGCCGCCGGCCATGAAAAACCGGAACACGTGGCTGAACAGTTCCCTGGAGAAGGTCGTCCTGTCGGCGGGAAAGACCGGGATCGTCGCGGCCGTGCTTCTCTTCGGGGGGATGCTTTTTCTGGCGCGCCCCGTTTTTCATGTCGATATCAGCGCCATGAATTCCCTGAGCAGCGAAACCATCGCCGCGGATAAGAAGGTCCAGCAACTCTGGGGAAATCTCACCAGCCGGGTCTACATGATGATCGAGGGGAAAAACCCGTCGGAACTGCAGATGAAAAACGACCGCCTCAGCATCCTGCTGGGGGATGATCTCCGCCGGGGCGTGGTCACAGCGGCCTTTCTGCCTTCCGACCTGTTTCCGGGGGAGGCGCTTGCCGGACGCCGCGCGGCGGCATGGAAGGCCTTCTGGACGCCCCGGCGCGCCGCGGACCTCGACCGGGAGCTGCGCAGTGCGGGTCGGGAGATGGGCTTCACCCCCGATGCCTTCAATACTTTCACGGACTCTCTTTCCGCGCCCCCTCCGGCAGCCGCAGTGATTCCGGAGCCATTCGCCGTTTTTCTGGGGATCGTACCGGGAAAAGCCTCCTGGGTGCAGGTTTCGATGGTGACGCCCGGTCCGGCCTATGATGCCGAGTCCTTCTTTGCCCGTTATGCCGCACCCGGCCTGGCGGGCATCTTCGATGCGGGACTCTTCAGCAAGCGTCTGGGGGAGGTTCTCGTTTCGCTGTTTGTCGAGATCGCCGCCATCACCGGCATCGGGATCATTGTTGTGGTCTTCTTGTTTTTCCTCGATTGGCGTCTGTCCCTCATTGTCCTGGCGCCGGTGACCTTCGCCCTCGTCTGCACCCTGGGAACCCTGAAGCTCCTGGGACAGCCGCTGGACATTCCCGGCATCATGCTCTGGATCGTCATCATGGGCATGGGGATCGACTACGGCATCTATTATGTCTGTGCGTATCAGCGGTATATGGACGAGCGCCATCCCTCGATGGGGCTGATCCGCCAGGCGATGTTTCTGGCGGGGGCGACGACCTTGATCGGGTTCGGCGTCCTTGCCGCCGCCCAGCATGCGGTTCTCAAAAGCATCGGCCTGACATCCCTGCTCGGGATCGGTTATTCGCTGCTCGGGGCTTTCCTGATCGTTCCCCCTCTGGTGAAACGCGCCCTGATCCCCATTATACTCCCCGCTGAAGATTTCCGGGCGGGATCGCCCCGGCACCAGCAGCGGGTGCGCCTGCGGTATCGCCATATCGATGCCTTTCCCCGTGCGTTTGCCCGCTTCAAGATGCGGCTGGATCCGATGTTTCCCTGCCTGGCGGAATTCCTCAGAGCGCCCCGGCGCATCATCGATATCGGGTGCGGTTACGGCGTCCCCTCCGTCTGGATCCTGGAGCTGTTCCCCTCCGCCAGGGTCTTCGGTATCGATCCGGATGAGGAGCGGGTGCGCGTCGCGCAGCGTGCCCTCGGATCGCGAGGGGAAATGCGGACAGGACGGGCGCCGCAGCTAGAAGACTTGCCGGGAGAGGCCGATACGGCCCTGATCCTCGATGTCGTCCATATGCTCAGCGATGAAGAGCTGATGAAAACCCTCGATATCCTGCATGCGAAGCTTCTCCCCGGCGGCCGACTCATCGTCCGGGCGACGATCCCGG
>JAMDBG010000198.1:8963-12021 GCA_023487865.1 Deltaproteobacteria bacterium | reverse complement strand
GAGCCAGCGCGAGTCCTGGCGCTGGCAGAGCGCCTGCGCCGTCCGGTGGTCCTGGTTCCGGTAGAAGCCGAGGAACATTTTGGTGAAGGCCGCAGGGTCGGCGGCCGCCTCCTCGTAGGAGGGGAGTTCCAGCGCCCCCGGCGCTTTTTCCGCGGCGACGGTGCACAGGCCTCTCAGGTCCGAAACGGAGCGACCCTCCTTCAGCCGGGCGGCCAGCTCCAGGACTGTCTTTTCTCCCATGCCGTAGACGAGCGCATCGGCCTTGGCGTCGATCAGGATGGAACGGCGGACGCGGTTCGTCCAGGCGTCATAATGGGCGATCCGCCGGAGACTCGCCTCGATCCCGCCCAGGACGATCGGACCCGTCTGCTTGAACCACCGCCGGATCAGATTGGCGTAGACGATGACCGCCCGGTCGGGGCGCCGGTTGTTGATCCCGCCGGCGGTGAAGTCGTCCTCCCGGCGTCTCTTTCCGGAGGCGGTGCGGTTGGCGACCATGGAATCGATGCAGCCGCCCGTCACGCCCCAGAAGAGGGCGGGTTCCCCGAGGCGGGTGATGTCCGCGGCGGCGTCCACATCCGGCTGGGCGATGATTCCCACACGGTATCCGGCCTTGAGCAGGATCTTGCCGATGACCGAAACGCCCACGAAGGGGCTGTCGAGGTAGCTGTCTCCGGTGACCAGGATCACGTCGAGCCGGTCCCAGCCGAGATCCCGCAGTTCCTCAGGTGTGGCGGGCAGAAACACGGATCGTTCGCTCCTTGTCCAGGGGTTTGTTTGCCTAAATGATTTCCGCTACGCGCAAACCCAGCAAAATGGCGATAGGGGCGAGGATATTCAGAAGCCGGCCGAAGAAGCGGTGGACCGTACGGATCGTTACCGCCTTCCGGGGGATCCTGAACTGCAGCAGTCCGAGCGCCGGCGTGATGATCGCCGTCGAAACCGTCAGAACTCCCAGCCAGGTGTGCGGGCTCCGGAGATGTTGTCCTTCCGGGGTGGATGCGACGGCGGCGATTGCCGCAACGGCCCCCAGCAAAAGGAGCGAACCTCCGGTCAGGCCGATGGCCCGGTGAACCTTGAGCCACCATGGTTTCCGTCTCTGTGTCTTTGCGACGATCAGGGCGGAAAGGACGAACAGAAATCCCGTCGCCATCAGGGCGGCATGGATGAGGAAAAGGGGCATAAGTAAGGGCCTCCGTCCCATTGGATAGGGTTGATCTGCGGATCAGCGGGCCTATTAGCTTACGGTCAGCTTTTCCGTCCTGGACCCGAAGATGCTGCAGCTGGCCTTGACCTCGAGAACGTCACCCGGGGCCACCTCGATGGGATACGTGTAAGAAAATGATTCCTTGTCAGGCTGGCTTTTATAGTCGGTCGACAGGAGTGATTTCCCTCCTTTTTTGATTTCGACATTCTCGATGTAATGAAACGTCATTGACGATGAAGGGTGCGTGATCTTCACCGTGAGGGTCTTGGCGGCCGCGTCATAGGTGGGGAGGACTTCCTTCGGGGCGTTTGCAAAGGCCGGGAAGGGGAAGCCGAGAAACAGAACGGGTGTGAGCAAAATACCTCTTATGGAGATCCCGAGGAAATCTCTCCGGTCGGTTTGGATTCTTTCGTTTTCGGACATGATCATTTCTCCTTTCTCCGATCGTCGGGTTGGTTTTGATGGATGGTTTGCCTCCGTATTGTTCGTTGCGGCGCCTTCCCTATAGGACGATCTCCATGTCCTGGCGCACGGCAAAACATTCCAGGGGGTGTCCGGCTGCGATCTTCCTGCACTCTTCCACCATCTCGTCGACGGCCCGGTCCGTCCTGTCCTGATTGTGATGGTAGAGACCGAACCGGGTAACCCCGGCGGCAAGGGCGAGGCGCAGGGCATCCGTGAAGACCGAATGGCCCCAGGTCTTGGTCTGGGGGTAGTCCTCGGGTCGGTATTCGGAATCGTGGAAGAGGAGGTCCGCCCCCTTCGCAAAGGCGCAGTAGTCTTGAAACGCCAGACCGCCCGGATGCCGGTAAGACAGTTCGTTGTCGGTCAGAAAGACGAAGGATTTTCCCTCTTCCTCGAACCGGTATCCCACCCCCTGGTTGGGATGGCTGGTGGGAATGGGGCTCACCGTCATGCTGCCGACCGTAAAGGTTTCCCGGCAGGATTCCTGATAGGTGATATCCGCCATGATGTCGTTATAGCTCACGGGGAAATTGGGGGGCGACATGACCCGGGAGATCATCTCTCGGACCGATTCCTGGGAGAAGGGGCAGCCGTACATCGTGATGCGTGTTTCCTGCTGGTAGATGGGCTTGAAGAAGGGAAGGCCCATGATATGATCCCAGTGGGCGTGGGTGAAGACCATTATGAAATCGAGGTGGTTCTCGGCAAGAAGCCGGTTTCCCAGCCTCCGGATCCCCGAGCCGGCATCGATGATGACGATCCGGTCGTCCTTGGTGCGGATTTCGATACAGGGGGTATCGCCGCCGTACCGCAGATAGTCTTCACCCGAAACCGAAATGGAACCCCTCGCGCCCCAGCACCGGATCAACATCCCGTTTCCCCTTCGATTGTATTCCTATTCCAGACGGAAATCCTTTTCCTTGAAGATACGAAGGCAGGCATCGACAACGGCGGGGTCGTAAAGGATCCCCCGCTGCGCCCCGATCTCCTCCAGCGCTTTTTCCAGACCGGGTGTCGGCCGGTAAGACCGGTCCGAGACCATCGCTTCCACGACATCGGCCACTGCCAAAATCCGCGCCCCCGGGAGTATCTCCTCTCCCGAGATTCCCAACGGATAGCCGGACCCGTCCATACGTTCATGGTGCTGCCACACCATTCGCGCAACCGGCCAGGGAAACTCGATTTCCTTGAGGATATCATAGCCGTTCTGCGGGTGTGTCTTGACCAGACTGAACTCCACTTCCGACAGCCGGGACACCTTGCCCAGGATCTCCGCCGGCAGCGAGATCTTTCCGATATCGTGGAGGAAGGCCGCCATCCTGATGCCGTCGAGCTCCGCATCCGGGAGCTCCATTTCCATCGCAATCGTCCGCGCCAGGTCCGCAA
>JAMDBG010000198.1:3769-8953 GCA_023487865.1 Deltaproteobacteria bacterium | reverse complement strand
CACGGCCAGGGTCAGCGCTTCCAGCGTTCCTCTCATCGCCCGCCGGAGGTTTACCAGTGTCCGGTTCAGATTCTCCTCATCCTCGCGATGGTTCGTGAGCGACCGCTGAAGGTCATCGGTCCGCTGCCGGACGGCCAGTTTCAGTCGCGCGCTGTAACTCATCAGGAGGTAAAGAAGGGCGGTCAGCAGCAGGAGGATAGCGAGCGTAACCCCTCGGAACTGGAGGAGAGATTCCGAAACGGCGGCATTCCATCCTCCCAGGGGTGCGGCCGCCAGTTTCCAGGAGCCGTCGGGGAGATCGACTTTTCCCAAAACGGGATTTCCCTCCAGAACGGATTTTTTCCCATAGAGGAGATGATTGGTGCGGTCCTGGATGGTCAGTTCGATGCCGACGGAATGGGGATCGGGTGCGACATCGGCCAATACCGGTGCAATATCGCAGGAAAGGGAGACGAGACCCCAGAAGGTATCCCCCTTATAGACGGCCTGTCTTGCCACCAGTTCCAGCCCCTTATGGCGAATCGCATAGGGACCGCTCAGGATAACCCGTTGCGATCGGATGGCGCGCTGAACATCGGCGCGGACCGCTGCGCGGCGGTCGTTGACCAGATCATGGCCGACGAGGTTTTCATTGCCCTCCGCCGGATAGACGAATTGCGTGATCCCGCCGGGAGAGACGGCGACATTGCGGATACCGGTTGTCCCGATGCAGAGCACTGAGGCGAAGGCCGCGAATTCCGCCGACTCGATTCCCATATGGGAGGCGACGTGCGCATCCGCGAAGGCCTTGAGTCCATTGAGGAGGGCGAGGCGCTGACGGATGGCCGTATTGAGGAAATTGGCATGGACGGCAAGCAGGCCCGTGATCCGGGTGCGCCTTTCGGCAAGGAGGCGCTCCCCGTACCAGTTGCCGAGCTGCCACCAAAAAGGGAGCAGAACGGCCAGGATAAGCAGGGCAATGAGGAGCGACCTTCTGCGCGGCTTGTTTTTCAGAGTAAACTGGATCATAGCCCTCGTTATGGCGACAAACAACCTTCACTCTGCCGTGGGATGGATACCGGTGGCCGCAGACAGTCACTCGATCGTCTTTTCAGCCCCGAAACCTGCCGACTACCGGTGCAGGATAACCGGTTGCTCCGCCCCTGTCAAGCGATTAATCGGGCCGCTGTTCACGGATCATATTGTAAAAATTGGGCTTTACCTCACTCTTTTACTGTCTGCGGATGGCTCCCGGAATTTCGTTGCCCCCCGATCGCAAGATGTGATAGGCAATACACTCCGATCCTTTATGCAACAGAGATCTTTACAGATGAAAGGAGATAGAAATGACGACGATCAAGATCAAGGGCATGTCCTGCCAGCACTGTGTCATGGCTGTTACCAAGGCGCTCGGCGCTATAGAAAACATCAAGGATGTCCGTGTGGACCTGCAAAAAGGCGAGGCGACCTTCACCGAGCTGAAGCCGGTCGACCGCCGGCAGATCAGTGAGAGGATAAAGAAAGCGGGGTTTGAAGTTGTCAATTGAAAAGGCAATGAAAACGACGGTTTCCATCGGGGGAATGACATGCGCCGCCTGCGTCCGCCGTGTGGAGATGGCGATCAGGGAAATCCCCGGGGTGATGGATGTCTCCGTCAATCTGGCGACGGCAAGGGCGACGATCGACCACCTGGCGGAATGGGCCGGGGTGGAGGCGCTCCGGCAGGTCATCACGGACCAGGGGTATGAGTATCTGGGGATTCCCGATGATGTCAGGGAGGACCCGATTGCGGCGTCACGCGAACGGGAGGAGAAGGACCTCAGGATCCGCTTTACGATCGGGATCATTCTCAGCATGATCATCTTCGTGGGGTCGATGCAGCACTGGTTTCCCTTCCTCCATTGGATCCCCCGGCTGCCCCTGCTCATTGCCATGTTTGTTCTGACGACGCCGGTCGTCTTCTGGGTGGGGAGCCGGTTTTTCATCGGCGCCATCAAGGCGGCCCGTCAGAAGACCACCGACATGAATACCCTGGTTGCCGTGGGCGCTTTTGCCGCCTGGTTCTATTCAGCGCTGGCGACATTCTTCCCGCGGCTCTTCAGCGGGGCGGAGATCATGCCGCACGTCTACTATGACGGGGCGGCCTTTATCGTGACCCTGATCATCCTCGGCCGGCTCCTCGAGGCGAAGGCCAAGGGCAGGACGTCGCAGGCGATCCAGCGCCTGATGGGGCTGAAACCCAAGACCGCCCGCGTCGTCCGGAACGGTGTAGAGAGCGATATCCCCATCGAAGGCGTCCTCAAGGGCGACCTGATCGTCGTCCGTCCCGGCGAGAAGATCCCCACGGACGGGATCGTCGTTTCGGGACATTCGACCATCGACGAGTCGATGCTGACCGGGGAGAGCATGCCGGTGGACAAGGAGGCGGGTGCGGAGGTCTTCGCCGCGACGATGAACCGGACGGGAAGCTTCACGTTTAAGGCGACGCGGATCGGCGCCGAGACGGCCCTCGCCCGGATCATCCACCTCGTCGAGGAGGCGCAGGGCTCCAAGGCCCCCATCCAGCGCCTGGCCGACAAGGTGGCCTCCGTCTTTGTCCCCGCCGTTTTCGTGATCGGCCTGGTTACCTTTGCCGTCTGGACTTTTCTTGTTCCGGATCCCGTCTTCAGCCGCGCCCTGCTCAATTTTGTTTCCGT
Source organism: Deltaproteobacteria bacterium (assembly GCA_023487865.1). Lineage (GTDB taxonomy): Bacteria > Desulfobacterota > Syntrophia > Syntrophales > UBA5619 > JAKAFS01. The sequence continues at coordinate 6,278 of JAMDBG010000198.1, read as the reverse complement.
TCTCGTCATTGCCTGCCCCTGCGCCCTGGGACTGGCCACCCCCACGGCGGTGATGGTGGGGACGGGCCTCGGTGCGGAAAGCGGCATCCTGATCAAGGGAGGGGAGAGCCTGGAGAACGCCTACCGGCTGACGACGGTCGTCTTCGACAAGACCGGCACCCTGACGCGGGGCGAGCCGGAAGTCACGGACATCATCCCCGCGGCGGGCCATACGCCGGAAGAGGTCCTCCGGATTGCCCTCGCCCTGGAGGCCGTTTCCGAGCACCCCCTTGCCCGGGCCGTCCTTGCGAAGGGAGAAAAGGAGGGACTTGCGGCGGAGCCGGTGGAGGGGTTTGCGGCCGTCTCCGGTCTCGGCGCAAAGGCCGTCCGGAACGGGAAGGCCTGCCTCCTCGGCAGCCGGCGCTTCATGGAAGGGGAGGGTGCGGCGCTCAACGGTTTGGAGGGGGATGCAAAGCGGCTCTCCGCCGGAGGGAAGACGATTGTTTTCGTGGCGGAGGCCGGGCAGGTCGTGGGTCTCATGGGATTCTCCGATCTTCCCAAGGCCTCGGCAAGGGAAGCGGTTTCCGCCCTGCAGGGGATGGGGCTCAGGGTCGCCATGATCACGGGGGACAACACGGCCACGGCCCGGGCGATGGGCGATGCGCTCGGCATCGACCGGGTCCTGGCGGAGGTCCTGCCGGGCGACAAGGCCGAGGAGATCCGGCGCCTCCGTGCGGGCGGCGAAGTCGTGGCGATGGTCGGGGACGGGATCAACGACGCCCCGGCGCTTGCGGCCGCCGACATCGGAATCGCCATCGGGGCGGGGACGGATGTGGCGATCGAGGCCTCCGACATCACGCTGATGAAGGAGGACCTCCTGGGAGTCCCCCAGGCGATCCGCCTCTCCTTTGCGACGATGCGGACGATCCGCCAGAACCTCTTCTGGGCGTTCATTTACAACGTCATCGGGATCCCTATCGCGGCGGGCGTCCTCTACCCCTTCTGGGGGATCCTCCTCAACCCGGAATTCGCCGCCGCGGCAATGGCGCTGAGCTCCGTCTCGGTCGTGAGCAACTCCCTGCGGCTGCGCCGCACCTGGCGGCGCCTCCGCGGGGGATAAAGGTTCATCCGGTTGACGCGTACTTTTATAATCAAAGGATGTGATCAGTGCCCGAAGTAAGCAACCTCTGGAGCTGCATCGTCGCTCCTAAGTAGATCGAGCACCAATCTGCGCAATTGCCCCCAAGGCTCTTATTTTTTTGTGTCTTTTACGGCGTCCTGTACTTTCTCGCCGGCCTTTTCGATCTGCTCGCCGGCTTTTTCTATCGTTTGATCGATTTTCTTACCGGCTTTCTCGACGGGGCCCTCTTTCTTGCAAGCGGATAGCCCAATCATCAGGACGATCATCATCAATACTGTGATGACACTTTGAGTTAATTTCTTCATTGGTATTCTATTCTCCTTTCGGTTCGAGGTCTGTCCATATTCACGGGGACGGCAAATACAAAACCGGCCGCCGACGGAAATACCTGCCTGTATCGTGTGAGCCGCCGCTATTAAACCAGCCAAACATAGTGCCTTGAAGCAAGGATGAATCAGTGCAGATACTGCTGCCAGTTTACATGGTTGAGCACGTCAGTGACCACAGGGACTGCGTCGACCTGCACCTCCCGCTCGGAGTCTGAGATCCTGTTGGGTCTGCATTTGACGATGATCAGCTGCCGTGTGTCCGGAACGGTGAATATTACACTGAACTCATCGATATGACTAACTGTATTTATTCCCAGTCTCGCCTCTTTCGGCACAGAGAACCTGATTCCCCGCGAGGAAAAATCCAGGAGGGTCCCTGTCGAAAGCTCCCTGATCTGTGGCTGGGCCTGCAGGATCAAGGCTGGGATGTTGACCATTTTCCGTTCCAGTCGGCGAAGATCCGGCGCCGGTGTCTTATGGCTTTCCGGATTAAGTGACAGGGTTTTTGTGCCGAGCGAACGTCCGCAGTCCGAAGCGAACGGCTTGATTGCCTTTGCCTTCATCAGTTGACCGCCATTGTTTTCCATCAATAAGACCTTTACCGACGCCTCAAGTGCGGAAATGGAAAGAGGCTTATACAGCAGGCGTATGTCGTTTTGCCGGCAAAATGACAGGATCTCTTCGCTGCGGTCTCCCGTTAAAAGGATCGTATGCTTGACGAATTCTTTATCGACACTCATTGCCTTTCTGCAAAATTCGATGCCGCCCATGATCGGCATGTGAACGTCACATAATACGACATCAAAGCAATTGGTCTCCATCAGCGCGAGAGCTTCTTTTCCATTGCTGCCCTGCAGGACTTCAGCTTCCCCTGCAAACAATTCCAGCAGTATGGTTCTAAAATTATCGTCATCATCGACAACCAGATACTTTTTCGGCGGCGGTTTCAATGGCGTATTTTTTTCTATAGTTTGAAGTTTCATTTGTACCTCCGTCACTTCCCTTATGCTGTGTTCATCCGCAATGAGGTGGCCCATTGTTATTTAATGATTTTGACGAT
>JAMDBG010000198.1:0-3741 GCA_023487865.1 Deltaproteobacteria bacterium | reverse complement strand
CAGATCAATATCAGGGAACAGCCGAAGCAAAATGAGAAGTTTTTTATTTATCATCGAATAACAGTAGGTTAGCTTAACGGGAAAGAACAACCAAAGAAATAGGATGTGATTTATTTGGCCTCAATATTTGGTGGAACCTCAACATATTGAGGCCAAATGAATTATTTTATACTTCGCTGCTGTTCCCTGATATTGATCTGCTAAACGGTTATTAAATCCAAATCCAAATGGCTAACTTTTATACGAATTTTTGGCTCAATTGATCACGATCCGAAACGATTCAAATTTTTTATGTTGATTTTATTGAAATTATGCATAAAATTTTGTTGGACAAAAAGAGGAATAAAAAGTTGAAAGTGATCGGGGGCGGGTGGATGAGGTTTACCTCAGACTAGAAAGGTGCTGGGAGGTAACGATGGCTAAGGCAAAGCAGGATGCGGATTCTCTTGCAAAATGCCCGACGGGTATCAGGGGCCTCGATGAGATCACGAAGGGAGGGCTTCCGAGAGGCAGGCCAACCCTGATCTGCGGCTGTGCGGGTTCCGGCAAGACACTTCTCGCCATGGAGTTTCTCATGCGGGGCGCCAGGGATTACGGGGAACCCGGGGTCTTCATGACCTTCGAGGAGACGCCGGATGATCTGGCGAAAAACTTCATCTCCCTGGGTTTTGATCTCCATGACATGGAATCCCGCGGTCTCATCGCAACGGACCACGTCGTCATCGCGCGAAGCGAGATTGAGGAGACGGGTGAGTACGACCTGGAAGGACTGTTCATCCGCTTGGGGAGCGCCATCGATTCCATCGGAGCGAAGCGCGTTGTCCTGGATACCGTCGAAGCCCTTTTCTCCGAGCTGCCCAATGCCACGATCCTGCGGGCGGAACTTCGCCGGCTTTTTCACTGGCTGAAAGACCGCGGCGTAACGGCCATCGTCACGGGCGAAAGCGGCGACAAGACCCTGACACGCTACGGGCTCGAAGAATACGTCGCCGATTGCGTGATCTTCCTCGACTTCCGCATCGTGGAGCAGATTTCCACCCGCCGCCTCCGTATTATCAAGTACCGCGGCTCGTCTCACGGGGCCGATGAGTATCCCTTCCTGATCGACGAGCGGGGCGTCTCCATCCTGCCCATCACTTCCCTGGGGCTCGACTACCCCGTCTCCACGGAGCGCATCTCCACGGGCGTCCCCAAGCTGGATGCGATGCTGAGCGGGAAGGGGTTCTTCCGGGGCAGCACCATCCTCGTCTCCGGTACGGCGGGTACGGGCAAAACAAGTTTATCGGCCACCTTTGCCGACGCCGCCTGCCGGCGAGGCGAGCGCTGCCTGTATTTTGCCTTCGAGGAATCGCCCCGGCAGATCATCCGGAACATGGGCTCCATCGGTTTGGATCTCGACCGGTGGGTGAAGAAGGGGCTTCTCAAGTTTCATTCCGCCCGGCCTTCGCTTTACGGCCTGGAGATGCATCTGGTCACCTTCCACAAGGTGATCGAGGAGTTCAACCCCCGGGTTTTCATCGTCGACCCCATCAGCAACCTGATCAACGCGGGAACCGCATCGGAGGTCAAATCCATCCTCACGCGCCTGATCGACTATCTGAAGATGCAGAAGATCTCCACGTTCCTTACGGACCTCACCCATTATGGAAACAGCCTCGAACGGACGAGTGAAGAGATCTCTTCGCTGATCGATACCTGGCTGCTGCTTCGGGATATCGAACTCAAAGGGGAACGCAACCGGGGCCTCTACATTTTGAAATCCCGCGGCATGGCCCACTCCAACCAGATTCAAGAGTTTCTCCTCACGGATGAGGGCATTGACCTTATCGATATCTATACCGGTTCCGGCGAGGCATTGACCGGCAGCGCCCGGGCGGCCCAGGATGCCGAGGAAAAGGCCGCTGAGCTGGCATGCCGGCGTGAGGCGGATCGGAGGTTCCGCGAGCAGGAGCGCAAGCGGAAGGCCCTGGAAGCAAAGATCGCAGCCCTCCGTGCCGAGTTCGCTGCGGAATCGGAAGAGCTGCATCTGCTGGTTGAAGAAGAGCGGATAAGACAAGCTGCCCTGGTGGAAGACCGTGTGGAAATGACGCATCTTCGCAAGGGAAAACCTTCGGATCCGCAGGCGAAGCGCTTGAAAAAGACGGGGGAAAGGAGAGCAAGGTGAAAGCTGCCTCACAGGGAAAGGGAAAGAAAGCAAAAGCCGATCCGCCGGAAGAAATCTGGAATCTCCGGTTATACGTAGCCGGTCAGACCCCGAAATCGATCACGGCCTTTGCCAATTTAAAGAAGATCTGTGAAGAGCACCTCGCGGGGAAATACCGCATAGAAGTCATCGATCTTTTAAAGAATCCCCAGCTTGCCAAAGGGGACCAGATCATCGCCATACCGACACTGGTCCGGAAGCTTCCCGAACCGCTGAAAAAGATTATCGGAGATCTGGCCAACACCGAGCGCGTGCTGGTGGGACTAGACATCCGTTCGGTCTCCGGATGATAAGAGCGATTTTGGTGTAAAAGCGATGGAACGAAAAAAAGGGAAAACAAGCACCAAGGAATTCGAAAAAGCGGCGGCGAAGCGAGATCGGACAAAGTACATTCTTCAGCTGTATGTTACGGGGATGACCCCAAAGTCAACACAGGCCATCGCCAATGTCCAGAAACTTTGTGAAGAACACCTGGCAGGCCGCTACGAACTCAAAGTGATAGACATCTACCAGCAGCCTGACTTGGCCAAAGGAGAGCAGATTATTGCTGCACCAACGCTTATCAAGAAACTCCCCCTGCCGCTCCGAAGGCTCATTGGTAACATGACGGATATAGAAAAGTTTCTTGTCGGCATCGATCTGAAACCCAGGAATTCGTGAGTACGAATCAATGAAAGCATCGGATAGAACACGCCGGCAGCTTTTGGATGAGTTGCAGGCACTCACAGCGCGGATGATGGAAGCTGAGGAAACTCTGCGCGCTATCCGAAGCGGTGAGGTGGATGGTCTGGTTGTCTCAACGGCGGAAGGAGATCGGGTCTTTACCCTGTCGGGCGCCGATCATCCTTACCGGATTATGGTCGAAACGATGAACGAAGGCGCCGCCACCCTGGCCTCCGACGGCACGATCCTTTTCTGTAACCAACGCTTTGCGGATATCGTCAAAGAATCTCTGGAAAAAGTAATCGGATCTTCAATCACCCAGTACATTTCATCCACAGACCTCCCACTATTTGAGGCAGTGCTTGAGCAGGGTTTAAAGGGGAACAGCAAACTGGAGATGGCCCTACAGACCGGAGATAAAAGTTCTACACCGGTCTTTCTTTCCCTGAGCGCCCTTCAGCACAAGGATCTGCCGGGTGTGGCGTGCGTGGTGGTGACCGATCTGACGGAGCAAAAGCGCAATGAAGAGATCCTGGCAGAGGAAAAACTGACCGCGCAAATCCTCAATCAGGCTGCGGAAATATTTGTTCTTTGCGACCGCCAGGGCCGTGTCATCCGGGCAAGCCGGTCGACCCATAAACTCTTCGGCAGAAGCCCGATCTTCCAGGAATTTGACGAGGCATTTCACCTCCGCCATCCCGACGGTTCTCCCTTTGTCCTGCTGTCGGCAATGAGTGACAGGTTCCTTAGCGGGATTGAGGTCATTTTCAAGCAAGGGGAGAATCAATCTTTTTCCTTTCTTCTGGGCGCAAACTCACTGATCACTCCTGAAGGCGTCATCGGCATTGTTGTCGTCATGGTGGACATCACCGAGC
>JAMDBG010000209.1 GCA_023487865.1 Deltaproteobacteria bacterium | reverse complement strand
AAGTACGACCGCAAGAGAAATAATGTCGTCCTGTCGAGGCGCTCCATATTGGAGAAGGAGCACGAAGCGGAAAAACACGATACGCTTCAGAACATTGAAGAGGGGAAGATTATCGAAGGCATCATCAAGAATATTACCGACTATGGTCTTTTCATTGACCTGGGAGGCATAGACGGGCTGCTGCACGTCACGGACATCTCCTGGGGGAGGATCACACGTCCCTCCGATCATTTCTCCAAGGGGGAAAAGATCCGTGTCAAGGTGCTCTCGTTCGACCGGGAAAAGGAGCGGGTGGCCCTTGGCCTCAAGCAGCTGACGCCGAATCCCTGGGAGACCATCAAAGACAAATATCCGATCAATTCCTTGATCGAGGGAAAGGTCGTCAATCTGACCGATTACGGCGTTTTTGTGGAGTTGGAGCCGGGGGTGGAGGGCCTTATCCATGTCTCCGAGATGTTCTGGACGAGAGAAATTCGCCACCCTTCCAAGGTGCTGTCGATAGGCCAGATCATCACCGTCATGATACTCGATATCAATGTCGAAACCAAACGGATCTCCCTCGGCCTGAAGCAGACCACTCCGAATCCCTGGGAAACGTTGAAACAGAAGTATCCCGAGGGCAGCGTCATCACGGGGGTCATTCGCAATATCACGAACTTCGGTATTTTTGTCGGCGTGGAAGAGGGAATCGACGGCCTGATTCATATGTCGGACATCTCCTGGAAGCAGAGGGTGAAGCATCCGTCCGAGATGTTCAAGAAGGGGCAGGAAATCGAGGCGATGGTCCTAAATATCGATGTCGAGCATGAAAAGTTTTCCCTGGGACTCAAGCAGATCGAGAAGAATCCTTGGGAGGAGCTGAACGCCAAGTACCCCTCCGGCTCGACCGTAGCGGGGAAGGTCACCAATATTACCGATTTCGGGATCTTCGTGGAAATCGAGGAAGGCATCGAAGGGCTCGTGCATATCTCGGAATTGAGCTCCAGGCGGGTCAAGACCTCCTCGGAATTGTTCTCCGTCGGGGACAATGTGACCGCCATCGTCAAAAACGTCGATCCAAAGAGCCGGAAAATCCGCTTGAGCATCAAGGATTACGAAGCGGGTACCGAGGGACACTCGGTCAACCAGTATCTCAACAACAGGGAAAATGTCGGCTCCAGCCTGAGCAAGGCGCTGGCCGATATCAAGATCCCGGATACGGATGAATAGGTCCTCTGAGATCACTCTATGAGAAAGCACCCCGTTATTTTAGGGATCTGTATCTTGCTATCCATCGGGGTTGTGTTTTTTGCTCTGATTTACCTCCTGGGTGTCTTTAAGGGGGGGGGGCAGCTCTTTAAACTTTCAGGCAAAAGTCGCCGTGGTCCGCATCGAGGGGGTCATTGCGGATAACAAAGAGATTATCGAGCAGATAGACGAATTGGCTGATGAAGACGACATCAGGGCCGTCGTCTTGAGGATCGATTCGCCCGGGGGCGGTGTGGCGGCCTCGCAGGAGATCTACCAGGCCGTCAGAAAACTGCAGACAAGGAAAAAAGTGATCGTTTCCATGGGATCCGTAGCCGCGTCGGGCGGATATCTGATCGCCACCGCCGCCGACAGGATCGTGGCAAATCCGGGGACCATCACGGGCAGCATATCGGCGGTGATGCACTTCGCCGACGTCCAGGAGCTGATGAAGAAGGTCGGCGTCCGTTCTTCCGTCATCAAAAGCGGAAAGTTCAAAGATATCGGCTCTCCGGCACGGGACATGACGGATGAGGAAAAGCGGCTGATTCAAGAAATTGTGGATGATATCTACGACCAGTTCGTTCGAACGGTTTCCGAAGACAGAAAAATTCCCCTGGAAAAAATCAAGAGTCTTGCCGATGGCCGTATCTTTTCCGGAAGACAGGCCCTCCAGTTGAAGCTGGTGGACGAACTGGGGGGGCTTCAGGATGCCGTTCTCATTGCCGGTCGTTTGGCGGGTATCGAAGGTAAACCGGCCGTGGTCTATACGGAGAAGAAAAAGACCGGTTTATGGCGATATCTCATCGAGAGTACGACATCCGCCATATCGGGAGAAATCAGGAAAAGCACGGTAGAATCCCGGGGAGTGCAATATCTTTTCCAATAGCGGGCAGGTGTTGAAGGAGAGGATATGCCGCCCATCATGATGACATACCGAACGATCCTTGTCGAAAAGAAGGAAGGCTATTCCATCATCACGATGCACCGTCCGGGTGAGATGAATGCCCTTTCTCAAGAGATGCGCTCTGAACTGCAGGATTGCTTTACACGCCTGGAGGGCGACCAGGATGTTCGCGTCATTATCCTGACCGGAGGAGACTATGTATTCTCCGCCGGTTTGGACCTTAAAGAGTTGTCTGCCCTTCCCGAATCAAAGATAGACGATTTCTTCCGCAAGCTGGTTACCTATCTGAAGCGGATTTACAGCTGTAAGAAACCCGTCATAGCGGCCGTGGGCGGGATCGCCCTGGGAGGCGGATTCAATCTTGCCACGTTCTGCGATCTGATCATCGCCTCGGAGAGCGCCATATTCGGTCATCCGGAGTTGAAGTTCGGTCTCAATCCCCTGTTCAATCCGCTCCGTCAGATTGTCGGGATGGCCAAGGCAAAGGAAATCACCATGCTGGGTCAGCCGATCGGCGCCAAAGAGGCGTTGCGGATCGGTCTGGTGAACAAGGTTGCGCCGCCGGAGAAATTCATGGCGGAGGCGGAGTCGATGGCCAGGGAGCTGGCAAACAGGTCGCCTGAAGCCATCGAGGCCGTCAAAAGGATTTCCGATATCGCTCCCCGCCTGGATAAGGCTTCCGCACTGGATATTGAACTGGATGTGGAAGAGCTTCTTTTTACCATCGCAAAAAAGCAGGGGCACATGGATGAATTCATGAAAGCCCTGAAGAAACGAAAAAGCAAATAGAATCCAACGCCATTCGAACGACCGCCGGCATATCGGTCAGAACAAGGACCAAGTCAGATCATATCCCATTCGTTATCGGGTGAGGCAAAATCGCGGAGCTGATCCCTTCTTTTTTTATGCTGCAACTTCTTGAGGGCCTTTCCTGGCGGCTCGATCAAATATTCCCTGGTTACGCCCATCATTTCACCCACTTCTTCAAGGGTAAAAGGACCAAAATTGCAGGCGACCCATGTGCAGTTGAAAAAAGTTTCATTTTTCAGACGCCACTCACAGGTGGTGTCCTGACAGACTTCAGTGACAAAATTGCTTCTCTTCTTGCATTTATAAAGAGTCTTCAAAGTCCCCGTCTCCTTTGTCGTTTCATCGTCGATTAAAATAGGAATACCTCCTTCGTTTGTCAATGGTAAAACGGGTAAGTATAGTGAATTCAAAGAAAATAGTTTGTCCCAAGTTACAGCAGCAATGACGTTATCCATCGGTCAGTCGTGCGATTTGGCGTTATCACTATATTTGTGTGTCGTCAACCGGGAATATTTGATCGAGCCGCCAGGGCCGGTCGTTAATGAAAATGGGTTACCAGCCAGTAGAGCGCCATGCCGATGACGACCGTACCGGCGAGCGATCGTGTTCTTAATGCAAAAATCAGCGTCGGTATCGCTACCCAGAGATCCGGTCTGGCCCATACGAGGTGTCTCGGCTCGCCGGTCGTAACAAGGGCCGGCAGAATCAGGGCACTGAGGATGGCTGCCGGGATGAAATCCAGCCAGTCGATCAGCCAGGAGGGGAGGCGGCGGCGGGTGAGGAAAAACAGAGGCAGCCAGCGGGGGATATAGGTCACAACCCCCATGCCGATGATGATCGGGATGATCTCGCCTGTCATCTACCGCCCTCCGGCCTGTTTTTCTGCAACCCTGTTTTCCGGATACAAAGGCCGGCACTGGCGGCGAGAAAGGCGGTGATCAGGATATAGCTGTTTCCGGGAATCATCAAAGAGAGGATCACTGCAACAACGCCCGAGAAGAGGGCCACCAGGGCATGATAAATTCCGCGGATTTGGAAGACCAGCAGGCAGATGAACATCGCCGTCAGGGCATAATCGATGCCGAAGGCGCCTGCCGGGATGAATTGCCCCCCGATGCCGCCGGCCACGGTGCTTATAAACCACGTGAGATTGGTTGCATGGTTGACGACGAGGGCCGAACGCCATCCCCAATTCCCCGCTTGGAAACGGCTCATGTTCAGGGCGAAGCTCTCATCCGTCACGCCGTAGGCAAACAGGGAGAGCCGGCTCCCGGAAAGATTTTTCAGATAGAGGGAGAGGGAAGAGCTCATCAGGAGATGACGGAGGTTGACGGAGAAGGTCGTCAGGACGACAGGAAGGAAGCCGGCGCCGGCGCCGAGCATGGCGGCCGCAATGAACTGGGAGCTTCCGGCATAAACGACGAGGGACATCAGACCGATTTCCAGAGGGTGGAGTCCCATCTTCCGGGCGATCACACCGAAGGCCAGGCCGATGGCGATATAGCCCAGGCAGATGGGCCAGGCGGCGGAAAGTCCTTCCCTGACGGCCTTTCCCCAATCTTCGCTCGCATCAAAAAAATCAGAAACCATCGCACTCCCCGGAGACGGCGGGAACGGGTAAACGCCACGCATTGGCGGATTTAGAAACCGACGGCCTGACCGTCCTTCCGCGGATCCGATGCCCCGCAGTAACCGCCCGGCAAACGGTAGATGAGCTGAGCCCCGCCGAAGACGGACGAAGGGGTATCGGGCGCCAAGAGGTGGCCACGGTTCCGGAGTTCCTCTCTGAGGGAAGGGCTGAAACCCTTCTCCAGCGCCAAGAGGGAATCCTCGGTGAGATACCAGCGGGGGGCGTCCGCAGCGGCCTGAGGATTCTGACCGCCGGCGATGACACGGACCATCATCTGTACATGGCCCTGGGCCTGCATGTGAGCGCCCATGACGCCGAAACTCATCAGGGGGTCCCCTTCTTTCATCACAAACCCCGGAATGATCGTGTGATAAGGGCGCTTCCCCCCGGCGACGCCGTTCGGATGGCCTTCTTCCAGGGTGAAGGCGAGGCCGCGGTTCTGGAAGCTGATCCCGGTGCCGGGGATCACGATCCCCGATCCGAAGCCGTGGTAATTGGACTGGATGTAAGAGACCATCATCCCCTCCTGGTCGGCGGCCGTCAGATAGACGGTCCCGCCATCGGAAGGTATTGCAGTAGCGGGGAATTGCGCTCGGTCCATCCGGATGGTGCGGGCCATCTCCAATAGAAAAGACCGATCGAGAAGCGAGGCGGGCGGCACCTTCATCCAGGCCGGATCGGCGATCTGCGGCCGTGCAACGGCAAAAGCCATCTTCATCGCCTCGATCTGGAGGTGAAGGCCGTCCGCTGAATCGACGGGGTGCTGGGCGATAGCGAGATGTTCCAGGATGCCCAGGGCGATCAGGACGGTGAGGCCCTGACCGTTGGGGGGAAGTTCGTGCAGCGTGACCCCCTGCCAGTCCCGGGAGAGGGTTTTCACCCATTCCGAGCGGTGTTCGGCGAGGTCTTCACGGGTCATGGCGCCGCCCGTTTCTGCCGCCCGGGAGGCGATTGTATCGGCAAGCTCTCCGCGGTAAAAGGACTCCCCGCCTGTCTCCGCGATGCTCTTGAGGGTGCCGGCCGTCCCCGGGGGCCGGAAATGCTCGCCTGCAAGCGGGGCGCGGCCGCCGGGAAGGAAGGCCGGGGCGAAATCGGGGAAGTCGGCATACAGCTTCGGAGCGGCGGACCACTTTGCCGCGGTGATCGGGGAGACGATGAAGCCGTCGGCAGCGTAGCGGATGGCCGGTTCGAAAAGATCGGCAAAGGGGAGCTTGCCGAACCGGCGGGAGAGGGATGCCCAGGCATCCACGGCGCCGGGGACCGTCACCGTGTCCCAGCCGAGCTCCGGCATATGGGTCCTGCCGGAGAAGCGGGTCGGGGACCAGGCCCGCGGCGAGCGTCCGGAGCCATTCAGGCCGTGAAGCTCTTTTCCATCCCAGACAATGGCGAAGGCGTCGCTGCCGATGCCGTTGCTGGTCGGCTCGACGACGGTCAGGGTGATCGCAGCCGCAAGGGCCGCGTCGACCGCGTTGCCGCCGCGCGCCAGCATCTGCAGCCCCGCCTGGGCGGCGAGCGGCTGTGATGTCGCCACCACATTCCGGGCGAAAACCGGCATCCTCTGCGATGGATAGGGAAATGTCCAGCCAAGGGACATCGCTTACCTCCTCATTAAAAATGGGCTATCAGAAATGGAATTTTTCCGGAGGTCTCCGTTCCGGCACATAGACAGCCGGCATCTTCCCTTCGTTCCAGTCGGCGGAGACATAGAGATTGCAGTAACAGCTTCCGTACTCGCGTACGTCCGCTTCCCTGTAAGCGCAGGGACAGGTAATATCCCGATCCTGCTCCCGGTTTCCGGATGCGAGCCGGCAGGGACAGCACATATAGCCGTACCGCTCACGGTTGGCGATCAGTCCGGCCAGGATATCGAATGCCTTCTCCCGGTCCCGGTTGAAAAAGTATCCCTTCGGTTCCTGGATCTGCTTCAGCCTTGCATAAAGCTCCTCGACCGCGCTCATATCCCCAGCGCCTCCCGGATGGCGGCTTCGTTGAACCCGACGATGACCCTCCCCCCGATCAGGATGGTGGGGAAGCTGCAGGCGGGGTTGTATTTTTTGACCTCTTCAATCGTCTGCTTTCTCTCGTCGCCGCTAAGGAGGTCCACATCTCTGCAATGGTAGGACACGCCGTGATCGGCCAGGAATTTTTTGGCGGCCTTGCAGTGACTGCACGTGCTCAGCGTATACAGCTTTACCGTTTCACTCATCCTTGGTCCTCCTGTTTATTGTAGTTTCTTTACGGATTGTTGTTTATCACTAAAAAGAAACGGGGGTTTTGTCAAGAAGGATATTCTTTAAAAACAACCTCCTCAGCGGCGCCGGCCGGGAGCCGGTCGGCAAGCAATTTATTCTTGACAATCTCTGCCTTCCCATTGTATGCCCAATCCGCTTTTCTTATGAGATCTATGGAGTCGTCATGCCGTTTGATTCGACGGATATCTGAGAGGTTTTCACCGGAATTCATTTTCATGCTGAGGTCGCATTATGGCACTTGCAATCAATGATCTGAACGTACCGCATCGTCTCCTTCTGGGTCCGGGTCCCAGCGCCGTTCATCCCCGCGTGCTTCGCACGATGAGCACCGCCCTGGTCGGATACCTGGATCCGGAGTGGCTCGCCCTCATGGACGAGGAGCAGGCCCTGCTGAGGGCCGTTTTTCAGACCAAGAACACGCTGACTTTCCCCATATCCGGTACGGGCAGTGCGGGCATGGAAACCGCATTCTGCAATTTCGTGGAACCGGGCGAGACGGTCGTCATCGGCTGCAACGGTTATTTCAGCGAACGGATGTGTGAGATGGCGCGGCTCTACGGCGCCAATGTGAAGCGGATCGAAAAACCCTGGGGGGGCGTCTTCACCAAAGAAGAGGTCGAGGCTGCGCTTGTCGAGCACAAGCCGGTCAAACTCCTGGCGCTGATCCACGCGGAAACCTCCACCGGCGCTGTTCAGCCGCTCCAGGGCATGGGAGAAATCGTCCACCGGCACGGCGCCCTTTTCATGATCGACTGCGTCACTTCCCTCAGCGGCGTTCCCCTGAATATCGACGCCTGGGGCATCGACATCGCGTTCAGCGCCTCCCAGAAATGCCTGGGCTGCCCTCCCGGTCTCTCCCCCTTTACCGCCAGCGATCAGGCCTGCGCGGCCCTCCACCGGCGGAAAACCCAGGTGCCCAACTGGTATCTCGATCTGACGATGATCGAAAAGTACTGGAACAAGGAGCGGGTCTACCACCACACCCCTTCCACGACCCTTCATTACGGATTCCGCGAAGGACTCCGGCTCGTCCTGGAGGAGGGGCTGGAAGACCGCTGGTTCCGCCATCAGGCCATCGCCGAGTATCTCTGGGAAAAGATGGAGAACCTCGGCCTGAAACTCTTCGTCCAGCGGGAGAACCGTTTGCCTTCTCTCAGCACGGTCTGCGTTCCCGACGGGGTGGACGATGCCACCGTCCGGACGCGCCTGCGGGAAGCCTATAATATCGACATCGCCGGCGGATTCGGACCCCTGAAGGGGAAGATCTGGCGGGTGGGGCTGATGGGCTTCTCCAGCCGGAGGGAAAATGTGACGCTCCTTTCCGAGGCCCTGCGGGAGATCCTCCACGGGAAGAACTGAGAAGGTGATTTCTGTTATAAGAACGGGTCTTCTGGGTAAACGGCGTGGTGTCTGCAAAAATATATCTTGACAATCATCATATAATTTCATAGTATACGTACTCCCAAGCGCTATTGTCATCAACAGTGGATCCCCCATCTGGTGTGACTTGTCCAAATGAGGGATTTTTTTTATTTTTATGAGGCGGATCAACCGCCTGGCATTATTGCTGCTCATAAGGAATAAGGTATGAAGAACAAACTGGAAAATGTGAGGAATATCGGAATCAGCGCGCATATCGATTCGGGTAAAACCACCCTGACCGAGAGGATACTCTTTTATACCAAGCGCATTCACGCCATTCACGACGTCAAGGGCAAGGACGGGGTCGGCGCCACCATGGATTCCATGGAGCTGGAAAAGGAGCGCGGCATCACCATCGCCTCGGCCGCGACCTTCTGTGAATGGCTGGAACATGAAATCAACATCATCGACACCCCAGGACATGTGGATTTTACGATTGAAGTCGAGCGGTCCCTCCGGGTCCTGGACGGCGCCGTCCTGGTCCTCTGTTCCGTGGGCGGCGTCCAGTCGCAATCCATTACCGTCGATCTCCAGATGAAGCGTTACAAAGTCCCCTGCATCGCCTTCATCAACAAATGCGACCGGAGCGGCGCCGATCCCCAACGGGTGATCAACCAGCTCCGCACCAAACTGGGCCATAACGCAGTCGCCCTGCAGATCCCGATCGGTCTGGAAACGGATTTCAAAGGCGTGATCGATCTTCTGGCCATGAAGGCGCTCTTCTTCGATGGAGACAACGGCGAGCGTGTCCGGACCGAGGAAATTCCGGCGGATTTGCTGGACGAGGCCCGCAAGAAACGCGAAGAGATGGTCGAAGCCGCCACGATGTTTTCCGATGAATTGATGGAAGCGGTCCTGGAGGAGAAGGAGATTCCCGATTCCCTGATCATCGAGGCGATTCGCCGCGGTACGCTGGAGAGGAAGCTGACCCCCGTGATGGTCGGATCGGCCTACAAGAACAAAGGGGTTCAGCCGCTTCTGGATGCGGTGACCCGGTATCTTCCCTGTCCGGCGGATATCGAAAATACCGCCCTCGATCTCGACAACAACGAGGCCACCGTCGTCCTGGAAGCCGATCCCGAAAAACCCATCGTGGCCCTGGCCTTTAAGATGGAAGACGGCCCTTACGGTCAGCTCACGTATGTCAGGGTTTACCAGGGGACGCTGGCCAAGGGTTCGGCGATCGTCAACACCAGGACGGGCAAAAAGGTGAAGGTGGGACGCCTGGTCCGCATGCATGCCGACCAGATGGAGGATATCGAGGCGATATCCTCCGGGTATATCGGGGCGCTTTTCGGAATCGAATGCGCTTCCGGAGACACGTTTGTCTCCCCGGGCAGCAACCTGACCATGACGTCGATGTTCGTCCCGGAACCGGTCATCTCGCTCGCAATCTCACCGAAGGACAACAAGTCGCAGATCAACATGTCCAAGGCCCTGAACCGCTTCACAAAGGAGGATCCCACCTTCCGCACCCACGTGGATGACGAGACCAACGAAACGATCATCGAGGGGATGGGTGAACTCCACCTGGAAATCTATGTCGAGCGGATGAAACGGGAATACAACGCCGAAGTGGAGACGGGAAAGCCGCGGGTGGCCTATCGCGAAACGATCACCCAGAGGGCGGAATTCAACTATACCCACAAGAAGCAGACCGGCGGTTCCGGCCAGTACGGGCGCGTGGCCGGCTACATGGAACCGATCACGGAAGGAACCGAGGACTTCCTTTTCGTGAACGAGGTGAGGGGAGGGGCGATTCCCACCCAATTCATCGCCGCCTGTGAGAAGGGCTTCCAGCAGAGCATCGTCAAGGGGCCGAAGATGGAGTTTCCTGTGACCGGGGTGAAAGTCGTCATCAACGACGGCGCCTCGCATGCCGTGGATTCCTCCGATATGGCCTTTCAGGCGGCCGCCCGTGGGGCTTTCCGCGAGGGTTACGCCAAGGCCAAACCGGTGGTCCATGAACCGATCATGAAGGTGGTCGTGGAGTCTCCGACCGAGTTTCAAGGGGCGGTGATGGGGCTCCTCAACCAGCGGCGGGGGATGATCGTCGGGGCGCAGGATGAGGGGGTCATGACCGTTGTCGAGGCTCAGGTGCCCCTGGCGGAGATGTTCGGCTTTTCGACCGTCTTGAGATCCGCCACCCAGGGGAAGGCCCAGTACACCATGGAATTTGCCCTTTACAGGCAGGTGCCGCAATCGATCGCAGAGCAGATTGCAGAAGAAGTGGCATTGAGGAAGAAAAGCGCGGCATGAAATCCGGGGCATCCGTCTTTTTCATCCCCTGGCCTGCCGGAAGGACCAACAAACTCAAAGACAGGACTATCAATATGATAAAACAAGAATTGATCCTTCGCAATCCGCTCCGGCACCTAGGCTTTGAAACGGAAGACATCCTCCCCACCGGAGGATTCGGTGCCGTTCTTGCCCACGCCGGCGTGGGCAAAACCGCGCTCCTTGTCCAGCTTGCCCTGAACAGCATGCTGAGGAGCAGGAATGTCCTTCATGTCAGCCTGCAAGACCCTGTGAACAAGGTCACCCTCTGGTACGGGGAACTCTTCAATCATCTCGCCGGGCAGCATGAAGGGGCTCAGACCAACAAACTCTGGGATTCCGTTTTGCCGCACCGGTTCATCATGACCTTCCGCGTGGAGAGTTTCACTGTCCCGAAGCTTGAGGAACGGCTGAACGATCTCACCGCCCAGGGGATTTTCAAACCGGAGATGATGATCGTCGACGGGCTCCATTGCGAAGAGTCCAATCGGCCTGCTCTGGTAGCCCTGAAGTCGCTGGCCGGGAAGAACGGGATGCACGCCTGGTTCACCGTTCATACACACCGCCACGAAAAGCCGGGCCAGGACGGACTTCCCGCCTCTTTCTCGCCGATTGCCGATCTGTTTGATCTTGTGCTGGAGCTGCAGACGGAACACGCGGATGTCCACATCAAGGCGCTCAAGGGCGCTGTATCCGCTACTCCCGCGACCGCGCTGCTGCTCGATCCGTCCACCATGCTGATCAAGGATCGTTCATAAATATTACAATCGGAGCGTCCGGCTGATCTTCTCTCATCATCGGCCGGACGTCCGTATTTGCTTGCACCTCATTTTCAATGGCCCGCCTCAGGGTTAAGCGAATGATCGTCCGAGAGATTATCGCAAAATCAGTCCTTGCTAAATCACAGATCTACGACTACGCCATTAATCCTTACGTGGGGTGCAGCCACTCTTGCAGGTATTGCTATGCCGCATTCATGAGGAGGTTCACAGGCCACAAGGAAAAATGGGGCGAGTTTGTTGATGTCAAGATCAATGCGCCGGAGTTGCTGGCTAAGGAAATCAAGAGAAAGCGGAGGGGCAGGGTCTGGGTCAGTGGTGTTTGCGACCCCTATCAGGCGGAAGAAAAGAAGTACACGCTTACGCGAAGGTGCCTTGAGATCCTTTTGGAAAATCAATGGCCCGTGACCATTCAGACCAAGTCATCCATGGTCTTGCGGGATATCGAGATGCTGGAACAATTCAAAGATATCGAAGTGGGATTTTCCATAGCGACCGCGGATGAAAAAATCAGGAAGCTATTCGAACCCGGATCTTCTCCGATCAAAGAAAGGATTCATGCCCTGGATGTCCTCCATCAAAAAGGGATCCCGACTTTTGCCATGATTGCTCCCTTACTTCCAGGAACCGATGGATTGATTGAGGAACTTTCGGGAAAGGTTGATCATGTCCTGATCGATAGGCTCAATTATTTCTATGCAAACCGGATCTACACAGAAAACGATCTCGAATGGGCCAAAGAAGGTTCTTTTTTCATCCAGACAGCAGAGGAGTTGAAGAAAGGATTCGAACGAAAGGGGCGGGAAGTCCGTCCTGGCCCGGCTTTTCGTGGCGGTGTGTATGAACGGTGAACCAGGCGTGCATCCCGTTCTTCCCGGCCAGCGACTTCAGGGCTACC
>JAMDBG010000167.1:23900-45821 GCA_023487865.1 Deltaproteobacteria bacterium | reverse complement strand
AGGGCGGAACTGGTCAATCAGTACGGACTGGACTGGAAGAAGCGTTTTGTCTTCCAGCTCCTGACCAACGAATCGTTACTCCATGCCTCGATGATCTTTGCCAGACTCGGCCGCAACTGGCTGGTGGAGAAACTCGCCAAGGGGATGCGGATAGGAAACATCCCTGCCGGAAGACTTCCGCTGGTCAATCCCCAGCCCTTTCGTGATCGGTTTGACGGGATGATCCGCCCCGACGGCGAACCGAAAGGCCACGTCTTCTATTTTACCGGCTGCTTTACCAATTATTTCGCAGAAGATGTCGGGCAGGCGGTGGTGAATGTCCTCAAGCAGCTCCAGGTCGAGATCGAAATTCCCGCCTCGGAGGATTGCTGCGGGATCGCCACGATCCTGTCCGGGGAGGGGGATCTCCCTCTGAAGAATGTGGAGAAGAACATCGCTACGCTTGCACGGGCCGAGGTGGATGCGGTCCTGGTGGACTGCGCCACCTGCGGGGCCGCTTTCAAGAAGGAGTATATCGATCTTCTCAGACGCAAGGGGATGGACACCACCCGGGCGGAGGTCCTCAAGGGGAAGACCCGGGATGTCATGGAGTATGTGGCGGCGAGGATCGACCGGCTTCCCCTGCCGAAGGACTATAAAGGAGAGAAGATCCGGGTGACCTACCACGATCCCTGCCACCTGGTCCGCGCCCAGGGGATCAGCGCTGCCCCGAGAGAGATCCTCAGGGCATTGCCTCAATTCGAATATGTCGAAATGGAAGAGGCAAACACCTGCTGCGGCGGAGGCGGGTCATTCCAGTTCGATTTTCCCGGGGTTTCCAAAGGGATCACTGAAAAAAAGATCAGGCGCATCCGCGAGACAGGCGCCCGTATCGTTGTCACGGGATGTCCGGGATGCCGAACGACCATCGGCGGCAATATGGGA
This sequence comes from Deltaproteobacteria bacterium, assembly GCA_023487865.1. Lineage (GTDB taxonomy): Bacteria > Desulfobacterota > Syntrophia > Syntrophales > UBA5619 > JAKAFS01. The sequence goes on along the minus strand of JAMDBG010000167.1, from coordinate 44,897 downwards.
GAGCAGGATCGGATCGCGGTCCTTCACCCCATGCAGCTTCTCGACATGGCCCTCTCCGGCAGGGGCTTTGACAGGTTTAATTCATAACAATATCAAATTTCCCCTTGGATGCCGATCCAGATTATTCCGATCGAACGCTTATGCAGGGTAATCCTGATGATATCCAGCCTGAGCTGTGATCCCATTGGTTTGTCTTCCAGGGCTTTTCGGGGCTCTTTTGCATAGGGCTTGGCGAAGAAAGGTTGTCAGTCCTACAATCAGGCCGATGATGATAACCTTTGAGGCGGATGCTTTTTATGTACCTAGAATTCAGTCTCCTGAATTTATCATATCCCTCAACACACTGGACGATTTGAACGTAACCACCTTTCTCGCATGAATGATCATTTCCTTTCCTGTCTTGGGATTCCGTCCTTTTCGTTTCTTTTTTGCTTTGACCGTCCATTTGCCAAATCCGGAGATCATGATATCATCACCTTTACTTAGAGTGTCCTTCATGATTTCAAAGAGACCGTCAACGATAGCGATGCAGTCTTTCTTGGGGAGATCAAGCTGCTCATAAGCGGATTCGATGGTGTCAATCTTCGTCATACTCATGATGGGTTTCCTTCCTTATTTATATTTCTTGATTACGTACGGCCGCTCATCTGTGACAGTTGCCAGAATGAAGGGTTTTGCATTAACTACCCAAATGACTGATAATGTGTCAAGGATATTATAAAGATATGTGAACAAAATCACAGACTGGTCGAATAAATCACCTAGTCGCCAGCTTTTTTAGGGATCAGTCATGAATGCTTGGCCGAAAGGAATAAGGGGTGTGTTTCCTCTTGGCCCTGCGGTTACCGATGAGCATTTTTTGATCAAGGGGCGGGATTGAACAATTCATCAATAATATTTCTTTACAATTCATGTATAGAAGGGCATGAATTAATCGGCAAACAATTTATGATTCAGTCCTTAAACCTGTGCGGAGCATGAGGAACCGATGAGATTCTTCCGGTCAAGATGGTTACAGAGAATCTTGCCCTACCTATTGCTGGCCTTGCTGAGCGCAGGTCCCTTTGGTGTTATTGAACAGGAGGGGGATGGAAAAGACGATTACGTCATCTCTTCCCCACATTGCTTTGGCAAACTCAACGGCCAGCTCCGGCAGATTCAGATCAAATATGGTTTTGATGTCATCAACGTTTCATTAGTGCCGATTGTCACGGAGAGCATCTCAGGCGACTCCATTCCAGGAACATCATTTGATCCGCTTTCCGCCGATTTTCTCACCTATCCCAATCGGGGTCCCCCTCGCCTCATTGCCATTCTATAAAAAATCCATCGGACAAAGTAGAAGTAACGCTCCTGAAATTTCCCTCCCACTCGCATCGCTCGGTCAGGCGGGTTATAGGTTTTAGTCAGGGATGGGAACACTTAACAGGGGGATCTCCTTATTCATACATGCCAACAAATAAATACTCGAGAAAGGAGTGGATCATGCATAGCATTTACAGATTAATAGCCATTTTATTCGTGCTTTCTCTATTGGCCTTGCCACTGACTGGGTGCGACTCCGATAGCGGGATGATTCTGGTTGTGAAGGTCGACACGCCTAAGGATGGCTCCACTGTAAATACGCCTACAGTAACGGTAAGCGGCCGCGTGGCAGGAACCGAAAGTAAAGGGGCAAAGGTGAGCATTAATAACATAGATGCACCCGTTACAGACCGCAAGTACTCCGCCAATGTCACGCTGAACGAGGGTAAAAATGTCATCAATGTTGTCGCTAAATCTGGTCAGGCCGCTCCAATAGAGACAGTGACGGTAACCTATAAAAAGTAGGTTGGCAGGGGTGAATGACCGGTTAAGGGTCATTCACCCCTATTTTAAAAAAAGTATGTATCTGCCTGGTGATCTTTTTTCCTTTTTGTCATTCCGTAGTCGTATATCGTAACACTATTGCAGGGAGACAGCTTTTAATAAGCGGGCAAAAACCGGATGAACCCCATTTTATATGTTTGATCGCCGGAGTAATAATGTGTTTTGACAGTCGGGGGGCCATATACCTGGCCCCCGGCTGTCAAAATGGAAAATGATCTCACCCCCCGCATGGAGATGGTGATGGTCGGCGGTTCCTCACGCCCCGATTTGCGGGGCGATACTTTTCATCTTGGCTGTGTCTTCATTGCATATCTTGCCGTAGTACTGTTGTTTCCATTCGTACCAGTGGTACTCGAATTTGAGCGCCAGCGGGATCCCCTCGGCCATGTTCGCCTCTGCCTTGGCATAATCGGCGAACACCACCTTTCTCGTCTCGAATCCCGTGACCAGCCCCTTCAATTCATTGAGGAAGGGGATCGATTTCACGGACATGCCGCCGCCGACGATGCAGGTGAGGGATCTCTGCCTGGCCTTGGCAAAGAGATCCTTGGCCAGCGTCAAGACCTGCGGCGCGTTCACGTCCTTGAGGTTCAAGGCGGCGGCCAGATCGGTGCGCCCCAGGACGATCCCGGTCAAGAGCGAGCTGTTGGGCGCCTCCAGAATCTGATCGAATTTCTCATACCCGTCCACCGTTTCGATGTTGATCACCACCTTGAGATCTTCCAACTCATCGGCTCCATATTCGGACTCGACCATCGCGAGGTATTTTTCCAGCGCAAATTGGGACTCGATCATCGGACCCATGACGGTATTGACGCCGTACATTTTTGACAGCCTCAGATCCGTCAACGCCTCACATCCGCCGATCTTGACCGTCAATTCCGCACCGGCGCTCAGGACGATGTCTTTCGTCCGGAGGATCTCTTCCAGCCGGATGCCCTCCGCTTCCATGTTGACCTTGACCGCCGTGACCCCGTAGTTCTCGCGCAACGTCCTGAGTGTTCCCACCATCTTCTTTTCGATGCCGTTCATTGTCGAACCTCCTTGTGATTGACCGACCATGACCGCCGGTTTGGCGATTTTCCTTCCGTTACCGTGACCCTCCTCACCCCTCTTCCGGCTGAGCCAATGATGTGGGGGGCTGCCCCGACGCCACCCGTTGGATATTTTCCCATGCAAAGCGGGATCTCCGGAACCAGCCTTCATAGGAATGTCCGGCGGTGTGGGGGGAAAGCACCACATTGTCGAGCTGCAAAAGAGGGTTATCCGGCGAGATCGGCTCCTTGTGGAAGACATCGAGACCGGCACCGGCGATGCGTTTTTCTTTCAGCGCAGCAACCAGCGCCTCTTCATCGACAACTTCCCCCCGGCTTGTATTGATCAGCACTGAAGTCGGTTTCATCAATGCCAGCTCGCGCCGTCCGATGAGGTTTCGGGTTTCCCTGAGCAGCGGGAGGTGGAGCGAGATGATATCCGATTGACTGAGCAGTTCATCGAGCAAAACCTTGCGCGCGTCCAGCTCGGTTTCGATATCGGGTGCGGGCTGTACATCGCAGTAGAGGATACGCGTCTCAAAGGCCTTGAATCGTCTGGCCACCTTCCGGCCGATGTTTCCCGCCCCCAGCAGTCCGACCGTTTTTCCCGCTACTTCGAAGGTGTTGAATCCCGAGATCGCCTGTCGCCACTTTCCCTCGCGAACCGACCGATCACAGTGTATGAGGCGCTTGTAGAGGGCCAGCAGCAATCCGATGCTGTGCTCGGCAACGCCCCATGAATTTGCACCGCCGTTGGTTGCAACGGGAACCCCGAGCTCGGCCGCCGCCTGAAGATCGATTTGGTCGTAGCCCGCGGTGAGGAGCTGGATGAGGCGCAGCGACTTGGCTTCCCGCAGGACACTGCCGGAGATCACGGCCGGATGAAGCACCAGAAACTCCACATCCCTGATCAGGTCCGTTTTCTCGTTATCGCTCAAACGATGCGGTCGCCAGGAAACGTCGAATCCTTCGGGTATTTTTTCACAAAAAATGTTCGCTACCTGCTCGCTCTGACCGTTGAAAAACAGCACCTTGTACATATCGTTCTCCTTATTTAACGGTTCTTGTTCTTTGCCTGATTCAATCGTCCCCCGGCCTTTATGGCATCAAGATCTTCCTGACACAGAGGAGATGCGACGGCAATCTCTCTTTTCGTCGTTTCGTTTCTGACGCTGTATTGTTGCCCTTCTTTGAGTTCGGCCGTTCCGATGGTCAGGCGGTCTCCCTGGCTGATGCGATCCAAATCTTCTCCCTTCACAAACATCAGCGGCAGAAGCCCCCAGTTGACCAGGTTCGCCAGGTGCAATCGGGCGAAACTCCTGGCGAGCACCGCTTTGACGCCGAGATATCTCGGCAGCATCGCCGCCTGCTCGCGGCTCGATCCCTGGCCGTAGTTCGATCCGCCGACGACAAAACCGCCGTTCGCCTTTCGGGCGCGTTCGGCAAAGGCATCATCCACCACCTTAAACGCGTGTCTGGACAATTCGGGAATATTGGAACGGATCGGGATGTAGAGGGCCCCCGCCGGACAGATGTGGTCGGTGGTAATATCGTCCCCTACCTTCAGGAGGACTTCGCCGGTGATGATGTCCGGAAGGGCCGGCATGTCGGGAATCGGCCGGAGGTTCGGACCGCGGCGGATCGCTATCTTCCTCGGTTCGGTGGCCGGGGGCTGGAACAGATCCCTGTCATCGATGAAGGATTCAGGGATATCATAATCCAGGGGCGCCAGGTTCAGATCGCGCGGATCGGTGATGACGCCCTTCAGGGCCGAAGCAGCCGCCGTCTCGGGGGCGACCAGGTATATTTTCGCCGTCGCCGTACCGCTGCGTCCCAGGAAGTTGCGCGGATTGGTCCGGAGGGAAACCCCGTCGGACTGGGGAGCGAAACCGGAGCCGTTGCAACCGCCGCAAATCGGCTCGAAGATACGGACGCCGGAGGCGATGATCTTATCGTAAGCGCCGCGGGCGATGCTTTCGCGGATCACCGTCCGTGTAGCGGGATAAAGGGCGGCATCGACGTCACGATGAATCGGTTTGCCGTTCAGCACATGAGCGATCGACAACACATCATGCAAAGAGGTGTTGGTGCAGCTGCCCATCATGACCTGATCCACCTTCAGCCCGGCGACCTGACGCACCGGGACGACATTATCCGGCTGATGCGGCAGGGCGATCAGAGGTTCAAGACGGGACAGATCGATTTCCATTTCTTCATCGTAGAGGGCGTCTTCGTCGGCGGCCAGGGGAATCCATTGCTCCGCCCGGTGATAGGCCTTCATCCACCTTCTGGTGTTTTCATCGCTGGGGAAAACCGAAGTGGTGGCCCCGGTTTCCGCACCCATATTGGTAATCGTGGAGCGTTCAGCCACATTCAGGGTCGAGACCCCCGGGCCGGAATATTCCAGAATTTTTCCTACGCCGCCCTTGATCGTCATCCTGCGCAGCACCTCAAGGATGATGTTTTTTGCCGACACCAGCGGCGGAAGTTTGCCGATAAGGTGGATCTTTACAATTTTCGGCATGGTCAGATAGAGGGGTTCTCCCGCCATGGTCATGGCCCCGTCAAAACCGCCCACGCCGATGGACAGCATACCGATGCCGCCCGCGGCAACGGTGTGCGAGTCGGCGCCGATCAGCGTCTTTCCCGGCACCCCCCAATGTTCCAGATGCAGCTGATGGCAGATGCCGTTTCCGGGGCGCGAGCAGATCACACCCAGCTTCGCGGTCATATCCTGCAAATAGCGATGGTCATCGGAATTTTTATAGTCCGCCTGAACCATGTTGTGGTCGATATAATGGACGGCCAGATCGACCCCGACCTTCTCCAGGCCGATCGCCTGGAGAACCTGGTACGACATAACGCCGTTCAAGTCATGCGACAACGTTTGATCGGCCCGGATGCCGATCCTCCGCCCCCGCTCCATTTTCCCCTCGACCAAAGATGCGGCGATTAATTTTTCCGTGACCGTCAATCCCATATTCAGTTCCTTTCTGGTTTCATTAAAAAACAGGGGTAGAGCTATTCCTTCATGATCAATCCGGCAAAAAGAGAAACGCTAGAAGGCGACGCTCCTGAGGAAGGCGGCGGCGTTCCGGAAGAGGGCAAGGCCCATCCCCTCTTCGGGAAGTTCCTCCCTGGTCCAGCGGGGGTGGTTGGTCCGGTGCAGGAAGGCCTCCGGGTGGGGCATCAGACCGAAGATCCTTCCAGTCGCGTTGCAGATCCCCGCGATCCCATCCACGGCGCCATTGGGATTGGCGGGGTAATCCTGCGTAGCCTCTCGATAATCCTCATCGCTGTACTGGACGGCGACCAAGCGCTCCCGGTGGAGGCGCTCCAGAATCCCCTTGTCCCGGGCGATGAATTTCCCTTCGCCGTGGCGGACGGGAAGATGAAGGCCCCGGAGCCCTTGGGTGAAGATGCAGGGGGAGGCGGGATCGACCCGGAGATGGACCCAGCGGTCCTCGAACCTGCCGGAATCGTTGAAGGTGAGCGTGACGGCCTGCCGGTCGTAATGCCCGTCGAAGCCGGGGAGCATTCCCAGCTTGACGAGGAGCTGAAAGCCGTTGCAGACGCCGAGAATCAGCTTCCCCTCGCCGATGAACCTCAGAAACTGGTCGAAGAGCCGTTCCTCTTTACCCGCGACGGATGCATGCAGGATCCGGTTTGCCCCCGCCTTTGCCGATCCGAGGTCGTCGCCGTCGAGAAAGCCGCCCGGCAGGTTCAGAAAATGGTAGTCGTCGAGCTTCTTTTGGCCGCAGAGGAGTTCGCTCAGGTGGACGATCTCCACCTTGTCGAAGCCGGCCAGCCGGCAGGCATGGGCCATCTCCATTTCGCAGTTCGTTCCGTTTCCCGTGATGACGATCGCTCTGATGTGTTGCGGCATTGTGCTTTACCTGTATTGGGGATCGACCATGCGATCCTGCGACGGGAGTGACGCCCGCCCACGTAAGTTCAGGCCGTCAGAAGGCGAGCGGCCTTTGCCATGCCGCCTTGAGCGCGGCCAGTTCTTCTTCAATAATCCGTGTTCCACTGAGGCCGTTGGCCTTGAGCACCCCTTCGGAGATGACCGTCCCGATCCTGGCGCAGTCCGGGCCGGCGAGGAGCGCCTCGAAGGCCTCCCGCGCCCCCGGGGAGACGGTCACGACGAAGCGGCTCTGCGATTCCGAAAAGAGGAGCTCGTCGTTTCGGGTGATTCCCTCCGCCGGCACCGCCTTGAGATCGATCTCCAACCCCAGGCCGCCGGCGAAGGCCGTCTCGGCGAGCGCCACGCCGAGCCCCCCGTCGGAGCAGTCGTGGCAGGAGGCGACCAGCCCCGCTGAAATCGCCCTGTGGAGGGCTTCGTAACGGGTCTTTGCCGTCTTTGCATCCACCTTCGGGACGGCGTTTCCGATGGCGCCGTGAAGGGCGTACCACTCCGATCCGCCCAGCTCCCGGAAGGTCTTTCCCAGGATATAGACCAGATCTCCCGGTTTTTTGACATCCATCGTCACGGCCTTTCGCACGTCCTCCATCTTCCCCAGGGTGGAAAAGAGGAGGGTGGGGGGGATGGAGATGCGCACCGCCCCGATCTGGTAGTCGTTCTTCATGCTGTCCTTCCCCGAGATGCAGGGGACGCCGTAGGCGGTCGTGATGGCGTAGAGGGCCTGGTTCGCCCGGACGAGCTGGGCGAGTTTGTATTCACCGTCGGGGGTCTTCTCCGACCGGACCGGGTCGCACCAGCAGAAATTGTCCAGTCCCGCAAGGCGGTCGAGCGGCGCTCCCACGGCGATTGCGTTCCGGACGGCTTCGTCGATGGCCGCCGCCGCCATGTGGTAGGCATCGATGTCGCTGTAACGGGGGCAGATGCCGTTGGCGATGACAATGCCCTCAAAGGAATCGAGCAGCGGCCGGATGACGGCGGCGTCGCTCGGACCGTCGTTGACGACGCCGGTCAGCGGCTTGACGACGCTGCCTCCCTGGACCTCGTGGTCGTACTGGCGGACAACCGATTCCTTGCTGCAGATGTTCAGGCGCCCGAGCATCGTCTTTAATGCCTCTCCCAGGTTCGCCGGTTCGGGGACCGCAGGCTCCGTAAGGCCGGGGGGCGTCCAGGCAGCCCGGAGGGTCATCTGCGGGAGGCCGTCATGGAGAAAATCCATCTCCAGATAAACAACCGTCTCTTCACCGTAACGGATGTGGAACCATCCTGAATCGGTGTAGAGGCCCAGGACCGTCGCCTCGCAGTCCATCTTCCGGGCGAGGTCGAGAAATTCCCCTATCGTTTCAGGCGGCACGGCGAGCGTCATCCTCTCCTGGGATTCGGAGATGAGGATCTCCCAGGGGTTCAGCCCCGGGTACTTGAGGGGCGCCTTTTTCAGATCGATCTCGCAGCCCCCGGAAAGCCGCGCCGTCTCGCCCACGGAGGAGGAGAGGCCGCCGGCGCCGTTGTCCGTGATGGCACGGTAGAGGCCCCGGTCCCGGGCGACAAGGAGAAAATCGGTCATCTTCTTCTGGATGATCGGATCGCCGATCTGGACCGCCGTGACGGGGGAACCTTCGTGGAGCTCCTCCGAAGAGAAGGTCGCCCCGTGGATCCCGTCCTTCCCGATCCGGCCGCCGGTCATGACGACCAGGTCTCCGGGCCGGATCTCCTTGGTGTGGGTCGGTTCGCCGTTGATCCGGGCCGGCATGATCCCCCCCGTGCCGCAGTAGACGAGGGGCTTTCCCAGGTAGCGCTCGTCGAAGACCAGGCAGCCGTTCACCGTGGGGATGCCGCTCTTGTTCCCCCCGTGCTCCACCCCTTCCCGGACCCCCTCGTAGATCCGCCGCGGGTGGAGGATCCGCTTCGGCAGGGGCTTGTCATAGTCGGGCGGCGCGAAACAGAAGACGTCCGTGTTGAAGATGAGTTTCGCCCCCTTGCCGCAGCCGAAGGGGTCCCGGTTGACGCCGACGATCCCGGTGAGCGCCCCTCCGTAAGGATCCAGCGCCGAGGGGGAGTTGTGGGTTTCCACCTTGAAGACGAGGTTCCAGTCGGCGTTGAAGCGGATGATCCCGGCGTTGTCGGAAAAAACGGAAAGACACCAGTCGTTTGCCCCCATCCGCGCCCTGATTTCGCGGGTCGACCGCTTGATGCAGGTGCTGAAAAGAGAGTCGATCTCGGAGATGTTTCCCTCGCCGTCGTCATAGACGATCCGGGCGTTGAAGATCTTGTGCTTGCAGTGTTCCGACCAGGTCTGGGCGAGACATTCCAGCTCCGCATCGGTCATCCGGGATCCCCGGCCGACCTCCTTGCGGCGGGCGAGGACGGCGTCGTTTTTCAGGTAATCCCGTAAAATCCGCATCTCCTCGAGGGTCAGGGCGAGGACACGTTCCTGGCTGATCCGGACAAGCGCCTCGTCGGGGCAGTCGAGGTCGATCTCCTCCGTCCTGATGCACTCTTCTCCCGTGACCCGCGGCACATAAGGCTTGATCGCCTGCGCCGGGTTCCAGGTCCGGCCGTCGATGATCTCATGGCGCTGGATCAGATCGTTGGAGAGGAGCTCGGAGGCGATCCGCTCCGCATCGTTCCGCGTCAGGAGATCGAGATTGCACCGGCCGCGGACGGCGGTGATCGCATACTGCCGGGATGTGTAAACCCGGACCGGTTTTCCGGTCAGCAAGGCGATCGCCTCCGCGGCGGTCTTCCCCACGTTGTCCGTGACCCCGGGGCGGTAACCCACTTCGATCAGCCAGTCAAAACCGCTGGCGAGTCCCCGGCCGATGGCATATTCCTGGATGACGGGATCGGAGAGCGGACCCCGGGCGGCAGCTTCCAGGTCTCCTGAGGTCAGGTCGCCTTCGATAGTGTATACCTCGAAAGTCTTTACGGAATCCACCTGAATCCGAAGGTGTTCGACGATCCTTTTTTTGATCTTTTCCCCAAGGGCGTCACGGATTTCCTGCCTGAAACCGATCTCGATGCGATTGATCATATCCCGCTCCCGATCTCTTCTTCCGATTATTGTTCCGGTGTGCTCCGTTCATATCAGATGCCGGCGGAAAAAACAACGGAGAGAGAAGTCCTGCCAAAATTCAATTGACACGTAAAACCGCGTGCCTTATATTTCCATCATCAAGGGGTCATATCTGTTCACTTCCATTGAAACCGGCAAACACGGTTTCCATTATTGATGCTTAAACCAAAACGGTGGGAATTCTTGTTTGATCATTTGGATGATCGGCGATCCGGTGAGGACCCGATCGGGCTCCCAATCACTCAACAAGGACAAGGAGGTGACGCATTATGGGAATTTTTCAGGATAAATCGTGGTCCCCTTACACCGCCGGCGCACTGGCAGGCCTGCTGCTGGTCCTCTCCGTCGCTTTGACAGGGAAATATTTCGGCGCCTCGACCACCTTTGTCCGCGCGGCAGGCTATATCGAGCAGGCCGTCGCGCCGGAGAAGGTGAGCGGCATGGAGTATTTCCTCAAGGAAAAAGTGAAGATAGACTGGCAGTTCCTCTTCGTGGTGGGGGTGCTCTTCGGCGCCATGGGGGCGGCACGGCTCTCGGGCGAACAGAGGGCGGTCGCCGTGCCGCCGATGTGGGAGGCCCGCTTCGGCCCGTCACGGGCCAAACGCTGGATCATCGCCTTTGTCGGGGGATCGGTCTTGATGTTTGGGGCGCGTCTCGCCGACGGGTGACCGAGCGGACATGGCTTGAGCGGTCTTGCTCAAGTAGCCGTCAGCGGTTATGTGTCGCTGATCTGCTTCTTTCTCGGCGGTGTCGTTGTAGCCAGAATTCTGTACGGAGGAGGGAATGGCCATGAATGAACTGCTTACCGGCGCCATCACGGGAATCCTTTTCGGGTTTGTTATGCAGAAGGCCCAGGTGATCCGTTACGACCGGCAGCTGGGCGCCCTATGCCTCAAAGACATGACCATCGTCAAATTCATGCTGTCCACCATAGTGGTGGCCATGGTGGGGATCTATCTGCTGTTCGACCTGGGATTCGTGAAGCTCTCCATCAAACCGGCCATCATGGGGGCGAACGTCCTGGGCGGCCTGATTTTCGGGATCGGCTGGGGAATCGTGGGGTACTGTCCGGCAACGGCGATGGGCGCCCTCGGCGAAGGGCGATACGACAGCGTCTTCGCCCTGGCGGGAATGATCCTGGGGGCGGGGATTTATGCCGAATTGTTCCCGGTCATGAAGTCCACGGTTCTGACATGGGGAGACTACGGAAAGATCACCTTGCCGTCGGTCCTCGGAATCAACCACTGGATCGTCATCTTTGTCGTGACCGGGGTCTTCATCGGTCTCTTTTGGTGGTTCGAGAAGAGGAAGCTGTAATGCGCCGCCTCTTCCTGGACCGGATACCAGGTCCTTGAAGGCCCTGCCGCGGTGTCTCGCTCCATTGTGCGGCAGGGCCGACTACCCCTCCAGGGAGAAATCTTTCCCTGTTAACGGTCCTGCTGTGCGTTTTCAATCGTGCCCCCCGCCCTGGATGATTCATTTTAGGAAAAGGGGCGTTGCGGGTGCCGGCGTTCGGTCGCAACCTGTATTTGACTCAACGGTCACACGCCTTGTTTCCATTGAAACAGGAGAGCAAAAAGGCTATAGATTAAGAGGTGGAAATGAGGCGCCGATTGACGCGGGGGGCGTTAGAATGGAACGTAAGGAGAGGGGAGCATGAAAGCAGCCGTACTGAGGAGACCCTATGCACTGACCGTTGAGGATGTCCCACGCTCAATGGTGCGGCCCGGCTATGTCGTCGTGAATGTAAAGGCCACCGCCGTCTGCGGCACGGATGTCGCCATCTATAATGGAAAAATATCCGTACCCCGCCTGCCGGTAATCCAGGGGCACGAATCCACAGGCAGGATCGTGGAAGTCGGTCCCGATGTCGCCGATTTCAAGGTCGGGGACCGTGTCGTCTTGAATTCCCTCATTTTCTGCCGTCATTGCGCCTACTGCTATGCCGGGAAAGTCAATCTCTGCCCCAACGGCGGCCTGATGGGCCGGGAAATGGACGGAGCGTTTGCGGAGTATGTCGCCGTTCCCGACTGCAACTGCATCAAGATTCCGGACAGCATCTCTTATGAAGACGGGACCAGCTTGATCGCCCTGGCGACGGTCTTTCGCTCCCACGAGAAGATCAACATAACCCCCGGCGATACGGTCGCTGTCATCGGACAGGGAGCGGCCGGTCTGCTGCAAACCAGGTTGTCCGTCATCAGCGGCGCGGACCCGGTTTTTGCCGTCACCCGCAGCCGGTGGAAACTCGACATCGCCGAAAAATTCGGAGCGAGGATCATCAGCGCCGGGGAGGTGGACCCGGTTTCCGCTGTGAAAGAGGCCACCGGAGGGCTGGGCGTCGACCTGGCCATCGAAAGCGTCGGTTCCAGCGCCACGCTGCGTCAGGCCATGGACATGGTTCGGCTGGGAGGGACCGTGCTGCTCTTCGGGATCGCCCCGGCCGGCATGGACAACTTCAATGGTTACGCGATGTACTTCAAGGAGATCAAGATAATCGGCAGCAAAGGGATGGTTCCGAAGGATTTCCACATGGCCATCAAGGCAGTGGAAAGCGGGAAGATCGATCTGCACACCCTGATCACCCACCGTTTCGATCTCGACCACGTCAAGGATGCCTTGGACTGGGTGGATAAAAGACCGGGAGACGGCCTGCGGGTGGTGGTCAATATCTGACGGTCGGGGACGGAGTCCCCTGCTTTTTCTCCAGGAAAGACTGACTGGGAATGAAGAGCTTGGCTGTCTGACACATCAAAAGCAGAAAGCGCATTGCAGAAAACGACGGATGGCCGACTATTGATCTTGCCTTTCTTTGGCCAACTGACTCGGAGTCATGGTCCAGAAAGGGGTGCCGTCTTTTGTCAGTCTGACTTTGAAGGAATAGTCGCCCTTTGTTACTTTTGATCCCATAAAAACATCTTTTTTATTGATTTCGGCCCACACGCCGGAGACTTTTACCCTATCCCCTTTTTTGATGCGAATGCTTTTGCTGTTCTCGAACGAGGCGGGGCACAGGTGAACGGTAATCGTTTCTCCCTTCGATTCACTGACTTCTAAAGCAAGACCCGGGGACATACCGGGCATCGGTACCACCTCTTTTACCGCAACAACCGTTCCCTTGAAAGAATCCATCTCACTGGCCTTGTATAACTTATTGTAAGGGCTATTCAATTCCCAGCCGCTCATGGCTCGTTTTTCACCGGCAAGGCCGGATCCTGCGCCCAACAAACATAATCCAATGATGAGGATCATTCTCAGCCCAACATTTTTGTCACTGTCTTTTTTGAACATAGAACCCCCTGTTTTGTAAGTAAGGTAAGGTAGTAAAGAACTTACCTTTGTTTGAAAGGAGATTAGGAAAAACAGTCTTCGATGTCAAGAAGATTTATAAACCATTGAGATGTATAGACCCTCTCGGATGGGGTTGACATGGAGAGCACCTCCCACTATAGTGCCCGCCAAATTCAACGGACTTCAACAATAGGAAAGGATGCCGGCCTCGATCACCATTGATCGTCCTGACGGAAGGCGTCGGATGCGCCTCCGTTTTGATTGAGGCCAGCAGTGGAAGGTTAAATCATGATTCTTGATTTCCAGGGGATGAGCCCCAAAATCGATCCAACCGTTTTTGTCGCCGATAATGCCGTGATCATCGGCGATGTGGAACTGGGAGCCAGGGCCAATGTCTGGTTCTTTTGCGTCATCCGCGGGGATGTCAACCCCATCCGGGTGGGCGCGCGTTGCAACATCCAGGACGCCTGTATCCTCCATGTGGCAAGTAACGGTTTCCCCCTCGTGCTGGAAGACGATGTCGTCCTCGGTCATCGGGTGACGGTCCATGGGTGTCATATCGAACGGGGGGCGTTCATCGGAATCGGCGCCACCGTCCTGAACGGAGCCCGGATCGGCGAGGAGGCCATCGTCGGGGCCGGTTCGGTGGTGACATCCGGAACCATCATTCCCCCGAGGTCGATGGCAGTGGGAATACCGGCCAAAGTCGTCCGGGAACTCACGGAAAAGGATTTTGCCGTGATGCACCGGATCAGAAACAACTACCTCAACTTGATGGAGGTATACAAAGATATTCCGGCTGCGCAAAGGAAGAGCTCGTCCTTTCCAGACGGGGCCTGATTCCGAAAGGTCCCTGTCGTTTGATCGGGACTCGATCAGGAGGATACGGTGACCGGCATGCCGCTTTCCACCGACTGCGCAATGGCTTCCAGAACGGCGATGTTGCCGATCTTCTCTTCGCGTGTAAACGGATATTCGGCTTCGCCGGTTACGGCGGCGGAGAACGCCTCGATGTTGGCGACCACCGAATTGATCGAGGGCAGTTCTCGCAAGACGGGTTCTTCCCCTTTTCGGCGGACGGTGAAATGAACCAACCCTTCCGCCTCGGGACGCACCGTGTCGCGCGCTTCCACCCAGGCCTCCGTGCCGAATACATGGTAACGCATGAAGAAAGGAGTTGCGAGGATCGAGTTGAGATGCCCCGTCACACCGCTTTTGAACTTGAAGCTGACGGAGATGATGTCGCCCGCCTTCCATCCGGTCACCCGCCGTGCCGGCTGGGCGTAGAGGCTCTCCACGGGGCCCAGCATGTGGATGTAGGAATCCGTCAGATGGATCCCCATGCCGGTCATGCCCGCGGGGACGAAGGGGTCGGATACCCGCCAGTTGTCGGAGGGGAGGTCCTTCAGGGTGTCATGGCTGAAATTCGACTCCGCATGCAGAACGGTGCCGAGTTCGCCGCTGTCGATCAACCGCTTGATTTCGATCATGGCCGGCTCGAAACGGCGTTCATGACCCACGCCGAGGATCACGCCGGCGCGCTCGCAGGCGGTGACCGCTCGTTCGGCGGCGGCCCGGTTCATGGCAAGGGGTTTTTCGCAGAACACGTGCTTGCCGGCCCCGGCGGCGCGGAGGATCTGTTCTTCATGGAGGTCCTGAGGAGAGGTGAGAACAACGGCCTCGACCTTGGGGTCATCGAGGGCGTCCTGATATTCGGAGGTCAGGATGAATCCCTTTTCCGCAGCGAATCCGCGAACCGGCTCCGGGCGGATCTCCACACCGCGCACGAATCGGATCCGGTCGCTTCTGCCCTGCAGGTGCCGGACGAGTAACTGCCCCCACCATCCGAGGCCGATGACCGCCGCCTTGATCAAGACCCCCTCCTCATGACCGGGAGCGCGCCCTTACACTCCGCCTTTTAGGCCGGGATAGAGGACGCAATACAAGACAGAACACTCCCTTGCCGGGAAGCCCCGTCCTGTGGACGGGGTGATTCGCATGTCGAGCCGGACCTGACCGGCAGGAATTCCTTTATGGCGCCACGCCTAACAAAAACGCTCCCGCGTGTCAAGGGCGTTTTGGTAAGCGCTTGCTTTTTTAATCGGCAGAGTCTATGAAGACGGCAATCGTGTGGAGAAAATGGTGGATAACAGGACAGGGTACTCATGAGTAACAGGACATTGACCGATAAGGCAGAGGCCATCCTGGCGAGGAACCACTGGGTGTTCGACCTGGATGGGACCCTTACGTTGCCCGTCCATGATTTCTCCGTCATCCGGCAGGCCCTGGGCGTCCCGGATGGGATCGATATCCTCGGTTACCTGGCGTCCCTCCCCGGTCCGGAGGCGCAGCCGCTTCATGACAAGCTCACCGCAATAGAGACGGAACTCCTGGAGCGGATCGCACCGGCGCCGGGAACGGTTCAACTCATTGAAGCCTTGCAACGGCGGGGTTCGCGAATAGGTATATTGACCAGAAATACGCGCGATATCGCGGTCAGGGCACTCGATAGCCTCGGACTCGGTGGATATTTCCCGGAAGAATGCATCCTCGGCCGGGACGATGCGCTGCCCAAGCCTGATCCGGAGGGGCTCTTTCAGCTCTGCGCCATGTGGGGAACGATCCCTGCAGAGATGGTCATGGTGGGAGATTACGTATTCGATCTGCAGACAGGGCGAAACGCAGGGGTTGCCACCATTCATGTCGACAGAACCCGCCGTTTTCTCTGGCCGGAACTGACCGACATCGGTGTGAGTACGCCGGAGGAACTTCTGCAGATGCTGCCGGCATGACGCGGCAAGATCCGCCCCCGGAAGCGGTCATCGCCGGCCAGGGCGGCGGCAAAATCTCCTTGACAGACAGGGGCTCCGTTCGTATCCTCACCGCACAAAAAGCGAGTCTTTCACCATCGGCAACTTGCCAAAGGAGTACCCGATGAGCAGGAAGGGGATCATGCGAATCGTGGCGGTAGGGGCCAACGCGGCCGGTCTCAGAGCCGCCGCCCGGGCCAAAAGGCTTTTGCCCGACGCCGCCGTTACCGTCATCGACCGGGGCAAATTCATTTCCTATGGGGCCTGCGGGATGCCCTATCTGGTTTCCGGCGATATCGAGACTGCCGATAAACTCCGCGAGACGGCGTATGGGGTGATCCGGGACCCGGATTTCTTCCGGAAGGCCAAGGGGCTGGAGGTCGTTGTCCAAACCGAGGTGGAACGGATCGATCGGGACGCCCGCAAAGTCGTCTGTAAGTCCCTTCTGACGGGGGAGACCAAAGAGTATCTCTACGACAAATTGATCCTGGCCACCGGAGCCATACCGATCGTGCCTCCCGGAATCGCCGGGAACGGCCCGCGTGTATCCACTTTCCGGATCCTCGAGGATGCAATGGCCTTGCGGAAGTCTCTCCAATCCGGACAGATAGGTAAGGTCGGGCTCGTAGGCGCCGGGCCCATCGGCTGTGAGCTGGCCGAGGCATTTACGGCCATGTGGGGCGCCAAGGCGGTCCTTTTTGATGCCGCTCCCACCCTCTTGCCCGCCATGCTCGATCCGGAAATGGCCCGGGCCGTGGAAGCCTATATGAAGGGCGAAGGGGTGGAAATCCACACGAATTGTCCGCTGCAGGGGGTCGTGGAATCCAATGCCGGCGTCACCCTCAAAACGCCAAAAGGCGATTTTGCGGTGGATCATGTCATCATCGCCATAGGCGTGAAGCCCGACAGCACCCTTGCCGCCGGTTGCGGACTCAAGATCGGCAAGACGGGCGGGATTGTCGTGGACGAGAGGATGACCACGAGCGATCCGAATATCTTCGCCGCCGGCGACTGTGTGGAGCTGAGGCATCTCGTTTCGGAGAAGCCGGTTGTCCTTCCGCTCGGTTCGCTGGCCAATCGGGCGGGGCGGGTGATCGGTTCGAACCTGGGCGGGGGCGACGAGCGATTCGGGCCGGTGGCGGGCAGTGGAGCGCTGAAGGTCTTCGATATGAATATATCCTCCACCGGGCTCACGACCAAAGCGGCGGAGGATGCCGGATTCGATGTGGGTGCGGCGTGGGGGAGCTTCACGGACAGGGCCGATTACTATCCCGGCTCTGAGAACCTCCATTTGAAACTTCTCTACGACAGGAAGACGACCAGACTCTTGGGGCTCCAGGGTTACAGCAAGGGGGAAGTGGTCAAGCGGGTGGATGTGTTTGCCTCGCTCCTCAGGCAGGGCGGAACACTCGAGGACCTGCTCGATGCGGAGTTCGCCTATGCACCGCCTTTTGCTCCGGCTGTCGATCCTCTGTATTCGATCGCCTGCACCGCCCGAAATGAGCTCCGGGAAGGGATTCAATCCCTCCCGCCGGACGCCGATCTCGACGACCGGTGTATCGTCGACGTCCGCCGGACCGGGGAGGTCTTCGATCGGCCCCTCCCGGAAAAGGACACGCTGAACGTGCCCTTTGAAGAATTCCGGGTGAACTGCGGGCAGGTGCCGAAGGACAAGGCTGTGGTTTGTATTTGCTCCAAGGGGGTGCGTTCCTCCGAGGCGGCGCGCGTCCTCAAGGAAAGGGGCTGCGCCGACGTCAAATATGTCGGCGGTGGATCATTAATGAAACTGGCTCAAAGAGAGCGCCAATAGGCAGGATTGGATCGCTGGAACAGGAGAAAGAGATGGAACTGACCCGGGAAGAAAAAGAGATGCTCTGCAGGATCGCCGACAATCCGTATATCGGGGGTGCCTATAAGCGCGCGACATGGATTGACATCATCTGCCCCACCAAAGCGGACAAGGCGGTGCTGGAGACCCTCTGCTACAAAGGCTTTGTCGAAACCGGATTGGGCGGAACCGTGGCCGGCGATCCTTACGATGCCTGCTGGTTGACAGCCAAAGGCAAAGAAGCGGTGGATTAAGCGTTAAGCTTCTTTTTCACGACGTCGGCGATTTGTCTGCAGTAAGCGCCCGTCTCTTCCTGCGACGGCCCTTCCACCATGACCCGGCACATATTTTGGGTGCCTGAATAGCGGACCAGGACTCGCCCCTGATCCCCCAGTTTCGCCTCCACGTCTTGGATGGCGGCCATGATCTCGGGCACCGTCTCGATATCGGGCCTGGACTTGACGGTCACATTGATCAGCACCTGGGGGAAGACCTTCATGATCCTGGCGAGCTCGGAGAGGGGTTTGCCTTCCTTTTTCATCGCCGCCGCGACCTGCAGGGCGGTGACGATTCCGTCTCCCGTGGTGTGGTGCTGCAGGAAGATCAGATGTCCCGAATCCTCGCCGCCGATGGAGGCGCCGCGGGCCAGCATCTCCTCGAGGACATAGCGGTCGCCGACCTTGGTGATGAAGGAGTCGATGTTCAGTTTCTGAAGGGAAACACTCAGCCCGATGTTGCTCATGACTGTCCTGATGACCAGGTTGTTCGTGAGAGAACCCTCCTTCTTCATGACGCTCGCACAAATGGCGAGGATCTGGTCTCCGGTCAGGACCGTACCCGTCTCGTCCACGGCGATCAGGCGGTCGCCGTCGCCGTCGAAGGCGAAACCGACGTCCGCCTTGGTCTTCAGGACCTCCTCCGCCAGGGCCTCGGGGTGCTGGGAACCGCAGTGGAGGTTGATGTTTTTCCCGTTCGGTTCATCGAAGAGGGTGGAGACATCCGCGCCCAGTTCGGAAAAGGTGTCCGGGGCGACGCGGTAAGTGGCTCCGTTGGAGCAGTCCAGGATGATCCGGCTTCCCTCCAGGGAATATTCCTTGGGGAAGGTATGCTTCAGAAAAACGATATAGCGGCCCCGGGCGTCGTCCATGCGGTAGGCCTTTCCCAGTTCGGAAGGGGAGGGATGGAGCGTGTGCAGGTTGTTTGCGAAGATGATCTCTTCGATGGCCCCCTCCGTCTCATCCGGGAGCTTGAAGCCGTCGCTGCTGAAGATCTTGATGCCGTTGTCCTGGAATGGATTGTGAGAGGCCGAGATGATGATGCCCGCGTCGGCCCGCATGCTGTTGGTGAGATAGGCGATCCCCGGCGTGGGGATCACCCCGACCAGGATGGCGTTGACGCCCATGGAACAGATCCCTGAAACGAGGGCATTCTCGAGCATGTATCCGGAAAGGCGTGTGTCTTTGCCGATGATGATCTTGGGAAGATGGCCTTTTTTCTTGAAGAGGTGCGCTGTGGCGCGGCCGATGTGCATGGCCATTTCCGCCGTGATGGGATATTCGTTGGCGACTCCCCGGATACCGTCCGTACCAAATAACTTACCCATGTGTTTCCCTTCTCCTAATGAGTGTAATGATGAACCGCAGCCGCTCCCGTCACCAGTACAGTACGGTTTGTCAAAGAAATTTCTCCTTGATATCCTGGGAAGCTTATGTTAGCGTTTCGATAACGGAAAGCTTATATAATACATGCATTTAATTTGCAACAGAAAAGCTTTTCGGGGTTCTTGGGTGAAGCCGGAAGCCTCTTTTATCCGGTTTGTTTCAATCTGATGACTCCGGGCTTGCCGGTCCGATGGGGATCGGGTGCCTGGGGTTCATAAAAAGCGAGTAAGAGGAGGAGTACCATGGATAAGAAAGTCACCGTTGTCGGTGCAGGCAATGTCGGCGCGACCGCGGCGCAGCGTCTGTGCGAAAAGGCATTGTGCGATGTGGTTCTGGTGGATATCATTGAAGGCGTCCCGCAGGGGAAGGCCCTCGATCTGGCGGAGGCGGCCCCGGTCGAGAAGCATGACGCGCACCTCATCGGTACCAACAGCTACGAGGAAACCAGGGATTCGGACATCGTCATCATCACCGCCGGCATCCCTCGGAAACCGGGCATGAGCAGGGATGATCTGCTGGCCACCAACAAGGGGATCATGACGAAGGTCACCGAGCAGGTCGTGAAGTATTCCCCCCAAGCCACGCTGATCATCGTCAGCAACCCCCTCGATGCGATGTGCCATGTCGCCCATGACGTCAGCGGCTTCCCGAAGAACCGCGTGATCGGCATGGCCGGCGTCCTCGATTCGGCCCGTTTCCGCTCCTTCATCTCAATGGAGCTCAACGTGTCCGTGGAGAACATTCACGCCTTCGTCCTCGGAGGACACGGGGACACGATGGTGCCGCTGCCCCGTTATTCGACGGTGGCCGGTATTCCGATCACCGAGCTGATCCCGAAGGACCGGCTGGATGCGCTCGTCACTCGGACCAGGAACGGCGGGGCGGAGATCGTGAGCCTCCTGAAAACGGGGAGCGCCTTTTATGCGCCTGCCTCCTCGGCGGTGGAGATGGCGGAATCGATCCTGAAGGACCGGAAGAAGATCCTGGCCTGCGCCGCCTATCTGGATGGCGAGTACGGGATCAAAGGTCTGTTCATCGGCGTACCCGTAAAACTGGGCAAGGGGGGTATCGAAGAAGTCATTCAGATCAAACTGACCGCCGAAGAGGATGCCGCCTTGAAGAAATCGGCGGCTTCGGTGCAGGAACTCGTCAATGCGATGAAGAAAATGGCGTAGCCATTCTTATAAAAATTCACCGGAAGAAGGCCTTTCCGAAAGGGAGGGCCTTCTTTTTTTGCGCGATTGACCTCGATCCGGTCGGCAGGCGGGAACGCGGCGTGATTCATTTTCCGAGACCGTCGGCGGCAGCGGCGGGAGGGGGCGGCGTACACCTCCAGCCTCGATGGGTTCCGAATCGTGTGACGAGGGTGGCCCCCAGGCCGATCACGATGGCGACGGCCTTGACCATCCAGCCGGTCCTTCGGGATCAGCTCGGTGATCGGAATACCGGCCACCGTCGAATAACGGGGCAGCGGCACCATCGTGTCCCCGTGTCCTCCGAGGACGAAGG
>JAMDBG010000167.1:0-23890 GCA_023487865.1 Deltaproteobacteria bacterium | reverse complement strand
TTGACCATCCAGTCGATGTAAGGGAGCCAGCCGATCAGCCAGAGGATGATCAGACCCCAGAAGGTTTCACGGATCATGCCCGGATTCGGGCGCTTGAGGAGTTGGTAGACTTTCCTGCCGATGAGTTGGCCGAGGGCGATGAAACCCAGGAGGATGGAACAGACGACGATGATCACTTCCAGGGGGATAAGCGCGATCCCCACGACCGATATGGTCAGCAGCAGTGCCAGGGGGGCGATCAGGACGAGTCCCAGGATGCCGCAGAGGACCACTTTGAAGGTGTTTTCGCTGATCGCATCCGCGACGACGCGGACCGGTTTCGGCAAAAGGGCGACGATCAGGAGCGCCAGGACCATGATGACGAGAAATATGGCGAGCGAGATGATGGCAAAGATCCAGGACCACCCCTCCCATTCCGCGCTCATGGCCGTCGAAAGAATATCGTAAAGGTTGGAGGAGTTGATTTCCGTCAGACTCCCGCCGACCTGCGAATCCCTTGCCGCGACGATGACCCCGCCCAGGGAGACGATGTTGCCCCCCACGAACGCCGTCTTCGTCAGGACCACAGAACCTCCGACGGCCACGATATGATTATCCACGGCGCCGCTGACGGTGATCTGGCCGCCGATCGCGACCACATTGCGGACCCTCTGCCCCGCCTCGATGACGACATCGCTGCCGATTTTGATGATGCTCTTATCTTCCGCCGCGCTGCCGGCCGCCACGGGTCCGAACAGCGCCAGCAGCATGAGCGGAAGTATGACGCGGAACTTTATCCCTTTCATCTCGGTCTCCCATCTATGCGCGGGACAGCCCTGCCCGGAATCGGCGCCGTTTGCGGCGGGCCGTCCGACGTCAGGTGGTTTCCCTCCGCTGGCGGAAGTATTCGATCACCCCGGGCATGACGGACAGGATGACGATCGCGATGATGACCAGGGTGAAATTGTTTTTGATCAGGGGCAGATTTCCGAAGAAATACCCCCCGAAGATGAACATGCCGATCCATGCGATGCCGCCGATGACGTTGTAGGAGATAAACCGGGGGTAGGTCATCTCTCCGATACCGGCCACAAAGGGGGCAAAGGTGCGGATGATCGGGATGAACCTCGCGATAACGATCGTCTTGCCACCGTGCTTTTCATAGAACTGATGGGTCCGGTCCAGGTACTCCCTCTTCAGGAAGCGGTATTTCCCGTCATGAAACACCTTGGGACCGATGTAATGGCCGATGGAATAATTCACCGTATCCCCGGCGATGGCCGCAATCGAAAGCGTGATGAAGAGCCATTCCACTTCCAGCGGTCCCTTGAGATAAGGGTTGGCGGCAAAGGCACCCAGGCCGAAGAGGAGCGAATCTCCCGGGAGGATCGGCGTCACGACCAGT
This sequence comes from Deltaproteobacteria bacterium, assembly GCA_023487865.1. Classification (GTDB taxonomy): domain Bacteria; phylum Desulfobacterota; class Syntrophia; order Syntrophales; family UBA5619; genus JAKAFS01. The sequence goes on along the minus strand of JAMDBG010000167.1, from coordinate 22,506 downwards.
CCCGTTTCGCAGAAGATGATCAGAAAGAGCAGGATATAGGTCCAGACGCCGAAGTATTGAAGGATGTCCCCGAGGTACCGGTCGAGATGCAGAAAAAGATCGACAAGGGTGATCAGCATGTCCGCCATAGGTTGTGTTTCCATTCTCCTTATGTGTATTGTTCGCTTCCCGCAGGATACATGGAAACCTGCCTGAAGGCGGGGGTAGTATAGGTGAAGGGCGCAGCGCCTGTCAATGGCAAATGGGTTGAAAGGGCGGGAATATTTTAATCGGCCGCATCCCGTGTCCAGTTCAGGTAAAATAGGAGGGATTCCCGGCTGGTGACCGAGAACTTTCGGAGCAAGTGGAGGGATGGCGGCGCCAGCCGGCCTTGTCGTTCATTCTCCTTGACTCACGGGGGCAGCTGTCGTAAATTTCCAATCAGGCATGAAGTTCTTGTCCAATGCGATCGACGGTCGTGTCCCTGCGCCTCATAAGGAACAAGAATCGTGGCAGTCAAGGCAATAGGGAGGTGCCGAAATGCCGAGAGTCACTGCCAATGGTATTCAAATCGAGTATGAAACATTCGGAGACCCATCCGGCCGACCGCTGCTTCTGATCATCGGACTGGGTGGGCAGATGATCCATTGGGATGCTGACCTCTGCAGGGATCTCGCAGAACGCGGCCACTACGTCATCCGATTTGATAACCGGGACGCCGGGCTTTCAACCAAATTCGATGAAGCCGGCGTGCCGAACCTCATCGAAACCTTCGGGAAGATCATGCAGGGAGAGAAAATTGCGACGCCATACACCCTGGATGATATGGCCGACGACGCGGTAGGTCTCCTGGATGCTCTTGGAATCAGGAAGGCCCACATCTGCGGCATGTCCATGGGGGGGATGATCGCCCAAACGATTGTGATTCGGCATCCTTCCCGCGTCCGGAGTCTGGTCTCCATTTACTCAACTACCGGCAATCCTCAACTTCCCCAACCGAAGCCGGAGGTGATCGGGAAGCTCATCGCCCCGCCTCCCCGCGAGCGGGAGGCGAACATCGAGCACATGCTTGGGGTCTTCAAAACCATTGCCGGGCCCGGTTTCCCCCTCGATGAAAAATGGACCCGCAGGATGATGGCCGAGAGCTACGACCGCTGCTTCTATCCTCAGGGCATGGTTCGCCAGCTCCTTGCTATCCTGACGCAGGTCAACAGAGGGCCGTTCCTGGCTGCGGTGACGGCGCCGGCGCTGGTTATTCATGGAACCGATGACCCTCTGGTGTTGGTGGAGGGAGGCAGGGATACTGCCAAAGCCATCCCGGAGGCGCAACTGATGCTGATAAACGGTATGGGGCACGATCTGCCGCACGGCGGGGCGTGGCCGCAAATCGTCGAGGCAGTCTCGGCCCACACGCAGAAGGCAACGGTGTAAGGCCCGGCCTTTCGATTCCTTGGCGGTTCCGGATAAACAAAGTGATGGAGGAGCGGTATGAATGAAGGAGAAAAGGGATCGACATTCCGCATCCTGATGGTCGACGACGATTCCTCGATCCGCGACGTAGGGAGGAGGATACTGGAGCATTGCGGCTGCAGGGTGGAAATATCGGGAAACGGACGTGAGGCGGCGGCTGCCTTTGCCCCGCAGAGGTTTGATATGATTTTCATGGACTGCCATATGCCCGAAATGGACGGTTATGAGGCGACCCGAGTGATCAGGGAGATGGAAAACAAACACCGGGGGGAGGGTGGAGCGGGCCGTGTTCCGATCGTGGCCCTGACCGGATACGCCACCGAGGAAGACAGGAACAGATGCCTGCAGGCGGGAATGGATGATTATCTCAGCAAACCTTTCCGTATTGCAGACATTCGCTCTATCCTCGACAGATGGCTCACACGACCCGAGGAGGTTCGGAAGGCCCCAGAGGAGCACGATCCTCCCCGTACGGGTGTGCGGAAAGAGGCGGACAGGGACCTTGGCCGGCAGGAAGGGTCCCCTCCAATAGACTGGAGCGTCCTCGACAAGATGATCCCCCCCCAGCCGCCCGGAGCGGGAAATCTCCTCAAAAGGGTTCTTTTATTATATCTGGAAACATCCTCCGGACTGATGAAGAGCGTTTGCGAGGCTGTAAACGGCAGTGATGCCGACGCCCTGCACCGGGCAGCCCACACCCTCAAGTCTTCTAGCGCCTATATTGGCGCCTTGGCCTTTTCGGGGATCTGTAAAGAACTGGAGGTGATGGGGCATGACAAGAGGCTGGAGGGAGCCAAAGACCGCCTTGCGGCACTGGAACAGGAGTATGGAAGGGTCCGGGAGTTTTTGGAGAAGCATTGCGCTTCCTTTCAGTAGATTCTTTTCGTTCCGAGAGCATGAGTTCGCAGGGCCCGCCTTTTGACCGTTGCGCGTCTTCAGTCCATCCCCCCGTATTTCCCGTTCTTCAACAGGGCGATGATCTTGTGATCGGCGGCCGGAAGGGCGAATCCGCCGAGTTCCCGGGGAAGGATCCATCGGTAATCATCGATTCCGATGAGGCGGATACGCCCCCCCCGGTACCGGCATTCGAAGGCGTGAAGGGTGATTCTGAAGTGGGTGTACGCATGATCCACCGAGGTCAGGTGAACGCCTACCTCGATCGCGATTCCCAGCTCCTCACGGATCTCTCTTTTCAGGCAGTCCGAAAGGTCCTCGCCCGCTTCGAGCTTTCCCCCCGGGAACTCCCAGAGTCCTCCCAGCAATCCTTTCGGCGGCCGGCGTGTTATCAGGAACCGGTCGTTCCGCCAGATGATACCGGCCGTGACCTCATAATGGGGAACGGGCTTCCGCGGGGATTTGACGGGGAGCTCTTTCTGCAGGGAGAGCCGGTTGGCCTCGCACATCCGGGACACCGGGCAGTCCGAACAGAGGGGATTCCCGGTTCGGCATGTCAGGGCGCCCAATTCCATCAATGCCTGATTGTAATCCCCGATGCGGCTCTGCGGAAGAAGGTTCTCCGAAAGCGACCAAAGCATCCTCCGGGTGGAGGCCTTCCGGACGTCTTCCGTGATATAGAATATCCTGGACAGCACGCGGATCACATTCCCATCGAGCACGGCCTCGGGCTTTCCGAAGGCGATGCTCAAAATCGCGCCGGCCGTGTAGCGGCCGATGCCGGGGAGGGAGAGCCAATCTTCGCGGGTCTCGGGTATGCGGCCGGCGAACCTCTCGACGACTTCGCGCGCGGCCTGATGGAGATGACGCGCCCGGCTGTAATAACCCAGCCCTTCCCAGGCCTTCATCACTTCGTCCGGAGCGGCCCGCGCCAGATCCGCCACCGACGGGAAACGGCCGATGAACCGGCCGTAGTACACCTCCACCGTCTTTACCTGGGTTTGCTGGAGCATGACCTCCGAGACCCATATTCTGTATGGATCCCTTGTTTCCCGCCAGGGCAGGGATCTTGCCTGTTCATCATACCAGGAAAGCAGCCTTTGCCGAAACCGACGTTTGATGGGAAAATCGACTCGCAACGATTCCAACCCCCGTTCTTTGATTCAGGGCTCACACCTTAATGAAAAGGAGGCCCGAAAGCAAGAGGCGCCTGGATGCCGTGAAGGGAAGGGAATGCCGACCCGCACCCTCTTAAGGGTCCCCTTGCGCGACGACAAGAAAAAAATCTTTCAATAAACCGCCTTAACGTGATAGATTAAATGAAAATCAGATCGTTTGAAATACAGATTTGGTTCCGGTCATCCATCCCTATCGAGGCCGGGATAAAGAAAGGAAGCGGAATGAAAAAGAAAAATGCCATTCTTTTTAGCGGCGGAGCTCAAGGGGCGGAAGCGGAATTTGGCGCGAATGCGGAGCGCTTTGAAATAGAAGAAGTGAACTTCACGTTCGAAGGCCATAATATCGTTCGCAAAAGAGGTCTGCGTGTCCTGAATCACGAAGAGCTGAAAAACGGCGACGTGAGCCTGACCTATGTCTCAAAATTGATGAACCGCCGCTACACGGAAGGTCCCACCCTCCGGAAGATCCTGCAGAGCATCTGGTACCAGGTCAACTACGGGCAGGAGATTTATGTGGTGGGGGAGATCCTGGCCGACAAGACCGTCAAGGGGGGTACGGGATGGGGCGCCGAGTTTGCGAAGATATGCAACAAGCCTCTGTACGTGTTCGATCAAAGACGCGATGCCTGGTTCCGCTGGAATCAGGAGGACTGGGTTGAACGGGAGAAGGGAGACGAACCGGTCATCACCCACCTTCATTTTGCCGGTACGGGGACGCGTTACCTTCAGGGGAACGGCAAAAAAGCGATAGTGGAACTGTTCGAGCGAACCTTCACCTGAGCGGATTGTCTCTGCCTTGCCCCGGGGGCCGGCGACACCTGACCGTTTTGTCCATCGACCGAACAGGGCCGGGATTGCACCCCGGGATTCAGTTACCTGCCAGCTCCTCCCTCTTCCAGGGCGGCAGGAGCTTGATCAAAATCGAGAGGATGACAAAGGGGAGGATCAACAACGTCAGCGCGACGAGAAAACCCTCTATCCCCATCAGCTCCATCTTGTAAGTCGTCAATCCCCGGAAGCTCTTGGAAAACAGCTGCCCGCCGATCACCACGTTCCACCGGGTGCTGAAGATCCCCATCTGGATCAGCACGGCGCAGACGAAATAGAGCAGCCTTCGTAATTCCTCCTGAAGTTTGAAGACCTTGATGACCACCATGATCCCCAGGGGGAGCAACATTCCCAGGAGGATCTGGAGGACGACCAGGCTCATGAAGAGCTTTGTGGTGACCAGCTGGGAGAGGATCTTGATCGACTCTTCGCTTTCATAAAGGCGGTGGATGAAGTCGAGGACCTCGATCGAGAAATCGACGATGACGGCGTAGAAGAGGAAAGAGGCCACCTTGTCCAGACATTTCATGTCGATCTTTCCGCCCCGGAGCGGCATGATGATCATGTAGAGCAGCATGACGATGGCGATCCCCGAGACGATGGCCGAAAAGAGAAACACGACCGGCATCATGACGCTGCTCCACCAGGGGTTGGCTTTGATGGAGCCGAAGATGAAGCCGACGTAACCGTGGAGCAGGAAAGCCGAGGGGATGCCGATCACCGTGATCACCTTCACCGTCTTCTTGTCGAAGGCGACGGCCTTTTCGCTGATATCGGTGGAGAAAAGTGAGAGGACCTTGAGCGTCCACTTCTTCAGCCCCGTCGCCTCGCCGGACCAGACGATCATGTCCCGCCGGTATTCGAACCAGATTTCCAGCAGGAGCACCGACATCAGATACCAGAGATAAACGAAGCCGAACATGGCCATCGCGGACGTGAGGTTGGGGGTCATGAACATCTCGTAGGAGCGCTCCGGCCGTCCCAGATGGAGCTGCAGGGGCAGGGGGGCGATCAAGAGAAAGGCCAGTGCCGTCAGCAGGGCCAGCCGGTAGGTGGGCTGCAGTTCCTTGACGTTGAACACCTTGACGAGGGAGGCGAGGATGAAGGCCCCGGCGACGAGTCCGGTGATGTACGGATAGACCACGATCAGGATCGACCAGTGGATCTCGATCTCGTTCGGATAGATGAATCCGACCACCTGCTGGGAAAGTTCCATAAAATTCTGGACTGCTTCCATATCAGTTCACCTCGCCATCAAGATTTGCGTAATAGACTTTGGGGTCCGTATTCAAGGAGGGTTTGAGGACGTGCGTCTTGTTCATCCGGGTGAACCTTCCCAAGGGGCTGGCGATGCTCTTCATGTCGCCGAAGACCCGGGCTTGTTTCGGGCAAACCTCCACGCAGGCGGGGAGCAACCCCCGGACCAGGCGATGGTAACAGAAGGTGCATTTGTCTGCGACCCTGGTTTTCGGATGGAGGTAGCGCGCCCCATACGGGCAGGCCTGAATGCAGTACCGGCAGCCGATGCAGCGCTTTTCATCGACCAGGATGACGCCGTCATCGGTCTTGAAGGTCGCCCCCACCGGGCAGACCTGCACGCAGGGAGGGTGATCGCACTGATTGCAGAGCTTCGGGACGAAGAAACTGCGCAGCATATCCTTTTCCACGAAAGTATCCGCCGGATCCTCAAGGCTTGTGCTGATCGTTTTGACGGTCACGCTCCTGTCGGTCTTGATCACGTATCTCTCCACCCAGGTGCGGAAGTAATAAGGAACATCGGGGACATCGTTTTCCGTCTTGCAGGCCTGCATGCACCTGCCGCAGCCGATGCACCTGTCGATGTCTATTCCCATGCCGTAATAGTGTTTGGCGGGATCATAATCCTTGTGAATCATCTTTGCCCAGACTTCCGGTGAGAGTCCCCCAACGAAGGCCCCGGATGAGATAAACAAACAGACATTTTTCAAGAAGTCACGTCGATCCATTAGATCCCTCCTAACATGTGTGGATAGTGGCACTGCCAGCAAACATATTTTTCCCCGTGAGCGTTCATGTCGACCGCCGGCACCCCTTTGCCCGGGGACGCTTTATCGTGACACTTTCCGCAAAATTCCCGCGTATCCGGTTTCGTCGGTGTGACGGTCCTCGGCGACAGCTTGTGCTTTTCCGGCGTGCTGTGGCAGACGGTGCACCCCAGCAGGGCATGATAGGAGGCCGCCTTGGTCCTTTCAATCTGGGCATGGCAGGCCGTGCAGGAACGGGGGGTCTGGGGCGGTTTGGGATTGTGGGGGTCGTGACAGGTGATGCAGGGCTTCCGCGGGTTGTGTGTGTCCGGATTGATCTGCGGGAAGCCGGTCGGCCTCGATGAGTTGTAGGTGTGGCAGTAAGAGCAGTAATCGCGCTTTTGCGGCGAGGTCGGTTTCACGTCCGTGGGGTTATCCGCGTGCTTTTGCGCCGCGCCGTGGCACGACTCACAGGAGAGATCCCGGTGGTAGCCGGTTTTCTTGATGTCATGCTGCTTCTCATGACACGGCCCGCACGCCTGTGCGCCGGCATACTTCACTTCCTTGTCCGCCTCCCTCTCCATGGATGAGAGTTTCTGTAAGGTCGGCTCTTTCATTTCCGGCGGGATGATGAATTGTCTGATCACAAACACCCCTGCTGCCAAGACCAGAAAGACCACAATCACTCTGATCGCCTGTTCCGGAAGCTTATTTAAAAACCCTTTCATTCCGTCCCTCCCGTTCGATTAAACCCAAACCCTGTATAGATCGTGATTTCAACAGCATGTGCAACCGAAACGAGACCCGGCTGCGAAATGAGGCTGAATCCGCACTGACGGCTTCTCAGCAGACGTCTTTCCCGGTTTTTTCCGCTGTGTGACGCGCTGTTTTACAGATTCTTATTGCCATTTTCTTCGATCTTCGATTTTCTTGCTCCCGGCGGGGATTTCCGGGACAAAGACCACGCTGCCTCTGAGCTTCGTCGTTTCCCTTATCCTTTCCTCGAGGGAGGTCTTCAGAGCGTCCGTTCCCTCCACACCCTTCCTGAGCAGGATTTCCGCGGTCATCCGGTCGGTGACGCCCTCCCGTGTCACCACGATTCTGATCTTTTCCACTTCTGCGGAAAATCCGGCAGCGGCTTCGTCAATCTGGCGGGGATGGACAAACATCCCCTTGATCTTCGTCACCTCATCCGCCCGGCCCATAATGCCCTTGAGTTTGTATGAGGTTCTCCCGCAGGCGCACTCCCCCTCATCCAGAGCGGAAAGGTCGCCGGTGCCGTAGCGGACAAGAGGATAGCAATCATTGCTGAAGTCGGTCACCACCACCTCACCGACACCGCCGGCCGGCAGCCTCTCTCCGGTTGTCGGGTCGCAGATCTCGATGTACAGGTCATCGGAAATGTGCATGCCGTTTTCCTGCGGGCATTCATAGGCCACCCCTCCCAGGTCGGCGGTGATGTATCCCTGACGTACGATGATGCCGTAGTCGTTAAGTTCCTTCCTCAGGGAAGGGGACAATATTTCTCCGGCAACCAGCGCGATCTCCATGGCCAGATCTTGCGCGGTGTCATGCCCCAGCTCTTCCATTTTCCTGATCAATGACATGAGGAAGGATGGGACGCCGATGTAGCCGTTTATCTTCAGCCCGGCCATGGTTTTTACCTGGATTTCGGTATTACCCACACCGGTGGGCACCGTCACGCATCCGATGCCGTTGCAGGCCTCATCGAGGAAAATACCCGCGGGCGTGAGGTGATAGGAAAAGGTGTTCATGACGATGTCTCCCGGCCTGAAGCCTGCGTTGTACAGACATTTCCGCAGTCCCCAGTAATCCTCTTTTCTGCCCTCCGGATCGTAGATGGGACCGGGAGACACATAGATCCTTTTGAGCTTTTCCAGAGGCACGGCAAGAAAGCCTCCAAAGGGCGGATGGCTCTGGTGAAGTTCCGGCATCCTGTTTTTTTTCAGTACGGGCAGCCGGGAGAAATCGCCGTTATTTTTGACAGCCGCCGGATTGATGCCCCTCTCGTCAAGAAATTTCCTGTATCCGGGGGCATTTTCACAGGCATACCGAAAAATCCTCAGCGACTCTCGTTCCTTATGGGCGGCACGTTCGGCTCTGTCCATCCGTTCGGCTTTCACGTCGTAAAAGCCTTTGTTTCTCTCTTCCCTCACCCGCTTAGGCATGGACCGGCTCCTGGGTCGTGGATATCTTTAAGTCTGTTTGTGGAATGATACGCCTCATGAAAGCCATCTTTTCCTTCGCTTGTAATGCTTGGCATCCTTGAAGCTCTTTTTCTTTCCCACGTCGGAAAGGCCGAGGTAAAACTCCTTGACATCCTCGTTTTCCCTTAATTTGGAACACTCACCGTCCAGAACCACCTTGCCCATTTCCATCACATATCCGTAGTGACCGATGGACAGCGCGAGATTGGCGTTCTGCTCGACCAGGAGGATCGTGGTTTTTTCTTCGTTGCATATCTTTTTGACGATCTCGAAAATTTCCTTTACCAGCAGAGGGGCAAGTCCGAGGGAGGGTTCGTCCAGCAGCATCAGCTTGGGGCGCGCCATCAGCCCCCTCCCGATGGCGAGCATCTGCTGCTCCCCGCCGCTCATATATCCCGCCACCTGGTTGCGGCGGTTCTCCAGCTTCGGGAAATATCCGAAGACGGTGTCCATGTCCCTTTTGATATTCTGTTTATCCTTCCGCGTATAGGCGCCCGCCAGGAGGTTTTCCGTCACCGTCAGGTCCTTGAAGACCCTTCTTCCCTCCATAACCTGAAAAATACCCATCTTGACGATGTCTTCGGCATCTCTGTTGTTGATCTTTTGCCCCATGAATTCTATGGAGCCGTCCGTCACCTCTCCCTCCTCGGACTTCAGCAACCCGGATATCGCCTTTAGGGTCGTGGTCTTGCCGGCGCCGTTCGCGCCCAGAAGAACGGTGATTTCTCCTTCCTTCGCCTCCAGGGACATCCCCTTGAGGACGAGGATCACATCATCGTAAATCACACCGACATTGTTTAGTTTCAGCATATCACTCTCTCTGAACGGCTTATGAAAAAATGGAGCAGGCCAAAGGCCTGCTCCAGGAAAACCAGTTAGTACTTCAGGAAATCCGTCAATGGTTCAATTTTGCCCTTCTTGATGGCGTACATCTTCGCCGATACGTTCGGCTTTCTCAATTCCGGCTTGTAGGCGATGTCCGCACTGAGTCCCATCATGTCGAACTTGTTCGACTCCAGCACCTTCTTGATGTTCTCGCCGGTCAGGTTGTTCCCCGCCTTCTTGAGGGCTTCCACGAGCAGATAGGCGCCGATGAAGCCCTGGGTGTAATTGACCGGCTGCGCATCTGTCTTGCCGCTCATCTCTTTATGCACCTTATGCATGAACTGGACGCCTTTGACCTTTGTCTCCGTCCAGAAAGCGAAGGGCATGGGCGCCATATAGCCGTCGGATGCGTCTCCGGCCATTTCAATCAGCTTTTCCGAAAAAGCCCAGTTGAGGCCGATAAACTTGTTCTTCAGGCCGAGCTTCTTGGCATCCTTCAGGATCGTGCTGGTCGCCATGAGGGTATGCTGATTGATGGCGAAATCGGGATTTTTATCCTTCATGTTGAGAAGCTGCGTTGTCGCGTCGAGGGCCTGCAGGGCGACGATTTCCTTATCCACAATCGTGACGCCGATCTTCTTGGCAAAATCTTCCGCATCCTGAATGGGCGACCGGCCGAATCCCGTGTCATTGTATATTAATGCCACTCTGGGCGCCCGGCTCTTGTCCTTCCAGTTGTCCTTGATCCACTGCAGGGCGAGTCTGGCCTGATCGGAGTAAGTGGTTGCGCCGATGAAATTATACGGGGTTTTGTCAAAGACAAGGTGTTCCGAGTAGGAAGCGGAGATATAGGGTATCTTGTCTTTGGCGATCATGGGCGCCATGGCTTCCGTATCGCCTGTGCCCCAGCCCAGGATGGCGATGACGCCCTTGGAAACCTGGTCCTTGTAAGCGGCGACCGCCTGGGGGATCTTATAGGCGTAGTCCGTGTCGATCAGCTCTATCTTCTTGCCGTTGACACCCCCCTGTTTGTTGACATAGTTGATATATTCCCTTGCGGCAACCGCATAGGGCGCGCCGACGTCGCCCGTAGCGCCGGTGAGGTCGAAAATACCGCCGATCTTGATGGTCTGCTGGGCAAAACCGACACCGCTGAGTAAAAACACCGATAAAACAACCAACAACACTTTTTTCATGGTTCCCTCCCTTTTTTTGTTATGTCTATGTTTCTGTTGACTGAAGTTTGACCCCTTGACTCCCCCCACCTCCTTTGCATGAAAGTGCATCAGACGTATTTTTTAAACCTTTTTGCGGATTTGGCGACCGTCAGTAAGAAAACGGCCACAGCTTCCAATAGTTCTGGATGGTTTTCCATCTGGCCGCCAGTCCGTCGGGTTCGAATATCAGAAACAGGATGATCACCAGTCCGAAGATCCCTTCCCGGATCGCGCCGAATATGTTGACCAGGATCGGATATTGGTTGGAAAAGAGACCGCTGATGAGCCTCAGCACTTCCGGCAGCAGCGTCATGAAGACGGCGCCCATGATGCTTCCATAAATGCTGCCCAGTCCGCCGATAATGATCATGGAGAGATACTGGATGGAAATCATCACATTAAAATGTTCCGGCGTGATGATGCCGATGTAGTGCGCCCACAGGCTTCCCGCCACCCCGGCAAAAAATGAGCTGATCCCGAAGGAGATCAATTTATATTGAAAAATGGGGACGCCGATGATCTCTGCCGAGATGTAGCGATCGCGGATTGCCATAAATGCCCGCCCGGATTTTGTCCGGACGATGTTCTTGGCGATAAGGACGGCCATCAGGGTGAACGCCAAGGCCAAAAAGTAAAATTTAAAATCACTGTCGAAGGCGAACCCTCCGATTTGTGCAGGCGGCACCAGCATGCCCTGGCTGCCTCCGGTGACCGCTCTCCAGCGGACAAAGACAAATTCAAGGATGACCTGCGCCGCAAGGGTGGCGATGGCAAGATATAATCCTTTCAGTCTCAATGACGGTATGCCGAAGATCATGCCCACAATCGCGGTGACGCATCCGGCAACCACGACGCATACAATAAAAGGCATTCCCAAGTGGGTCATTAAATATCCGGAGGCGTATGCGCCGACACCCATAAAGGCGCCGTGCCCAAGGGATATCTGTCCCGTAAATCCGGTCAGGATGTTCAGCCCGATTGCGGCGATGACGGCAATCAGAACGCTGTTACAGACGTAGAGCAGATACCGTGAGCCCTGAAATACGAAAGGGAAGGCGATAAGGACGATCAGCAGCAGGGCGATCCAGAACTTGGATACCTTGGTCTGCCAGATGGCTGAATCCTCTTCATACGTTGTCTTGAATACGCCGCACTTGATTGCCATGGGTTCTCTCCGTTACACCTTTTCTATTTCTTCAGTGCCGAACAGGCCGTAAGGTCTTATCATCAGAACGACGACCAGGACAATGAAAGGCACGACTTCCTTGGATCCTCCCTCAAACACGGGATCCAGATAAATACCGCTCAGCGCTTCCAATATCCCGATGATAAAGCCGCCCAGGATGGCTCCGGGGATGCTGTCCAGTCCGCCCAGGATGACCGCGGGGAAAACCTTGAGCCCGAAAGAGCCGAGGCTGGCGTTAACGCCGTTGATGTTTCCGATCAGGATGCCTCCCACGCCCGCAACGACTGCGGCGATTGCCCAGGCGATGGCGAATATCTTCTTGATGCTGATGCCCATGGACTGCGCCGCCTGCTGGTCATTGGCAACGGCCCGCATCGCGATTCCCGAACGGGAAAAGCGAAAAAACACGTTGAAAAGAATCAGACAAATCACCGCAAAAAATACGCTGTACAAGTAGACCTGGGAAACGACGATCCCGCCGATGTTCAGGGGTTCTGTGGGGAAGATACTGGGGTAGACCAGGGTTTCCGAGCCCCAGATCACATGAATAATGCCTTTGAGAAAACTCGCCAGACCGATGGTGAGCATGATGATGGAAATGGCCGGCTCGCCGATCATGGGTCGCAAAAAAAGCCTCTCCAGCAGCAAGCCCACCAGCGCCGCCGCGATGAGCGTTGAGACAAAGGCGATCCAGAAGGGAATCTTCAGTACGACGACCAGGGTAAGGCACAGATAGGCCCCAAACATCAACAGCTCACCCTGGGCAAAATTGATCACCGCTGTGGATTTATAGATCAATACAAATCCCAGGGCGATAAGGGCATAAATACTCCCCACGACGATGCCGCTTATCAGCGATTGGATGATGGATTCCATTTCTCTTTCTCCTTATATGTTTCTCACCGCCATAACGGTTCTGATGGTGGAGGTCTTGCCATCCTGGAATTTGATGATGGCCTCAATTTTTATCGAATCCTTGCCCTCATACATCCCGTCGATGATTTCCTTGTATTTCTCCTCGACAAAATGTCTTCTGACCTTCCTGGTGCGCGTCAACTCGTCATCGTCGGGATCGAGCTCCTTATACAGCAGGACGAACCGCTTCACCTTGGCATTGTCGGGCAGCCCCTTGTTCACTTTTTCGACTTCCCGCTGGATGAGATCCACGATCTCCGTCTTGGAGGAGAGATCGGTATAGGTGGTGTAATTGATCTTGCTTTTCTCCGCCCAGTTGCCCACGATCCCGAAATCGATGCAGATCATCGCGATGATGAAATCCCGGTTGTGCCCCACCGTGACCGCCTCTTTGATATAGGGGCTGAATTTCAGTTTGTTCTCGATAAACTGGGGAGAAAACTTCACCCCGTCAATCAGGCTCATGACATCCTTGATCCGGTCGATCACCACGATATGCCCTTCGGGGGTTAAATAGCCCGCATCACCCGAGTGGAGCCATCCATCGATGACCGTTTTTGCAGTCTCCTCAGGCTGTTTGTAGTATCCCAGGAACACCGCGGGGCTGCGGGACAGGATCTCCCCGGTTTCGGATATCTTTACTTCAGTTTCCGGGATGGGCTCTCCCATGGTATCCGGATTGATATCTGTGTCTCTATGGACACAGGAAATACCGCTGATTTCGGTCTGTCCGTAAATCTGTTTCAGCGATATGCCCAGGGCATGAAAGAACTTGAACGTGTCGGGACCCAGGGCCGCGCCGCCGGTGGTGGCGGAACGGATATTGCTGAATCCCAAACGGTCTTTCAACGCCTTGAAGACGGCAAAATAGGCGAGGGTGTACAGAATTCTGAAATAGAATGGCGGGGTCTTCTTTTCAAACTTGTATTCCGACCATTTCTGACCGATGGGAACACAGGTGTTGAATACCCACCTTTTTAAAAACGAGGCGTCCATGACCTTGACCTGCACGCTGGAACACATGTTCTCCCAGACTCGCGGCGGAGAAAACATGATATGCGGCCCGATCTCCCGGAGATCCGCCTGCGCCGATTCGACGCTCTCGGGGAAGTTGACGGTCAGGCCGAACAGCAGCCCGCTTGCCACGGCCATCATCTGCTCGCCCACCCAGGGGAGAGGGAGGAAGGAGACAAACTCATCCGTGTCGTACTTGGGATCGAAGTTGCCGAGATTGGTCGCCATGGAAATCAGGTTTTTGTGGGTCAGCATCGCCAGTTTCGGGAATCCGGTGGTTCCTGAAGTGGTGCAGATCCAGGCCACATCTTCCGGTCGGGTTTTTTCCACATTCTTTTCGAATTGTCCGGGATGGGCCTTTTCGTACTGCCTCCCCATCTCGATCACATCGGGGAAATAGGCGAGCAGATCCGACTGATATTTGCTCATCCCCTTCGGATCATAGTAAATAACCTTTTTTACGTTAGGCAGCTCCTCCTGCATGTCGAGGATCTTGTCCACCTGTTCCTGGTCTTCGGCAATGACGAATTTGGTCTCCGAGTGGTTGATGATATAGGCCACTTCCTTGAGAATCGAATCCTGATAGATTCCTGTACCGAATCCGCCTGCCGACTGGGCGGCAAGCTCGGCGATCACCCATTCAGGCTTGTTGTCGCCAATGATGGAAATCTTGTCCTGGGGCTCAAAGCCGAGGCTGATCATGCCCAGAGAGAAATATTTTACCTTTTCCAGATATTGTTCCCATGTAAAGGATTGCCAAATGCCGAGGTCTTTTTCCCTCAGGGCGATTTTTTTCGACCCGTATTTCTTTGCCTGTTCTATCAAGAGTTTGGGAAATGTATCTGCCGACATGCGTCCTCCATCACCTTCCGAGAAATGCCCCATCCGACTCGCCGAGATAGGCTTTGGCCACCAGAGCGTTCTGCTGAATTTCTCCAGGAGTGCCTTCGGCGATTTTTTCGCCGAAGTCCAGAACCATGATCCTGTCGGACAGGTCCATGACGACGCCCATATCATGTTCGATCAGGAGAACCGTCATCCCCCATTCGCTGTTGACATCGATGATAAACCGGGCCATATCCTCGGTTTCTTCGAGGTTCATACCGGCCATGGGCTCATCCAGGAGCAGGATTTCCGGCTCCAGGCACAATGCCCGGGCCATTTCCACCCGCTTCTGAAGTCCATAGGGCAGTGTCCCGACATGCTTTTTCCTGATATGTTCAATCTCCAGAAAGTCTATGACATCCTCCACCCGCTTCCTGTGTTGAACCTCTTCCTTCAGGCAGGGGCCGAAATAGAATAATGATTTAAACAGCCCGTAGCGGATATGGATATGACGTCCGAGCATGAGGTTTTCCAGGACCGTCATATGCTTGAAAAGCTCTATATTCTGAAAACTCCGCGCTATTCCCATCCGGGCGATCTGATAGGGTTTCAGGTGGGTGATTTCCGTTTCCTTGAAAAACACCCTGCCTTTCTGGGGTTTGTAGAAACCGTTGATGACGTTATACAGGCTGCTTTTACCCGCGCCGTTGGGTCCGATAATCGAAAAGATTTCTCCCCTTTGCACAGCGAAATTCACATACAGGAGTGCCGTGATCCCGCCAAAGCTCAGCGTGATCTCTTCACCGCTCATGACCACTTCTTCTCTAATGCGACCTTGTTTCACTCACGCCTCCTGAGACATGCTGTTCACAGGGAATAATAAACCAATTACTTTGCTGCATGTCTACTAATTCAATGGAATTAGCTTTGCAAGTATTAAATCACCCTATGGTTCTATCCGTTCGTATTGGGGTCGGCTAGTCGGCTTCATAAATCTTGAATGAATAAAGTCGCCTCTCTGGATGGGTATGGCGATCCTCATAAATAAGGTGAAGATCAGAAGCCCGAAGGCCCATATCCCCAGAGATATCGATATTTCCGTTATGTTCGGCATGTATTCATAAATTTCACCGAGCGGATCAGGGATGAAACCGGGTACGATAAGGCCGAGACCCTTCTCGATCCAGACCCCCACAATGATGAAAAGAGAACCGATGTTGAGCGTCAGGAGGTTTTCCCTGGTTTTGGGGATCAGGAAAATAACAAAGGCCGTCACGTTCATGAATAATGCCGACCAGATCCAGGGGACCAGCGAATGGTGTCCGTGCAAACCCTGGTAGAGATATTCCAGGGGCGCCAGATGGATGGTGCCGGTGTAATACTCCTTGAACAGCTCGGCGCCCAGCAGAAACAGATTGATGAACATGGAATAGGCGATCAACTCGGAAATCTTGAAGAGGGCCTCGTTCTTGATCTTCATCCCGGCCGTTTTTCTCAGGATCTGGAAAATAATGATCGCCATTGCCGGCCCGGAGCAGAAAGCGCTGGCGAGAAAGCGGGGGGCCAGGATGGAGGCGTTCCAGAAGGGTCGGGCGGCCAGTCCGTTATAGAGGAAGGCGGTCACGGTGTGGATGCCTACCGCCCAGGGAATGGACAGCAGAACCAGAGGGATGACAAATTTCTTGTTGGGTTCGGCGCCAAAATAGATTTTCACCAGGATATAGATCGGGACAATGGTGTTCAGCACAAGATAGCCGTTGAGGACGATCACATCCCAGGCCAGCAGGGATTTCGGGAACGAGAGGCTGCCGATAAAGGGGATGAGGTGCCAGAACCGGTCCGGTCTTCCCAGATCGACAAAGACAAACATCAGGGCCATGATGATCGCCGAGGCGGCGAGGAGTTCACCCAGCACAACGATTTCCTTGATCGGATCGAAGTGATAGATGTATGCCGGAATAACCAGGAGAACGGCCGCTGCAGCCACTCCGACCAGGTAGGTGAAATTGCCGATATACAGTCCCCACGACACCTGATCCCGCATCTGGGTGACAATCAGGCCGGCGTTGAGCTGTTGAACATAGAAGATAACGGCCACACCGATGACGGTGAGAAGAAAGGCGCACCACAGGTAGTAGGCCTTCGTGCCGATAAAGACCATATTCACCGTTTTTTTAAAAAATCTCCAAGCTTCCATGTCACCCTCGGGGTGTTATGCGGAAAAGAAATAATAAAATTTGGGGTCGGTGTTGAAGTCTTCCTTCAACCGGAACACCCGTTTGTTCTCTATCAGGTACCTTATTTCGCTGTTCGGATCCAGAAGGTTTCCGAACTTCCTCGTTCCGGTCGGGCAGACCTCAACGCAGGCCGGATAGCGTCCCTGTCTCACCCTCTGGATGCAGAAGGTGCATTTTTCCACTACATTTTTCATCCGGGGTCTGTTGCCCAGATAATGCACCTCTGTATTGAGTTCTCCGGCGGGCAGGTTCGGCTCCGCCCAGTTGAAGACCCGCCCTTTATAGGGACAGGCGGCCATGCAGTAGCGGCAGCCGATGCACCAGTTGTAATCCACGACCACGATGCCGTCCGGATCCTTCCAGGTGGCGTTCACCGGGCAGACACGAACACAGGGGGGATTTTCACACTGCTGGCATTGAACGGGCATGTACATGAATCCCGGTTCCGGCACCGTTTCGGGATTGTAATAATGCTCGGCATTTTCCAGATTGATGAGGCTCCCCTTCTTCAGCCGGATGACCCTGATCCACTGCAGTTGAGGGTGGATGCGGGATTGATTGTTTTCTTTCACGCAGGCGTAAACGCATCTGCGGCAGCCTATGCAACGGGAAAGATCGAGGCCATACCCCCACAGAGTCCCGGCCTCTGCGGGCTGTGTGCTGATCTGCACTTGCTTGCCGTACTTTTTCAGATACTTCTCTTCCAGCCTGCGGATGACCTGTTTCTTTTCGGTTTCCGTCATTTCATGGAAGTGCTTCTGGAGAAACTCTTCCCTGCCGGCTTTGGTGCAGGAAAGACTTCCCAGGGACAGCCCGGCAAGGGCGCCCATAGACATCAGTTTGATGAAATCTCTTCTTGAATGCCTATTTTCCATACTGTTGTTCCGGTCTTATCGGGGGCGGTTCCGGTTTTAATGGTTTGAATTTGGGGTCATGGGGGTTATGACAATTGACGCACAGAAAATAGGTCCGTTTCCCTCCCCTGAATGAGCCAACCCTTTTCCCGTGAATCCCGGCCTTCCAGTCGCGATAGATATTTCCGTGGCACTGGCCGCAAAGCCGGTATGATTCCGTGAAGTTGATGATTTCACCGTCGGCAAGCTTTAATTTATCACGGTTGCTGGCATGATGACAATCAAGACACCACCTCTCCTTCTCTGCATGATGCAGTTTGATGGAGGTATGTTCGTCCTTTAATTCGCGTTTCTTGGTATTGACTTCCATTCCGGCGTGACAATTGCTGCAGGGGAAAATCCCTTCCGAGAAGGGGGGGGAGGCGACGGGGTATTCATCGTGCTGAGCCGCCGAAGCGGAGAACCCAACGGCGATGAATACAAGAAATATCAAAAGCAAAACCCTCTTCATAGGTTGATCCTATAAACCTTTTGCCTTCAAATTTTTTTTATCCGTTGAGCATCGGGAAGCCGGCCCCTGCAGATGTCCTGAAGATTCCGGCCGGAAGGTAACTCTCTATAAACTCAATAATATCAGAAATGTAACAAACTGTATTTTTTATATGTACAGAGTGAGAATACGAGGATCGATCTGATATGTCAATCTTTTTTTTCTTCTTTTTCTGCAATCATGATTTGGCGTTGCGGGAGGATGCGCTTCCGGGTGGAAAGCCGGTCTGGAAGAGGGGGAGACCCAGGTGTCTGCGGCGGGTCTCGCCGTAGAGCTGCGTCTGCTCGCGGACGGTGGGGGCGCCCCGGCGGCCCTGTCCCAGGACCTCGATGGGGTGGGAACCTCCTAGGTGGAGGGTGTGTTTCCCGTACTTGCCGGAGAGGGCGTCGACGGCCTCGTAGAGTTCCCGGATCCTTTCCGCCTTGAGGGGGTCTTCGAAGAGGGAGTACTGGATCTGCATGTCCCGGACGAGGTCCACAAGGACGACGCCGGTCGCACGATAGAGGTCGTGGCGCCGGTACATGTCGTTGAACAGGCCGCGGATGAGAGGGGACAGTTCCAGCGGATGGGCCGAGGGGCGGTTGAGCTTCACCTCCCGTCCCTCCATGTCGAAACTCTGCTTCTTCAGGAAGAGGGCGATCCCGTGGGGGGCGAGGCGGTAGCGCCGCGCCTTGATGCAGGCCGACTCCAGGTTCCGGAGCAGGTGGGCGAAAAGATACTCCCGGTCGGAGGTCGGCGGGGCGAAGGTCTTCGTTTTGCTGATCGAGGCGTAGGTGCTCTTCTCCTCCGCGGTGACGGGGTAGACCGACTCCCCCCGGAGCTCCAGCCAGGTTTCGACGCCTGGTTTCGTAAAGCGCTCCCGGACCGTCTGTTCGGGGAGGCGGGCGAACTCCAGGGCGGTCCGGACGCCCATTTTCCCCAGGTAGCTGGTCGTGGCGTGGCCGATCCCCCAGACCTTCTCGACGGGCAGGTCCGCCAGGTAGGAGGCGATGTCCCGCCCGGGGATGAGGGTGAGGCCCGCGGGCTTCCGGTGCTTGGAGGCGACCTTGGCGAGGACCTTGGTGATGCTCAGCCCCACCGAGACGGTGATCCCCAGATCCCGGACGATCTCCGCCTGGATCTTGCGGGCGATGGCCTCGTAGGAGGCCCGGAGCGCCCGCCTCATCCCGGTCAGGTCGGCGAAGGCCTCGTCGATGGAGTACTCCTCCACCTGGGGGGTGAAGCGACGCATGATGGCGAACATCCGGTGGGAGAAGAGGCTGTAGGTCTCGTAATCGGAGGGGAGGACGATAAGCGAGGGAAAGATCCGTTTCGCCTCGTGCAGCGGGACGCCCCGCCGGATCCCCAGGGCCTTGGCGGCGTAGTTCGGGCAGGCGACGATCCCCCGCTCGCCCCCCGTGATGATCGGCTTTCCCTTCAGCTCCGGATGGATGGCCTCCTCGCAGGAGGTGAAGAAGGCGTCCCCGTCGACGTGGAGAATCGCCCGCGGCCAGCTGTGGAGGCTGAAGATCGTGTCGCTCATGTCCCTGCCTGTTCCCTTCTGTCAAAAACTCGGGGCGCTTTGAAAATCCTTTCCCGAAAACGCGAATCGAGATTTTTCCGGGGCACCCTGCCCCCGCAGCGGAGCGCCCGCAAAGGCAACTGTTTGAGCGCGAAGCGCGAGTTTCGTCTTTGCAGCGGAGCGAGGGGTGCAGGGTCGGAAAAAGATCCGCACGCGGAGGGAGAGGTGTCCAACGCGCTTACCGCACAAAAAACCGCTTGCCTTTTCCCGGTTTCAGATGTAATAGAACAATCGTTCTATTGTCAAGGGGTTTTTTTTCGACCCCCGGCCGGTTTCGTAGAAAACAGGCAAGTCATCATTGACAGAATGGGGTGAAAAAGATTAGTTTGCTCTCTTATGCGGGGTTTCCCGCCCGGATCCCCAGAGAAGAGGTGCCTCCTGAACAAAAAATTCATCACGCTTGCAGCCACGGGCTTCGGCAGCGGGTACGCGCCTCTGGCGCCGGGGACGGCGGGAACGCTGGTCGGCATCCCCCTGTACCTGATCTTTTCGGCCATGCCCTGGCCGCTCTGGCTGATCACGATCATCGCCTTCGCCTTTTTTGCCTGGCAGATTTCGGATGAGGCGGAGGGGCTGTTCGGTCGGAAGGATGCGCGGTGCATTGTCATCGATGAAATCGCGGGGCTTCAGTGGAGTCTCTTTTTGATCGCTCCGACGGTGTCCCATCTGCTCCTGGGATTTTTTCTGTTCCGCCTTTTCGATATCGTGAAACCCTTTCCGGCGCGGCTCTTTCAGGACCGCCTGCCGGGCGGCCTGGGGGTGGTGGCGGACGACCTGGCTGCAGGGATCTATGCCAATGCGGTTCTGCAGATTGTGATCCGCGTGGGTGGGATCTGAGGTCGGAGGTCTGGTGTCGGGAGGCATCCCGCCCATGGGGCGGGGTATAGAAAATCTTCCCCTGCGGCGTTTTGCCGGGGGATGGAGATGAATGGTGAAAGTCGGCATATTGACGATAGGAAACGAGTTGACGAGCGGCCGGATTCAGGATACCAATTCCGCGCTGATCGCCCGCGCCATGCAGGAGCAGGGATGGCCGGTCGCGGCGATGTTGTCCGTGGGCGATGACGACGGCGCCATTCATGAGGCGCTCGATTTCCTGCTGGCGCGCGCCGAGGCGGTGATCGCCACCGGCGGTCTCGGCCCTACGGCCGACGACATCACGACGGCGGCCATCGCCGGGGCCTTCGGACTTTCCCTCCGCATGGATGAGTCCGTCCTGGCGCATGTCCGGGACCTGTTCGCGAAGCGCCGCCTCCCCTGGACGGAAAACAACGCCAAACAGGCCCTCTTTCCGGAAGGGGCGGAGGTCATCGCCAATCCCACCGGAACGGCGGCCGGCTTTGCCGTGCGGCGGGAGGGAAAAATCGTTGCGGTCATCCCGGGCGTTCCCGCCGAGGCCAAAAGGATGCTCCCCGAGGGGGTCATTCCGCTGTTCCGCAGGGAATTTCCGGAGGCGGCGCTCCACGTGGAGACAGCCACCTTCAAACTCTTCGGAATCCCCGAGGCGGCGGTGGACGCGGCGATGGCCGATGCGGATCTTGCGGCCCTCGGGGTCGCGATTGGGTTCTACCCCAATCTTCCGGAGAACCATATCGTCCTGACGGCACGGACCGCCTCAGCCGAGGAGGCCGCCGCAAAGCTCCGGGAGGCAGGGGCGAGGGTAAAGGAGAGGCTCGGGAAGCATATCTTTGCGCATGGGCAGGAGACGCTCGAAGGGAACGTCGCCAGGATGCTCACCGACTGGGGGCTCACGCTCGCCGTGGCCGAGTCCTGCACGGGCGGCCTTATCACCGACCGTCTGACGGACATCCCGGGGAGCTCGCTGTTCTTGGAACGGGGGCTTGTCACTTACAGCAACGCTGCCAAGATCGCGCTGCTGGGCGTTCCGGAGGAGGTGATCGCGGCGCACGGCGCGGTGAGCGCCGAGACGGCCCGCCTCATGGCGGAGGGAGTCCGGCGCTTGGCCGGGACCCATCTGGGGCTTGCCGTGACGGGGATCGCGGGTCCCACGGGCGGCACGGAGGCAAAGCCGGTGGGGACCGTCCATGTCGCCCTTGCCGACGGCGAGACGACCCTCTTCCGTCATCACGCCTTACGCTGGGACAGGAGGCGGAACAAGATCGCGGCCGCCCAGATCGCCCTCCTGATGCTCTGGCGCTATCTTTCCGGGGAGGTCGGCGATGGAGGATGAGAAAAAAATCCGGTCCTTTCTGGCGCTCGATCCGCCGGAAGAGGTCCTCAGGGAGATCGGGGCGGTCCAGAACCGGCTGCGGAAGCTGATCGAAGGGGATATCCGCTGGGTCCGTCCGGAGGGGATCCACCTGACGCTGAAATTCTTCGGTGATATCTCGGGTGGCGACGTCGCGAATATCGCGACCGTTGTGGAGAAGGCGGCGGAGGGGGAAAGGCCGTTTTCCCTGGCGGTCATCGGGGCGGGTGTCTTCCCCGATCCGCACCGGCCCCGTGTCCTGTGGCTGGGGATGAACGGCGATGTGGAACGGCTTCTGGCCTTTCAAAAAGGAGTGGAGCAGGCGCTCCTGCAGATCGGTTTTCCCCGCGAGGAGCGGCCCTTCCGGCCGCATCTCACCCTGGGGCGGATCAAGACCTCCCGGGGGCTGATCGGCCTTGCCCGGGCGCTGGAAAAAGGGGAGGAATATACGGCGGGACAGTTTGTCGCGTCAGGGCTCAGCCTGATACAAAGCGAGCTGACACCCCGGGGCGCTGTGTACACAAAACTCAAAT
>JAMDBG010000116.1 GCA_023487865.1 Deltaproteobacteria bacterium | reverse complement strand
GAGTCCTTCCAGTCCTGGAGGTTCGGAAAGAGGGCCAAAAATCCGAGCTTTGCCTCCGTGAAGACCTGCTGCATCGGCGCCTCGATGTTCACCAAAACCTCGGAGGCGGCAAAGAGTCCCACCGCCATCCCAATGAACCCCACCCCGTCGAGCAGGTACATGTTGTCGAACGTAAACCGACCCACCCCGCTTTGCGCATCGATCCCCACGCAGGCGACCAGAAGACCGATGACTCCGCTGATCAGCCCCTTGAGTGGAGAATCACCGCCGAGGGACGTCACCAGAGTCAGCCCCATGAACGTCAGGGCAAAATATTCCGGTGGTCCGAAGGAGACCGCGAAATCGGCCAGAGGAGGCGCAATGAGGGTCAACATCAACACCGCAAACGTCCCGGCAATGAACGACGCCAGCGCCGCCATCCCCAAGGCCGGCCCCGGCCTGCCGTGTCTGGCCATCTGGTATCCGTCCAGGGTCGTCATCACCGACGAGGACTCCCCTGGCACGTTCAGGAGAATCGACGTTGTCGATCCTCCGTACATCGCCCCGTAGTACACCCCGCACATCGTGATGATCGCCGTCGTCGCATTCATCCCGAACGTGATCGGGATCAGGATCGCCACCCCCGTCGTCGGCCCGATCCCGGGCAGCACCCCGATCAGCGTTCCGATCAGAACCCCGATAAAACAAAACAGCAGATTCTCCCAGGACGAGGCGACCTGAAAACCCAAGATGATATTATGAAAGATGTCCACGATACTCCCCCTAAAACCCGAACATGTTCGAGGGCAAGGTAATCCCCAGGAGAACCTGAAAGACAATATAGAGACTCGCCGTCGTCAATACCGCCACTCCCAACGTCACCTGCCAGCGCTCACGCTCCACGATGCCCAGTAAAAAAGCCACGTACAAAAAAGTATCCGCCAAAAAGCCCAGGACCTCGATCAGAAGAATATAGGCCGCCAGCCCCCCCAACACCCCAGTGATCGCCAGCAAGGCTTTTGCCCCGGGAAACGGGCTGGTGGTATCTTTCTGCGTCAGCTTGCGCGTCCAGGCCGATGCCAGCAAAATGAAAGCCAGGAGCGCTAGGATCACACCGACCCAGAGAGGGAGAAACCCCGGTCCGGGACCGAATGTTGCCGACTGTGGCATCTGCCGGGCTCCCCAGATCACGCCGCCGGCAAGGACCAATAAAACAATGCCGGTTAACATATCCGCTTTTTTCATGCGTCGCCTCTTGCGTCCGTTTCAAAGCAGGTGGGGCGCGCATCGGCGCGCCCCACCTGCTATTTAAATGAATGTGAGTTTACTTCTTTTTGATCAGACCCATGTCTTTGAGGACCATGGCATATCGCTCGTTTTCCTTCTCCAGCCACTTCTGGAAGGTTTCACTGTCCATCCATGCATCGGAGAGCATGTTGTCGACAAGATACTTCTTGAAGACGTCCGTTTTCATGTACTTGGCACAGGTTTCAACCAGGACATTACGTGCGTCCGCCGGTATGTCCGCCGGAGCGACCAGGCCGCGGTTCTGAACATACGTGACGTTGACACCCTGTTCCTTCATTGTCGGGACATCGGGGGCGCCGGCCAGCCGTTTGTCCGAATAGACCCCAAGCAGTTTGACTTTCCCCGCCTTGAAGAGCTCCAGCGCCTCACCCGGATTACTGACGGCGATATCGATGTGACCGCCAAGGAGGGCTGCGTTCACCTCACCGCCGCCGTTGAAGACGACGTAGTTGAACTGGACGCCGGCCGCTTTTTCAACCAGATAGGCACAAATGGAATCGGATGAGCCGAGCTGCGTCCCGCCCACGGTGATTTTCTTCGGATTGGCCTTGGCGTCGGCAATGATCTCCTTGACCGATTTGTACTTCGATTTGGGATTGACCATCAACATGTATTCGTCGAAGGCAAAATTGGCGATCGGGGTGAAATCTTTCAAACCGACCGGAGCCTTACCCATGAGCGGCGTGGTCAGGAAGCTTGTCACCGCCGTCAACATAAAATAGGGATCTTTCTTCTTGCCTGCCACATAGGCGAAAGCGATGGCTCCGCTTCCACCCGGCTTGTTCTCGACAACCAGTGGTTTGGGGAGCAGCTTATTCTTTTCGACGGCCGATGCCATGGTCCGGGCGAAGATATCACTTCCACCGCCGGCGGAGGCATGGACGATGATCGTCACAGGTTTCTCCGGGAATTTGCTGGCGCCCATGGCGGTTCCAACTCCCATGGCGACAAACAGAGCGACAAATAACAATACCGATAATTTACTCAGGTTTTTCATTCTTTTCCTCCTTGGTATGACCGGTTCGCCGGAAGATCTAAAAAAAGACCGCAAGCGACCGGACAGTTTAAAAAACCATACAAAACCGGTGCCTTGTTTCCTGCAATTTTATCGCCCGCATCACCTCCTTATATCTATTTTATGGGATCGGTTTATTAACTACCATTTGACTTATCGCTATTATTTTCTTCGGTCTGACCGTAGATCTGCTCGATCTGCATATCGTAATGGATCTCCAACTCATGGATGGCCCTGTCCATGTCACGCGCGATGATCGCTTTGGTAATCCGGTCGTGAATATCGATCATCAGCTCCATACGAGAGAGATCCTTGAGGAAATAGTCACGGCGCATACTGACCCAGAGGGGCTGGATGGTCATGTCGAGAAGCTTGTCCATGATCGCTTCGATGATGCGGTTTTTTGTGGCCCTGGCGATGGCGATATGGAATTCCTTACCGTAGCGGAGGTATTCTTCCAGGTCCCCCCTGCGCCCCCGGATGCATTTTTCATCCCAGGCCTCTTTCAGGGCTTTAAGATCGGCATCGCTCGCGACAGAAATTGCGAGCCGCACGGCGCCTATTTCCAGGGCCTTCCGGGCCTGCATGTTTTCGAAGGGACTGTCGCATTCTTCAAGTACGGAGACCGCCCGGCGCATAAGGTCTTCCGTGGCTACGGGGGCAGAGACGTAAGTGCCGTCCCCGGGCCGGCTTTCCAGGATGCCGACGATCTGCAGGGCGCTGATCGCTTCGCGCAGAGAGGGGCGACTGACCCCCATCTGTTCGGTGATGGCCCGTTCCGAGGGGAGCTTGCTGCCAGCCTTGTAACGCCCGGCGTTGATCATCCCCAGGATCTGGTCGGCGATGAAAGAGCTTTTTTTCTTGAACCGGGTTTGAGAGAGTTTTTCAAAAGTCATTTATTACCCCAAAATTGGTCTGACCGGTAAGACTGGAAAGCCGACCATATAGACGGAATTTAAAGATGTCAAGAAAAAAAGCGGTCGTCAATGGATCAAGGAAGGCAAAAGATCTTCTTCGCAATTAAAACGGTCAATAGCGTCGATTCTTTAGAGCATTTCCAGGACGGTGGCAAGTGAAACGCCTCCTCCGCCGCAAAGCGTGGCCATCCCGAGGGTCTTCCCGCGCTTTTGCAATGCATGCAGCAAAGTGACCATGATCCTGCACCCCGTCGATCCCACAGGATGACCAAGGCCGACACCGGAACCGTTGACGTTGACAATTTCACGGTTTAAACCCAGTTCCCGTTCACACCCCAGGTACTGAGCGGCAAAGGCCTCGTTGACCTCGATAAGGTCGAAATCGGTGAGGTTGAGACCTGACCTGACGAGGAGATGACGGACCGCGGGGACGGGACTTAACCCCATGACGGAGGGGTGGCAGCCGCCGCGGCCCACCGCCTTGATCCGGGCAATGGGTTTCACACCCAATTCCCTTGCCTTGTCTGCGGACATGATGAGCATGGCGCTTGCGCCGTCATTTACTCCCGATGAGTTTCCGGCGGTGACTTTGCCGGTTTTCGGGATGAAGGCTGCGGGCAGTGCGGCAAGATCCGCCATCGTGAGCCCCGGCCGGAAATGCTCGTCTTTGGAAAAGATGACCGGCGGCTTTCCTCTTTTCTGGGCGATCTCCACAGGAATGATCTCCTCTTTGAAATACCCTTCCTTCGTCGCCCGTTCGGCGTTGTTGTGGCTGCGGAGGGCGACCGTATCGATCTCTTCACGAGAGAGGTTGTACATCTGGGCGATCAGTTCGGCGGTGACACCCATGATATAAGGCTTGCCGCGGAAGAGCTCCACAACACCCCCTTCCTTCACAGGTCCCTTCTCGAGGCCAGGCAGGAGGTGCGATCCCGAATGGAGGCCGTGGATGATATTATCCACAAAGACCTGGTCCTGTAAACGACAGCCCCAACGGGCGGAAGGGACGGAGTATGCGATCCCCGACATGTGTTCCATTCCTCCGGCAAGGATGATGTCTGCCATCCCGGACTGGA
The DNA here is from genome assembly GCA_023487865.1 of Deltaproteobacteria bacterium. Taxonomy (GTDB): domain Bacteria; phylum Desulfobacterota; class Syntrophia; order Syntrophales; family UBA5619; genus JAKAFS01. The sequence continues at coordinate 8,094 of JAMDBG010000116.1, read as the reverse complement.
TCATCGCCATGCCGGAGCTGACGGCTTCCATCCCGGAGATGCAGACCCGATTCACAGTGACGGCCGTGACCGTCTCAGGGATTCCCGCCATCAATGCGGCAATCCGGGTGACATTAAGGGCATCCACCGGTTCCATACAGCAACCGAAGCGGACGTCATCGATCAGGGCGCTGTCAATCCCGGCCCTGATGACGGCCTCCCTCATCACGATACTCCCTAAAGCGGCGCAGTTCAGGTCGCGCAGCGCGCCGCCGAAGGCACCGATGGCCGTCCGACAGGCGGATACGACAACAACCTCTTTCATATAAATCCCTCCCGATATGCGATAGCATGTTCAATGTGGACAAAGGATATCATGACGGTTCCGCTGACAGGACGATGCTCGAAGATTCACTTTTAATAAAAGATACCTCCGGTCATGTCAAGGTAATTGTCAGGGTGTATCGGTGCTACTTAGGCGGCTTCCTAGACGAACCAGAACGTCCTGCGCTTCCATACCGAATATTCTTCGCCGAACGCACGTGACAAAACCTCATCCTCGATTTTTGAACGCACGAGTTGCATGACCACAAACACCAGCCAGAAACCCAACCAGATGAAGTGCGCATTGGCATAGCACAGCCATACGCCTGCCTGGGAGATGATCTGCCCGAGGTAGATGGGGTGCCGGACAAGACGATATGGTCCGGTGGTCTTCAGCTCTCGGGCCTCGGCGACGATCGAAAATGAACGCACCAGGATGGCGTATCCCCAGACATCCAGGGCGTTACCGAGAATGATGAGACCGCTTCCGATAAGGAACCGAGGCAAAGTCCATTGGGCAGGGTCCATCATGAACGTGTTGTAGTACGGAAACCACATGGCGTCGGTCAATTGGCCGAGGGATTTGATGACCCAAGGGAAAAAGGGCCAGCACGCGGCAATGAGCGGGAGCAGGATTTCGCGTGGGCGTGCTGCCCGCGAGAGGGGCCGCACACGAAAGATGAAACCGACCGCCATCAGCAGGTAGGTCATGTCAACAAGCAACCGACCCCAGGGAAGCAGAATTCGCTGCGACCCGCTCGGCTGAAACCATACACCGGAAGACCAGAAGTCGGTAAAGTAGATCGGGATGCGCGGGATGATGAACACAAAAAGGAGCGTTGCGCCTGCCAGACGAAAAATCCAATCGGGCAACGCCAGCCAAATGCGCATGATCCTGGTAGGTGTCTGCGGTTCCCGAGGCGCCGTCAAGCCGGCGTGCGGCAGTCTCTGCGGATCATGATCAGAAAGGGTCATCGTTTCTATAAGGTTGTCATGCGATCGGCTTGTACGGTGGTCGAATTGCCGGGACATCCCAAGGTCGCGCATTTAGGGGGAAAGCACAAGAGGGGCCTATGGCCCCCCCTTGTGTCTCACCGCCCTATTGGATGTTTTACATATCCGCACGATACTTGAAGGAGAGGTTGAGCCGGATCCGGAAAGAGGTGATCTTTCCTCCATCGAGTGTGACATCCTGACGGACGACTTCAGCAACCCTCAGCTCCTCGAGGGATTTTGCGGCTGTCGCCAGAGCCTTCTGAGTGGCATCTTCCCAGGACTTTGGACTTGTACCTACAATTTCGACGATTTTGTAAATGGACATCGCGCCGCCTCCTTTCCTAATGGCTGGTTTGTTTAAGTGATGATAAAAAGGTTACCGCTGTCGTTATCGCGTTAATGGGTGAATGATTGACTCTTGACTGTAACTATAGAGAATATCACACGCTATGTCAATGAAATCATGGTCGGTATCATGGTCTGTCCCGGGTGGTAAGGTTACACAAAGCAGGAGGTCAGCGGGACAAAAAATTCCGAGGTTCGGATGATGGATTAATGCATCCCGCAGATTCCAAGGCGGCGGCCTTTTCCGCTTCTCGTTCGGCAATCCTTTCAGCCCGTTCCAAAATATTCCCCGCCTGCTTCCAATGGGCCACATCATACATCTGACCGTCCACTTTGACCGATCCCTTTCCCTGGCAATAGGCTTCTTCAAGGGCTTCCTTCACTTTTCGCGCCCAGGCAACTTCAGCGTCAGCCGGCTTGAATCCCTCATTGATCGGTTTCACCCATGCCGGGTGAACGCAACTGGTTCCAAAATACCCCATTGCCTGGGCATTACGGCAAGCTTTCAAGATTTCCTCGGTACGGGAAGCAATATTGGTGAAATCAACGCCCTTCTGCGCCCCCAGGCCTGTCGCCTGGATATTCGCGGCCCGCGCCGCAACAAGCAAAGCGCTCTCGGCATAGTAATACTGTTCATAGTCCAATTCAGCAAATCGACTGAAGCCCATGTCGACGGACAGATCGCCATGACCCACATTGATCTGGACGTTCCGCGGACTGGCCATGGCTATCTCTGCCATACGGATGAGCCCGAGAGCGCTCTCGATGATGAGATGAAATTGAATCATCCCGATTGGCAGCCCCCGATCTTTTTCGAGCTGCGCCACCAGATCATCGATCCATTGGATTTCCCCGGCAGATTCGCATTTCGGAATCATGAGGCAGGCGACTTTTGGCCGAACACATTCCTCAAGATCCTCTTCTTCCAGGCCGCGATTGAATCGGATCTGAACATCGGCGCCCCCTTTACTTACAAGCGGGATCGCATCCTTTACCATCTTACGGGCTGAATCTTTATCAGCCGGAGCCACCGAATCCTCAAGATCGATGATGATACAATCGGCTCTCCTCGTCCAGGCGGTGGTCACGAATTTTTCCCGGTTGACAGGCACATACAGCTTCGATCTTCGCACAAGCTTTCGTGCTTCGTTTTGCAGGGTGGGCATAAGGATCTCCATCGCTGTTCAATATATCATGATGTCATCCATTGCGTTTATGATATTCCTCTTCCTCTGATGATCCGATTCTCTGCCATATCTTGTATTTCTTCATCGGCATAGCCGATTTCCTTTAAAATATCCAAAGTATCGTACCCGATTTCATTCTTTCCCGTATATTGTATTTTTCCGGGGGTTCGGGAAAACCTGGGGGCGATATTCGGTATGCGAACTTTCCCCAAATCCTGGTCCGGCATTTGAATAACCGTTCCCCGGCTTTGAACATGGGGGTCTTCCACAAGCTGCTGGACATCGTAAATCGGACCAATGGACACTTCATTCTCCTGCAGGATTTCTAAAACCTCTTTCAAGGAATGCCGGGCAATCCAATGGCTGACGATTCCATCCACTTCATCCCCATGAGCCAGGCGGGCGTCCGCGGTTGCATACCGGGGATCGGTGTTCATATCCTCCCGTCCGATTGCCCGGAAAAGCCGGGCAGCAATGTTGGGGGCATTAGCGGATAAGGCCACCCACCGACCGTCGGAGGTTTTATACGCATTACGGGGGACCCCCCGGGGAGAACGATTTCCCACCCTTTTGGCAATAATTCCTAACTGATCATATTCTGTCACCTGCGGCCCGAGGATCGAAAAGATCGATTCGTAAATACTTAAATCGATCATCTGTCCGGATTGATCGTGAATATCCCGGTCATAGAGGGCCATCATCACGGCATAGGTCCCGGTAAGCATGGTAATACCATCGGCAAGGCCAAAGGGGGGGAGGGTCGGAGGGCCGTCAGCTTGCCCCGTAATATGGGCAAAGCCACTGAATGCTTCCGCTAAAGTACCGAAGCCAGGACGGTCTTTATAGGGTCCCGTCTGCCCCCATCCCGTTACCCTGACCATGATGAGTTTGGGATTGATCGCCGAGAGCTGGTCATATCCCAACCCCCACTCCTCCAGTCTTCCCGGTCGAAAATTTTCAATCAACACATCGGATTGAGCGGCAAGCTTTTTAATGATCTCCTGACCGGCGGATTGATGCATATCGACCGACAAGAGACGCTTGCCGCGGCTATAGGATTTCCAAGCCAGCGATATCCCGTTTTTCTTTTCACCCCAGTTGCGCATGGGATCCCCCCCCCCTTGGGCGAGAAGATTCGCGATATCCAACACCTTAATCCCGTGCAGCATCTGATTACCATTTTGGTTCATCATGATCTCCTTACAGAGATGGCAGCAATTAACTTGATTCTTTTTGAGTTACCCACCCTGCGACACATTTATCATATGTGAGGGCGGAGTTCCTCCTTACACATCGATAGCGGTCAATGAAAATCAATTGATCAAAAATCTTTTCGTCAGCGTCAGCAGGATATCATTTTACCAGGATGGGACGTTTTAAAAATGATATCAACAGCGCTGTGAAAGCCATCATGACGGCAAAAGATGTAAAAGCCAGATGATAACTCCCGGTTATGTCATAAGCCAATCCGGCCAGGAGAGGACCGACGATGCCACCAAATGTACTGAGTCCCTGATTGGCCCCGAATATTGTTCCAAAGTTCTTCCGGCCATAGTAGTCGCCGATGATGGTCGTCTTAACGACCACAGTGCCGCCATAGGCGATGGAATACAGGAGAACAAAGGGAATGAGATCCATAAAAATGCGCATCCGGATAAGCGAAAAAATGCCGATGGGCTGCATAATGAACAGAATGATCAGCAGCCATTTTTTGTTGAATCGATCGCTGAGCCATCCGGCTCCGTATCTGCCTACCATGCTGACAAGTGCGACAAGAGTCACCACAGATGCAGCGGACGCAGGATCAGTGCCCATGTCGATGAGGTAAGGAATCAGATGGACGAATACGGCCGCCTGCGTCATCTGGTGGGTAAAAAGACATATCGTGAGTATCCAGAATGCGGATGTGGCCAAAGCTTTTCCAAGAGAAAAGTCAACGTCCTCCGCGGTTTTTTCGGCCTTGACCGTTCGGCGGGTATCGTAAGGGTCTGGCCCGGACGATTCGCCATCCGGTAAAAGCCCATGCCGCTCAGGCGAGTGTTTTAAGAAAAAAGATAACGGCAGGACGATAAGCCATGTGAGTGATCCCAATATTAAAAGGGCCGAACGCCATCCATACTGGACAATCAGATAAGCCACCAGCGGGACAAGGAGGCCGGCAAGCCCGCGTGCGGCTGCGTAAATACCGATGGCACTGCCTCTTTTTTTCACAAACCACTTACCAACCAGAGGATTACCAACGGCTGCCCCGGCACAAGCGCTCCACCCGAAGGAGATGAAGATAATGGCGGCATAGAAAGGCAAGACGGTATTTACATAACTCAGATAGATAAACCCGCCCCCCATGACGAGGCCGCCGGCGAAGACCAGTTTTTGGGGACCGATTCGATCTAAAAGGTAACCCACAATGGGAGCGGCTATCCCCGCCTCGAGGCGGTAAATGGAGAAAGCGCCGGAAACCACCGTCATGCTCCAGGCAAGATCTCTGACGACGGGTTTCACGAACGTACTGAAACCGTAATAAAAAACACCACTGCCATAAGTTGAAAGAATAGACATGATTAAAACTATCCACCAGCCATAGAAGACCTTGCCCTTTTTATCGATGGATAATGTCGCCATATCTTAAATTCCGCCCCGGCCGCCTTTCAGTGCCTCTGTCAGGTACACTTGATCAGATGTGATAACTTATGAAGTTCGGCGGAGGGAGTGTAAGCAGCAATGGACTTGCATGTCAAGTAATGTTGTCCAATGAAGGGGGGAGTGCCGAGGATAATGGAAGGTTGTATCTTGACACCCGAACGATCGGGAGAGCAAGCCGCCTTTCGGCCCTTTCGATCCCATTATAGAGCTTTTCACGCCTACTCCAGACAGTCCCCGCCCGAGCGCCCTTTTTGATGATGCTTCATGCATGAATACAGGCATCCCAAGAGTATCCGCGGTCTTGACAGAGGTGATCGGCATGCGCAGAATTTCTGTATCCATGCAATAAGCGGAGGGCTGTTGATATCAGTCGGACCCCTTACCAGAAGAAAACAACAAAGGGCTAACCATATGTTGGCTAACCCCTTGAAATATATGGCTCCCCAGCGCGGACTCGAACCACGGACCCGATGGTTAACAGCCATCTGCTCTACCGACTGAGCTACTGGGGAAAATCGGTTTCGGAGGGCCTTCATAATACAAGAAATAAGGATTGTCAACAGAAGTCTTGACGTCCGGATTAAATTGTTGTTTCCTTTTTCTCATGTTTTTGGGTTGACAGAAAAACGTCCAGTTGTGCTAGAATGCGCCCGCAAAAGACGGGATGAATAGGTCGTTCACAGGTATCAGTGATCTGGAGGATGAACAAGTCATGCAGCTGGCCAAGGATAGGGGTGCAGCTCACGCGGAGCAGCCTGAAGGCCGCGGGGGTCAGAAGGAACTGGAGGAGATGGTCCTCAAGGCCGGTCTCTGTACAGGTTGCGGTGCCTGTGTCAACCTCTGCCCTTACCAGGCATCCTATCGCGACAGAACTGTCACACTCCATTCCTGCGACCTGATCCGGGGGAGGTGTTACGACTACTGTCCTCAGACACCGGCGGATCTTGGTGCTCTGCAAAAAAAGCTCTATAATGGGATCGAAATCACGCCCGAATTGGGCGCAATGAGAGATTTTTTCATCACCCGTGCAACGGATACGGCTATCCGCCGTCAATCCCAGCACGGCGGAACCGTCACCGCTTTGATCACCCTGGCCCTCAATGAAGGATTGATCGATGCCACCGTTCTCGCCGGGGAAGGGGAGGGGCTGCTGCCCCAAGCCGTCACTGTCAGCGATCCGGAATCAGCGGGCCGACTGGGAAAGAGCCGTTTCGTGGTCTCTCCCGCCGTGGCGGAATTCAATCGGGCGATTCGCAGGGAGTGTCGCAAGATCGGCGTTGTGGCCACCCCTTGTCAGGCGCTCGCCCTTGCCAAGATGCGCACCCAGAGTGTGACGCCTACCGATAACGGTATGGAAAAACTCCGTCTGGTCGTCGGGCTCTTCTGCGGCTGGGCCCTTTCCTGGCGAGATCTCACCGCCGTTCTTGAGAAAAAGGTGGACCTTGCAGCCGTTACCGGGATGGATATCCCCCCCAGCCGTTATCACGAACTCGAGGTGTATACCCGAGATGAGACCATCCGGATTTCACTCGACGAGATCAATCCCTGTGTCAGGGAATCCTGTCACGCGTGTGGCGATATGACGGCCGAATTCAGCGACCTCTCAGTGGGTTCGGCACGCCTCCCGGAGGGATGGGAGACGGCGCGCCACTGGAACCAGGTCATTGTCCGGACGGAGCGGGGCCTCGATCTGATGGAGACGGCACGCCGTCGGGGAGTTCTCGAATTCAGGGAGGTCCCGGACGGGAATCTGGAGAAACTCAGGGCCGCCTCGCTGAATAAGAAGAGGGCGGCGAGTCGGCCATCCGTCGGGAAAGATACTGGCGAACACGAGGGGCAAGGCGGGATGAAAATCCCGCAAAAGTCATAGAACCGGCCATTTCCACAGCCACTGCTGCATAGCCATGCGGAGGAGCAAGGGGGCGGAGGAACGGATGTCAATAGAGAAGGAACAAAAAGAAGGGGCCGAGGTCCTGCTCATGGGGAACGAAGCCATTGCCCGCGGCGCCCTGGAGGCAGGTGTGCGGGTCGCTGCCGGATATCCGGGCACCCCTTCTTCGGAGATCATTGAAACCCTTTCCCGGACTGCCAAAGAGGGGAGCCTGTATGTAGAATGGTCCACCAATGAAAAGGTGGCGATGGAAGTTGCGGCGGCAGCTTCCTTTGCCGGACTCCGGTCGATGTGCGTCATGAAGCAGAACGGCGTCAACGTCGCCTCTGATTTTCTCCTCCACCTCACCGGGTCGGGGACGCGGGGCGGGATGGTCCTTGTCTCCTGCGACGATCCGGGTGCACTCTCCAGCGTCAATGAAGGAGAATCGCGTCATTTTGCCAGACTCATGGAGATCCCTCTTCTGGAACCGTCGGATTTCCAGGAGGCCAAGGAAATGGCCCGCTGGGCCTTCACCCTTTCGGAGGAGATCCGAAACATCGTTATGGTCCGCAGCGTGACCCGCATGTCGCATGCCAGCGGAAATGTTCTCCTCGGTCCGCTTCCCCCTGGGGAGGGGATGGCGGAATTCCTCTGTGACGGACCGATATCCGATTCCGAGCGGGGTCCGGTGATCAGCGCTCCCGTTGGTGAAAAGCACCGCCTCCAGCGGGATAAGGTCAGGAAGGC
>JAMDBG010000094.1 GCA_023487865.1 Deltaproteobacteria bacterium | reverse complement strand
GGTATACACTTGCGTAATATCCAGCGGTTTGGTCAATACGCCTTGTTGTCTCAAGATTTTTTCCATGCCTCGCCATCGATCGGGCCTCATCCAGCCGATATGGTCTTCGCCGGTGTTGATCAAGGGGATGCTGGCCGTCATTCCGGCAACTTCCTGTGCCGCATCGGTGTTCGGTTTGTACTTCTTTATCAGGGTGCCGATCTCCGCCGGGTTCTCGATGAGGTATGACCAACCCTTCAGAGTGGCCCGCAGGAACCGTTTCACCAGGTCGGGATTGGCGGCGATGAAATCATCCCTGGCGAAGAGACTGTTGCCGTAGAGGTGGACGCCGTAGTTATCAGGATAGATGCGGTTGATCTTATAGCCCGCCTGTTCGACTTCTGTCACAAAGGCATTCAGATATGCGCTCCAAACGGGAGGAGAGCCGGAGGCAAAGAGCGCTATTTCGGAAGGCATTACGATTTCACTGTATTGGCGCCGGGTGACGCCGATATGTGCCATCATCGCATGCAGGGTGGGGCTGAGACCGGGGGCGACCCGGATGGTCTTGCCCACAAAATCCTGGGGCTTGGTGATGCCGGAACCGGCCAGGGAGAAAAAGACCACGGGGCTGCGTCGGTAGATCGTTGCAACGGCGCGCAGCGGCTTGCCTGCCGCCCGGGCGATGATCAGCTCATCCGAGCCGCCGTCGCCGAACTGGGCCGTCCCCTCGACAACCGGCGAAAAGTAGTCAACCTTCGGGCCCCCTTCCCTGAAGGTGACGGCGATCCCCTCTGTAGCGTAATACCCCTTCTGGTCGGCAGCATAGTATCCCCCAAAGGAATTGATGTGCGTCCAGATCAATTGAACGGTAACGGGGGTGGATATTGTGGGCGATTTGGCCGGTGAGCAGGCGGATAACCCTGCAAGCAGAGTGAGCCCAACGACAAAGAGAGTTCTGATAGGGAACGGATTCATTTTCCTGTCTCGCAGCTCCAGGTAGCGACTGTAAAATCCACGCGGAATCCTTGTCGATCGAAGATCGATTTGCACACTTGTTTGGTATTTATACCATAATTACGGTACAAATAACATCATGATTACGGATTGAAGGATTGCAGGCTTGCGGAGGTTGACGTTAATCACAACCGACCCGGAAAGATCCATGGTGGATTTCACCGGTCATTAGAGGTAAAATACAGAAAAAAGGAAAGGAGGGTGTCAGATGCTTAAAGCCAAGGATATTATGACCAGGGAAATCGTTACGGTTTATCCGGACACGGAAGTTGTTCAGGCGGCGAAGCTGATGCTTGATAAGCACATCAGCGGTCTGCCCGTGATTGACAAAGAGGGGCATGTGAAGGGAATCATTTGCCAGTCCGATCTGATGGCCCAGCAAAGGAAGATCCCCCTGCCTTCTTTTTTCATCCTGCTCGACGGCGCTATTTCCCTGACTTCCCCTCAACAGATCGAAAACGAAATAAGGAAAATGTCGGCCGTTAAAGTGTCCGAGGCCATGACCCCTGATCCCATAACGGTGGATACGGAAACCGGCTTGGAAGACATTGCCACACTGATGGTGAAGCATAATATCCACACGCTGCCCGTTTTGGATCAAGGCTGGCTGGTCGGCGTCATCGGCAAGGAGGATGTTCTCCGCACCCTTATGACCGATGAAAAGAAGTCATAGGGCCTGAAGGGGGATAAAACGGGGTGATATGGCCCTTAAAAGCGGGACCTTCAGGGGATCAAATACTTGGCCGCCCACCCGATCTGCAGTTCGGCGAGCCGGGAAGGGGTCGGCACGCCGGACTCATCCCACCCCATCAGCCGGTAATAGGTTTTCCGGGCTTCGGCAAACCTTTCCGGATCGAGCCCTTTTAACGGACCGTCGGGCGGTGAGGCCTCGAATCGCTTCGGCAACGCATCGTCCTTTTCCGTAAATCCCTCGCGGATGTTGAATATCCGCGCCAGGGCCACCCCCCGTTCGACGACCTGCATCAGGTCCTGGGCCGTCAACGGCCAGCCGGTCACATATTCGACCGCCTCGCGAACCTGCGCCTCGCTCCAGGGGACGAATTTGCAGATCCCCAGAGTGTTGGTCAGCTGCGCCGAAAAGCCCTTCTGGTAGAGTGTGGCGCCCGTTTCCTTATCCATAGCCTCCGTGTCGTGAATGCCCGTGCTGTGGTCGGCTCCGGTCACATGCATGCTGTAATGAAGCCCCATCGCCTGCTTATGCCGCGGCTCGTGCATGGGGAGCTCCGCCCCCTTGACCTGCATGGCCCATTCACCGGAACCCTTTCCGATTCTTTCCGATGCCCGCTTGGTTCCCTCCGCCAGAAGGTCTCCGAACCCCTTTCGCAGGGCGATTTGCTCCACCATCCGGAGCATCGCTTCGGCATTTCCGAAGGAAAGATCCAATCCGTCCGTATCCTCCCGGCTGAGAATCCCTTTTTCCGCACACTCCATGGCAAAGGAGATCGCCACCCCTGTTGATATCGTATCGATCCCGCAGCGGTTGCAAATTTCATTGGCCTTCATCAGGGCTTCCAGATTGTCGATGCCGCAGTTGGAGCCCAGGGCGGCCAAGGTTTCATACTCCGGTCCGCCGTAAACAGGATCGACACAAAAGGGCTCCTGCAGTTTGACCACCCGCTTGCAGCGGATGGGACATCCATAACAGTTGTCCATTTTTTCAAGGTATTTTTTGCAGAGCACCTGCACGTTGATCTTTTCCACACCGGGGAACCTGCCCCCTTTGAAGTTTCTTACCGGCGTATTTCCGGCGGCTTCATAAGCGATCATCTCTGAACCGGTCCCGTAGCGCCAGTGCTTGGAGAGCTCTTTATACTTTTGGTGCATCAAACGGTTCAGGGCGTGAAGTTTTTCCTTATCGGCCACTTCCGGCGGGTGACTGCCCCGGACGGCAATCGCCTTGAGCCGCTTTGAGCCCATAACCGCACCCATCCCGGTTCGACCGGCCGCGTGGGTAATATCGTTCAAAATACAGGCAAAGCGAACGCGTTTCTCTCCCGCCGGACCGATGACTGCGGTTCGAATCCGCTTGTCTCCGAGTTCTTCCCGGATGGCGGCCTGCGTGTCGGCCGTCTCCATCCCCCAGAGATGGTCCGCTTTGCGGATTTCCGGGTTTCCGTCCTTGATCGACAGATAGACGGGCTTCGGAGAGATCCCCTCCAGGATGATCGCCTCAAAACCGGCCCTTTTTAACTCCGCCCCCCAGAATCCGCCGGCCTCGGATTCGCCGTACCCTCCAGAAAGAGGGGATTTGCAGCCGACACTGTTTCGTCCGCTTCCCACAAAAGGGTGGCCCGTGAGCGTGCCCAGGGCGAAAACGAGCCTGTTCTCCGGACCGAACGGATCAGCGCCTCTGGGAACTTCCGTCAGTAAGGTGTGGGCGATCAGTCCGCGGCCTCCCAGATAGAGCCGGTAATGGTCTTCCGGAATCGCCTCAACTGCCAGTTTACCGGTGGCCAGATCCACACGCAGAATATTGCCGTTTACCCCTTTCATCTTTCCTCCCTCGGTTTCCGATTCGGATATGAGCTTGCTTTTTGTAGAGGAAGGATAGGAGAAGCCTCCAGGGACGTCAAGGGGATTTTATTTTGTCTATCCGCTTCAGAAGGAACCTCTGAAACTCAGGAAGAATCACGTTTGCTTTGGGAGTGGACGATTTTTTCATATTTTACGAAATTCGCTTTTTATCTTTATGAACAGATTATATGAAATCAAATAGAGGTGTACTACACTATAATCATGGAATATTTCGCTTGCTATGAAAAATACGTTGTGCCATCTTTAAAATTATCAGAGAAAGCAAAGTTCGGATTCGTTGGCGCCGCGCTGTGCGCGTCGCCAACGGCGAAGCTAAGCTGCCGCTTTTCAGCTCCTTGTTGGCGCTCGGAAATGATCATTAGCCGTGTTTCAGGATAATATAAATAGTTGGCTCGCGCCCTGATTCGCGCGGTGCCAACAATACGCTGAAGCGGTCGTCACTTCAGCTGCAAGGCCTGCTCCGCAGCCCAGCAGGTCCGTGCCTCCGCTTAGCTTCGCCGTTGTGTCTGATGATGCTTCAATCCTAAGGAGTAGTCATGGATAATGACGCCTGCCCGGCTTACTGGAAGCTTCGGGGAGTGTATGTATGATGATTGCCGGAATTACCGGATCAACCCTTCCAGGTCGGCGATGCTCTGAAACACCTAGTCGGGACGGGGGAAGCCTCCAGGGCTTCTGATCGGTTACCCCTTTGATCTTTTAAAAAGATCTTGCTCTTAAAATACAGGTTTATTCTTGACGTAGATTTATAATGGAATTAAAAGGACCTGATAAGAAAATAATATTGTCATGTCTGGGCTGAATCCGAAATTAGAATGTGGAAATTACCGGAAAATATATGAGGAAAATTTGAAAAGCATGGTGTAAAATTACAAATTGCTGCAAAAATGAAAGGAGGTTTTACCGGAAAATATTTGGTGGAGAGTCAGCGAATTATGGGCTGAAAGAGGGTATTTATGCGGGAAGAGGTGATTAGAGATTACGAAACGGTCTATGTTTTTTATGACAACATCACCATAAGGAGGTCAAAATGAGCAAGAGGGTCCTGATTGCAACATTCTTGGCTGTCTTTTCAATTGCGTTCCTTGTCCCGGTTTTTGCTACCGACGCACAGGCAGCTGATAAACTGGGATGGATCGGTCCCGTTTACAAGGAGTTATCCGACAGCCTGATGAAAGGTTTCAAGGAATACTATAAAAAAACCTATGGTAAAGATGTAGATATCACATTTGTTCATCCGGGCGGTTGGCCGGTCTGCGTCGACAAATTGAGGGCATGGGGCAATAAACCTGATGCCGATATCTTCCTGGGCGCAGGCGCTCCGGCACATGAGGTCCTGAAAAAAGAGGGACGAATCGTTCCTTATAAACCGAAAGACTGGAACATGGTTCCCGCTGAATGGCACGGCATGAGAGTAAAGGATGACACCGGCGCCTGGACCTGTTTCTCGCCCTGGATCGTCACCAATCTGTATAATGAGAAAGTCCTGAAAGCCCTGAAGCTGCCTCCCCCGAAAACATGGAGGGAACTGCTGAATCCGATATACAGGGGCAACATTGTTATGACGCTTCCCTATGCCTCCGGTACGGTGCATGAGGTTGTGGAGATCCTTCTGCAGGGTTTCGGTGAGAAAGAGGGTTGGGCGATAAACAGGCTGCTTGCGGCGCAATTGGCCCGCTTTTCAACAGGCAGCACGGATACGACCCACCTGACGAGCCGCGGAGAAGCGCCTATTGGAATCGCCCAGCCGCAGATGAATGCCATGGTTGCCCGCAAAGACGGTTATCCGGTGCGTGATCTGCTCCCGGATAAAACAATCCTTGTCCCCGAAGCGGTGGCGTTGCTGAAAAATGCGCCCAACGAAGCCGTCGGGAAGATCTTTCTGGACTGGCTGTTCAGCATGGAAGGGCAAAAATATGTTCTGGAGGGAGGTTATTTCGTCGCCAGAAAAGACATTAATTTCACCCAGTGGGAAAAAGAAGGCGTTTCCATGGCCAAACACGCCAAAGCGGCTCTTGGAGTCGATAACTTTTGGGACCTGAAGGTCGGGTTCATCAAATACGACCTTGATATGGCGGCAAAGAGATGGGACAATGTCAACCGATACTATGAGAACGAGATTTACAGAAAATGGGGTGAACTGAAAAGCAGTCTGTTCCTGATAGAAGAAGTCGAGGGAGAAGTCATAGCGGCTAAGGCAGCCAAAATGAATGTAAAGAAGGCCGAGGAAAAAATTAAGGAAGCCCGAAAGCTCTTCGAGTATGACGGCAATTATGCTGCCGCTCGACTGGCTGCAACCAAGGCGCGCTCTCTGCTTGCGAAGTAGGGATAAAGTTTGTAAGGCTCGACCAGAGATTATTTCACCTTAAAAAGGATATACTCCATGGCACGGGCGGGCAGCGGCCCGCCCGTGTACGGAATGATAAATGAAGGATGCGACATGTCCCGTGGCAATAATGTTCTGTCATCTCTCCTATGGTTTGTCATTGCTTTTTTGGTGATTTATCCGCTTTCCATTCTGATAATAGAAAGCTTGAAAGTTTCAGGAACCGCCGCTTCAGGCATCCAAAACTACCTGGAATTTTTCCAGGACACTTATTATCTTAAAACCTTCTGGAACACCCTGGTGCTGAGCACGATGGTGCTTCTTGTAGCAACTCTATTCGGAATACCCTTGGCATACATTCTGGCGCGATACAGGCAGCGGGGAAAGACCATTTTCACTGCCCTGATCCTGATGCCCATTGTTTTACCGGCCTATGCAGGAGTATTTGCATTCGTCATTTTTTTCGGAAAATTCGGCACGATGAATCTGCTTCTCATGGATGCCGGATTGATCGATAAACCCCTCAATTTCATCTACGGATTGCACGGACTGGTATTCATAGAAGCCCTGCATATGCTCCCTTTCATTGTACTCAGTCTTGTAGCGGGATTAACCAGCATCGATCCTTCTTTTGAAGAGGCTGCAGAAGTTGAGGGCGCAAGCGGTTTCCGGAGATTCATCACCGTCACATTGCCGCTCTGCACACCGAGTTATCTGGCGGGTGCCGTCATGGTCTTCTTGTGGCCGTTCACGGACTGGCTTACTCCGTTGATTCTGGGACAGGTGGACTTCCTCCCTTCGGTAGCCTACATCAACATCGCCTATCACTTTACGGATCAGCATCGGAAATACATGGGAATCGTGGCGGTGGTTGTTTCTTCGATCATTTGCATTACTCTCTTTCTGTTTGCAAGATGGTGGGTGGAAAAAAGAAAGTATACCGGCCTCTCGAAAGGAACAACGGCTGAAGGACGGGTGATCGAACCAAGTTCATTTGTGAAAACGGGATCTTATCTGTATATGTTTTTTATCGCCGCCCTTGTCCTGCTGATTCCGATCGTGCTGGGATTGTCCGCTTTTTCCAGAAGATGGGTTTTTGAACCGTTTCCAACCTATTGGACCCTCGACAACTTCAGGGTCATTCTGATGGAAAGCCCGGGCCTTATAAAAAATTCGTTTGTTTTCAGTGTCATAGCCCTGATTTTCGGGGTCATCTTCGGGCTGCCGGCCGCCTATATCATCGTCCGTACACGTACTCCGGGAAAAGATGCTCTGGACTTCATGATCACGCTGATGCTCGCTTTCCCTGGTATCGCGATAGGCGTCAGTTACCTCTTGGCTTTCTGGGAAGGCATACCTCTTGCCACGCATTGGATCATCATGCCGCTGGCCCTCTTTTCACGGCGCCTTCCCTATTTTCTGCGGATTGCGCACGCTTCCTATCTGCAACTGGATGTCTCGCTCGAGGAGGCCTCGGAGGTATCGGGTGTCGGTAAATTCAGGACTTTTATAAATATATCCCTCCCGCTATTGATCAAGGGAGTTCTTGTCGGCGTGGTGATGTTTTTTATCATGGCGTTTCAGGAGATTTCCACCGCGATATTTCTTTACAGAGGCGGCTGGGAAACCTTGCCCATCGGAATCTACCTGAACTGGCACCGCGGCATGGAATTCGGAATCTCCGCGGCTATGGCTTTTCTGATGATCGTGATCACGTTTATTCTTCTGCTGATCATTGCAAAAATCGGCGGAGGCATCCTCAAGGCCGCCTGGGGGCCCGGAGAGGGCAGGTAATCTGCCGGAAGGCCTTGGAAGCAGTGACATCACAACAACTGACGAATCAGGGAGACAAAGGGAATGGCTTTTATTGAGATCCGCAACCTGTTTAAACGATATAAGAAAGTAACGGCAGTCAACCGCATACGGCTTGAGGTGAAGAAGGGAGAACTGCTGACCCTCCTCGGACCCAGCGGCTGCGGCAAAACAACCACCCTTCGCTGCATCGCCGGACTGGAGAAGCCCGAGGAGGGCGACATCATCATTGACGGCAAGCCTATGATTTCGGGAGGATTTGTCCCGCCGTCAAAAAGAGGAATCGGCATGATGTTCCAGAATTATGCCGTGTGGCCGCACATGAAAGTATACAGCAATATCGTTTACGGATTGAGACTTCAAAACATATCCAGGCAGAGCATTAAGGAAAAAGCTAAAGATGTCTTGGAGTTAGTTGGATTACAGGGCCTGGATGACAGATATCCCGGGCAATTGAGCGGCGGGCAGCAGCAGAGAGTCGCTCTTGCGAGGGCTCTCATAAGAAATCCCAAAGTACTGCTTCTGGATGAACCGCTGAGCAACTTGGATGCCAAGCTCAGGGAAAAAATGAGATTTGAAATTAAAAGCCTGGTTAAACGCATGGGTATTACTTCGGTCTATGTAACCCACGATCAGGCCGAAGCGATGGTCATCTCGGATAGGATCGTCGTTATGGAAAAGGGAAACATCGTGCAGATCGGCTCTCCTCGCGAAATATATGAAAAGCCCGCCAGCAGGTTTGTAGCCGATTTTATAGGCGCCATGAATTTTATTCCGGGAGAGGTGGTCAGCGTTCTTCCCGGTTCAGATGAAGTCTATGTGCGCACAGAATTCAGCGATAAACTGTTGTGCCGGTCAGCCGGCGTTGATGTGACGACACCGGGGCAAAAGGTCTATGCATCGATACGCCCCGAGGATGTGGAGGTATTCTCGGAGCCGCCTGCCGGGGAGAATCTCTTCAAGGGCGTCATTGCCAATAAGGCATACCTCGGAAACTTCCTATTTCTTTTTGTAAATATAAACGGAACCACGATCAGGGTGCAGGCGCCGCATCAACTCCCACAGGAAGAAGGCCATGAAATAGTCCTGTCTCTGAATCCGCAAAAATGCATCGTTCTGCCTGAATAAACGTGAGTGTCCATAACTTATATGCGGGGTATGGATGTGTGGAGGGAAAGATCATAGAGGCCGGGCAAAGCTTGAGGCTTCAGAAAGTTTCTTGGAAGACGGTCGGGAAAGAAGCGTCTCCACCATCTCGGCAAAACCGTATCCCCCTACTTTTTCCGTGATCCAGGCAGGCTCATTGGTCATTTTCCCCGTGAAATGAATCACATTGGCCACGCCGACCGAATTCGGGAAGTATCCGAACAGAGGCGCATCATTCGGCGAATCTCCGGTAAAAATAACATGATCTTTGACGGATTCAAGGCTTTCATTGAAAACCCCTTCAAAGAGCAAGCGCGTCATGGCAAGTTTATCATAATCTCCAAACCAGCCGTTGACATGGATTGAACTTATTTTCGCCCGGGCGCCGTACTTCAGGAAGCATTTTACGATTTCTTCCGCTTCGTGCATCGAAAGGGGCGGGACATCTTCACAATAATCGATGGCAAGATCGGTTTCTCGATAAGCCTGATCCGAGGCTACGGCGCACCCCGGTATTTTTTTCAGTATTTCCTGTTTGATTTTATCAAGTTTTTTACGGTCACTTCTGCGGCCTTTTTCAGATTTCCAGTATCTGCGGACCATTTTTTTCCGGGTTCCGTCATAACTGAAATAGAACGCGCCGTTTTCACCGACCAGTCCGTTGATTGGCCACATGCGGGCGATATGATCGCACCACCCGGCGGGACGGCCTGTGATAGGCACAATTCTTATTCCTGCTTTCCTTAAATCTTCCATTGCCGTGAAGACCACGGACGAAAGCTTGCCTTCATTGGTCAACGTATCGTCGATATCAGTCAGCACATATCCGATATTCTTTTTAAGATCTTCAGGAAATTCGGAAAAATGTAACATCATCTCTTTCCTTCATCGAGATAAATTCAGGATCCAACACTGATACTGATAACTGGTACTGAACAGATAACCTACTGATAAGAAATTGCTTTTGCGTGGGATGAGGATAGGGAAAATGTTCTTCTATGTCAAGGGGATTTTGTCAGGGATTTTGTCACTGCGAAACCGGCCAGGAAACCTCAATCCTTGATCGGTTCCTGTAACGACCCTTTGGTCCGCTGCGTGAGTATGCTTAGACGGCAAAATAAAGGGAAGCAAAACCGCCGGATGTATTTCGTTTCCTGGGTGGATTTCCGATGCAAGTCATGATATTTGTATTCTTGTTTATAATCCGGCGGCAGGGTACGCATCACATCGGCAGTTGTCGGGCTCCGCAGCGGGAATTGCCATGAGGGGCTCATTTTCCTCCCTGCGGCGGTTTCTTCCTGTCCCCCGGGTATTTCATAGAGAAAAGGAGAAGACACCATGACGATTCTGAAGCGACACCTGCCGGCGGCGTGCCTGATCCTGACCTGTCTGTTGGGTGCCGCAACGGCACGGTCCGACGAGTTCCACTACAACAACATGATCATCGGCGAACGGGCTGCGGGCATGGGCGGGGCGTTCACCGCGCTGGCCAACGATACGTCGGGCATGTACTATAATCCCGCAGGAATCGTCCACGCCCATACGAAAAGCCTGTCGGCCAGCGTGAATGCCTATTACAGCCTATCCAAAAAATACAGCGGCGTGATCGCCGGCGCCGACCTCAAGCGGAACTATTCCGCCATCGTCCCCAATTTCTTTGGGGTGCAGCAGCCCGTGGGGCCCGTCTCCCTCGGTTTTTCTTATTCCGTGCCGGAGCACGCCTTTGAAAACATGGATGAGACCTTTATCGACCTGCCCACAAACCAGGAGACGCAGCAACACTATGGCAATCCGAACCTTCGGATTGCCCATTATGCCCTGAACCTGAACACGGAAGACAGCATCAATGAATTCGGGCCCTCCGTCGCGATCAAAGTATCGGAGACCCTGTCTTTGGGACTGACCCTGTATGTGCACAAGAGGAGCTCTCTGTTCATTGAAAACGAACTGCTCCAGCTCAGCAACGGACGGGATCGATGGAACAACTACTATGTGAAGATCAATGAATGGGGCACACGACCCATCCTGGGGCTTCTCTGGCAACCGTCCGAACGATTCTCGTTCGGTGCGGCCCTGTCCCGGACCTTTGTGGTCGATTCCGATGTCACCTACCAGGAAACCAATCACTCGACCCTGGATGACACGCCCGTCCTGAATCATCAGCGCATCACCTCCTCCGACAAGCAGGGATACCCCTGGCAGTGCCGCCTCGGGGCTGCCTACCGGATCACCCCCGCCTGGCTTGTCTCCGGAGATGTGGCCCTCTATCCGGGATTCGGTTACGACATGGTCGGAACACGGGTGGAACGGGAATCGGTTGTCAACGTCGCCCTCGGAACGGAGTATTCGCCCTGGAAGGACTGGGTCTTCCGGGGCGGGGTTTTCACCAACCGATCCAACTCGCCGGATATCACCGCGGATGCGAAATCCGGTGTCGAAAAGATCGACATGTATGGTGTTGCCGGGTCGATCACCTTCCGGATCATGCAGAACACCATCACCGTCGGCGGGAATTACGGACAGGGATCGGGAACGGCGCACATCACCTCCAACCAGGTCGCCCAGGATGTCTCGGCCCAGACCTGGAACGTCTTCATCGCCACCACGTATCTCTACTAACGTCTCGGGAAGGATTGTTCACCCCTGTCGAGAGCAGCGATGGCAAGTTTGAGCCGCCGCGCGGCGCTCCGCTCATGTCCGGTTCAGGGCATCGCGGAGAAGCTGGACGGGATGGAGGACCCTGCGCCTCGTCAGCTGGCGGATCTGCATGCGGCACCCTTCGCAGTCGGTGAGGATGACCCCGGGATCGATCCGCGCAACCTCCTTCACCAGATCCCTGCCGATCTCCTCGGTGATCGCGTACTTCTCCTTCTTGAAGCCGTAGAGTCCCCCCAGGCCGCAGCACTCCGCCTCGATCAGGCGGATATCGAGTCCGGGGACACTGCGGAGCAGCTCCAGGGCGGGTAGGCCGATGTTCAGAGACTTCAGGTGACAGGGGGCGAAATAGGCGGCCCTCATCGGCAGAG
Source organism: Deltaproteobacteria bacterium (assembly GCA_023487865.1). Classification (GTDB taxonomy): domain Bacteria; phylum Desulfobacterota; class Syntrophia; order Syntrophales; family UBA5619; genus JAKAFS01. The sequence continues at coordinate 598 of JAMDBG010000094.1, read as the reverse complement.
GCCGGAACTGCACCGTCTGTTTTCCCCCCTCCCGAAGGCTAAGGAGGTGCTCGCAGATATCGAAGAGGCGCTTCGCCAGTTCCTCGGCGCCCGGGAGGTTGAGGAGCGGGCCGTATTCGTGGCGGAGCATCAGGCCGCAGCTCGTGGAGGAAAAGACGATGTCGGTCCCCTCTTGAACGGTCGGCAGGAGCAGGGAGAGGTTCCGGAGCCCCATCTCCCGAGCCCCCCGCAGGTCTCCGACCCCGAGGCGGGGGATGCCGCAGCAGCGCTGGGGGGGGATGAGGACCGAATGGCCGTGTGCCTCCAGGAGCGCCACGGAGGCCTTTCCCACATCCGTCTCGTTGGTATTCGTGAAGCAGCCGTAAAAATAGGCGACCTGCGGACGACCGCTGGCTTCGCCCGCTGCGGGACGGACACTGAACCACTGCCGAAAGGTGGGGGTTTCGTATTCGGGAAAGGCCCGCCGCCGGTCGATTTCCAGCGCCTTATCGAGGAGCCACCGGATCGTGCGGTTCTTCATCAGAGGATTGACGATCCTGGAAAAACGGGAGGCCAACTCGCCAAAGAGGTCGCTCCGGACGAGGAGCCAGTCCCGGAA
>JAMDBG010000194.1 GCA_023487865.1 Deltaproteobacteria bacterium | reverse complement strand
ATGGGCGTCTTCTCCGATAGAACCAGTATGGAGAGAATCCTCTATGCCATCTTCGCCCATGAAAACTTTAAAAATAAAACCGGAGGCCCCTTCCTTCTCTCACTGACACAAAACTCTTGACGTTACCCTCCTGTCATACCCATGAACATGTCTTGACAAGCGGCTGCGTGATCCACCCCGGTAGAAGATATTTTCCGGGATAGGCTGCTGCAAAGCAACCGCAAGTCTGCCTTTTGACAGTTCACGGCAAATCTGCTATACGCTGGTCCTGATCCTCCAAATAATATAGGATCGCAAGACATGTAAGGAGAGCCAATGAAACCCCTGGGCATCATTTCGGGAACCCTCTTCCTGCAGGGAAAGGGGATCTTTTCGGACCTGAGGGAAGAAACAGTGGAGACTCGGTTCGGCCGGGCGCAGGTCTTCCGCTCAGCCCGGATCGTCTTCATTCCCCGTCACGGAGGGACCCCCCAGCATCACATCCTGCCGCATCTCGTCAACCACAGGGCCAACATACAGGCCCTTAAAGACCTGGGTGCGGAAGAGATCCTCGGCGTGAATTCAACCGGATCTCTGAAGCGACGGTTGAAACCGGGGATGCTCGTCTTTCCCGACGATTACATCATGCCGATGCCTGGACCCACGGTCATCAGTGAAAAACCCGTTCATATCACACCGGCCCTGAATGCCGATGTGCGTCGCAAGTGGTTGGAAGCGACCCGTGAATGCGCCGTTGAGGCTATTGACGGCGGGATCTATTGGCAGACAGCCGGCCCGCGTCTCGAAACGCGGGCAGAGATCGCAATGATCTCCCAGTTTGCCGACCTTGTGGGGATGACCATGGCCAGCGAGGCCATCATTGCCCAAGAGCTGGAACTGCCCTATGCCTCATTGTGCTCTGTGGACAATTACGCCCACGGCCTTGAAGACAGAGAACTGACGATGGAGAAGATCCTCTGGCACGCCCGGCGAAACAGTGAAACCATCCTCCGGATCCTTACTCGTTATCTGGAAATGCATCTCCCCCCCCGCGATCGGAAATGATTCAGAATGCCCCGAGCTGACAGGGTTTGATCTTGATCTTCAGCTCTTCACAGGCAGAAGAAACTTTTAGGCGGGGAATTTTCCAAGCGGCGGCAATTTCCCAGGCCGCCGTACAGGGAAGTCTCCCGTCGGAAAGACGGCTGCGGATGGTCTTTTCGAACTCGGGGATCACGGGACTTTCCGGTCGTACGATCTTCCCTTCCGCCGCATAACCGAAAAGACCGAGCTGGCAACGGTTGATCCGAACCTCCAGCAGATCCACCGTCCGCCCCACATCCGCCATCGCAGCACCCTGTTCCAGACAGATTCGCTCCGCGTCGGCGCAGGCGAGTTCCCCTTCCCTTACCCTTAAGCGGACCGCCGCGGCGATTTTCTCATCCGGGCTCACGCCCGGCGAATGTTTGGCTGAATAACGTCCTGCATCGGAGTGTGTCATCGTATCATCCTCACTATTTCAGGTGGTGAAAAGGTTCCACGGCCGACAGCGCTTCCGCATCCAGCGTCTGGAAGCCATTCTTTTCAAGGAGTTTTTCGGCCTTTTCGATCTGGTCGACGCTGACCACGAAGACCGCTTTCCGCCTGCCTTCGAGAACGAAGCCATATGCGTTGTTGATATTGATCTCTTCTGAAACGAGGAGCTGTGTCAGTTTGTCCAGACCTCCCGGCTGGTCGGGAATGACGACTGCCAAGACCCTGTTCAGGGTAACCGTCATACCGGCCTTTGTGAGCGCATCCTTCGCCCGCTGCGGATTGTCGACGATCAGATTGATCACGCCGAATGTATCGGAAGTGGCGATAGTCGTCGCCCGGATGTTGATCTTCTCCTTTGCCAGAACCTGCGTCACGGCGGCCAGCCTTCCCGGCTTGTTTTCGGCGAATATTGAAAGCTGATAGGTAATCATAGACCCCCCTTGATGGTGTTCCTTAAAAACCGGGCCTGTCCAGGGCTGTCAGTGAGACTGCTGAAACCAGAGCGCGCGGATCCCTTTTAGCCCCTTCAGTCCTTTCTGTTGTCGATCACCCGTACCGCCTTGCCCTCGCTCTTCGGTAGACTGTCCTGTTCCACCAGATCGACCCTCGGTGTGATCAGGATATCGCTTTTGAGTTCCTCCACGATCCGTCTCCTCAGGATTTCAAGCTGCTGCAGATCACCGCCGAAAAAGTCCCTCTGAACCTCCACCTTGACGGTCATCTGATCGTTGTAGTTTTCCCGTTCGAGAATAATGAGGAAGTTGACACCCACGCCGGGGATTTCCATCAGCCTTTTTTCAATCTGGATCGGGAAGATGTTCACCCCTTTGAGGATCATCATGTCATCGGTTCTTCCTGTGATCCGCTCGATCCGTCGGTGGGTTCGGCCGCACGGACAGGGACCGGGGATGATGCGTGTCAGGTCCTTCGTCCGGTAACGGAGGATGGGCATCCCTTCCCTCAGGAGCGTCGTCGCGATCAACTCCCCCTCCTCCCCTTCCGGAACCGGTCGGAGTGTCAGGGGATCGATGACCTCGATGATATAGTTGTCCTCCCAGACGTGCATTCCGCGTTGTTCCGGGCACTCGAAGGCCATCCCGGGGCCGTTCATCTCCGAAAGACCGTAGGAGTTGAATCCCTTAAAGCCGTAAAAATCCTCGATCTTTCGGCGCATATTTTCCGAGTGCGGTTCGGCACCGAGAAAGGCGATCTTCAATTTGGTATCCCGGCGGGGGTCAATGCCCGTCTCCGTAAAAACAGTCGAGAGGTGCAGGGCATAACTGGGGATGATGTGGATTGCCGTCGTCTCGAAATCCTGCATCAGCTGGATCTGGCGTTTGCTGTTCCCTGCCCCGGCGGGGATCACGAGCGCCCCGATCTCCTCCGCACCGTAGTGAAAACCGAGTCCCCCCGTAAAGAGACCATAGGTCATCATGTTCTGGAACACGTCAGACCGCCTCATCCCTGCCATGAACATGGAACGGGCCAGGAGATTGGTCCAGGCGGCGATGTCATTCGCCGTATGAAAGATGACCGTGGCTCTGCCGGTCGTTCCCGAGGAGGAGTGCATCCGGATAATTTCATCCCGGGAGCAGGTAAGGAAACCATAGGGCCATTGCTCGCGGAGGTCCTCCTTGGTGGTGAGCGGCAGCCTCTCTAAATCCGCAAGTGTCCGTATCTTCGCCGTATCCAGACCCAGTTCCGCGAAGCGCTTTCCATAATGGACGGAGTTCTTCACCCGAGCCAGTGTTTCGCCGAGTCTGGCCATTTGCAGCTTCTCCAGGCTTCCCCGGTCCATCGTTTCGATCTCTTTTTCCCAGTACATGCCGCGCCTCCGACCTTTATTGAATCAGCGATTTTCTACAACCGATGGGCGATATTATCAAGTCAAACTTTGCGGAGGTGACATGAGAGGAATACCACGTCCGTCGATGATCCCGGTGATCCTCAGAGATCCGGTTCATTTTCAAGACATCATTTGATAGCGAAGGGATTGAAATTCGTGTCGTAATCATAGACATCTTCCCGTTCGACTCTTTTTATGTAAGCGACGGCGACATAGGTGACGGGCGTCAATAAGGCCTCATACAGAGACTTCGTCGCCCACTGGGTCAGGATCATGGCGGACAGAACCGTCGCCGGCAAGATGCCATAAAATGCCAGGGTGATAAAGATCGTTGAATCGGCCATCTGTCCCAGGAGGGTGGATGAAATGGTGCGGACCCATAAATGACGTCCCTGCATTGCCACTTTAATCTTTGCCATCACAAAGGCATTGAGAAACTCTCCGGTGAGATAGGCGATAAAGGACGCGATCAGCAATCGCGGGATAAAACCGAAAATAGCCGCATAGGCTTCCTGCGATCGTTCGGGGGAAGAAAAATGGGCAAACGTCCAGAAGGGGGCAGGCTGCATCAGGATGCTCAGGTAGATGGCCGCAACCGACAGCGTATTGCAGGCAAAACCGATCCATATGACCCGTCGTGCGCATCGATAACCATAAACTTCCGTAAGAATGTCCCCGAGAATATAGGAGACCGGAAAAATGATGATTGCCGCCGGGAGGAAGAAGGGGCCTATGGCAACAGGCTTGATCGCAATGATATTCGATACAATCAGGCAGGTCACAAAAAGACCCGTCAGGGCGGGAAAAAGTCGGTAGTGCATGTCGGGAAGCCCCTTCTATGATGGTCGCTTATATTCCGCATCCACGCAGATTCCGATTCCGCCGCGCACGGCAAAATCAGCGGTAACCTTGCACCAGCGGGGCGCCAGCGCAGCAACGATATCGTCCAATATCACATTGATGACGTGCTCATGAAAGGTGCCTGCATTGCGGAAAGAATGCAGATAGAGCTTGAGAGATTTTGACTCGAGGACCAGCTTGTCCGGAATGTACCGGATTTCCAGTTCTGCAAAATCCGGTTGCCCCGTTAACGGGCATACACAGGTGAATTCTTCGGTCACCATCGTGACCACATAATCCCGTTCCGGATGATGATTGGGAAACCCTTCCAATCGCCGACCCGGTGTTACCTTTTCTTTTCCAAGGACCGTCAAATTCTCTAGGTCCGATTTTGCAGTCAATTTTTTTCTCATCGATGCTCATCCTTTTTCAACCATGGTGTTTATGGTCGCTCTTTCACGACATGTAGGTCAGTCGCACGGGTTATTGAGAATACCGGTTTGATGAAAAATCTTTCCGCCACTTAAGGATAGGAGATTGCGTACTTTTTTGTAATCCATGCAGATGTATCTGTCAAGGATAAATATCACCGCTCGCTGAAGAGAGTTCCTGTGTAAAAGAGGTTGCCAAATCGGCGCTGTCATAATAATCTTGCTGCCGCTCAGATCACAAGCAAGCGGGTCCGGCAAATATCCCTTATTGATAGGGCAAACAGCAGACAGGAAACGGGCGGAGTCGTCATATGACCGGTATCATCCTTTCCGGCGGCAAGAATACGAGAATGGGGAAGAACAAGGCCTTTCTCAGGGTAGGTGGTGAACGCCTGATCGACCGAACGGTCCGCCTTTTCCGGCAGGTCTTCCGGGAAGTGATCATTGTCACCACCAATCCCCTCGACTATCTCGATCAGGAGGCTGTCATCGTTACCGACATCCTTCCGGGGAAAGGCGCCCTCGGCGGGCTTTACACCGGTCTTTTCTACTCCACGGATGAGTATGCTTTTCTTGCGGCCTGCGACATGCCTTTCTTGAATACCGCTTTCATGGAATACATGCTCCGGCAGACGACCGGATACGACATTGTGGTGCCGGCGCCGCCCGACGGACTCCAACCTCTCCATGCCATTTACGCCCGCCGATGTCTGCCTGCCATCCGGGCACGCCTCGACCAGAATCGCCTGCAGATCAAAGGCTTCTATCCGGGACGCCCTCTCCTGAAGATTTCGCCGGAGGTCCTCAACAGCTTCGATCCGGACAGGCGAATGTTCCTCAATGTCAACACCCCGGAAGATCTTGAAAAGCTCAGCGTTTTCGAGAAACAGACACCGTGATTTGTCCGAATCACAAAAAGGTTCACCTCCGGACAGCAGGTCATTTCCCGGATAACCCGCTCCGGTCAGGGTGCTTTATTTATTGACACACAACTCCCAGCCCTTTATACTTTTACATCTATATGAGATCCCAGCAAACCAATGCGTGGCGAAAAAGCGGATGGATCTGCAGTTCCTGGAGGGAAAGGGGGGGGTGGCATGCCAGACGGGTATAACGGCAAGATTGCAAGAGTGGACTTGACATCGCGGACGGTGAAGGTGGAGGAGCCAGGGGAGGTCGTTTATCGCACCTATTTGGGCGGCGGAGGCCTGGCTTCCTACTATCTGCTCCGGGAGCTCAAACCGGGGATCGATCCTCTATCGGCAGACAATATACTGATCTTTGCCTCCTCGGTGATTTCCGGAGTACCGATTGCGGGGATGGTCCGCTATACCATCGCGGCCAAGTCGCCCCTGACAGGCGCGTACGGGGAGGCTGAGGCCGGTGGATTCTGGGGCCCGGAACTGAAATTCTCCGGTTTTGACGCGGTGATCGTCACCGGAAAGGCTGCAAAACCTTGTTACCTGTGGATCCATGACGGTCAGGTCGAGATCCGGTCGGCGGAAGGGATCTGGGGGATGGAAACAGGACCTGCCCAGGAGATGATCAGGGAGGAGCTGAAGGAAAAACGGGCACGGGTCGCCCTGATCGGACCGGCCGGGGAAAATCGGGTGCGCTACGCCTGTGTTGTGAACGAGCTCAAGCACGTCAACGGGAGGACCGGAATGGGCGCAGTGATGGGCTCCAAACTCCTGAAGGCCGTTGCAGTCCGGGGAACGAATAAAATGACCAGTCATGATCCGGAAAAGCTCCGGGAACTCTCCAAGGAGCTGACAGAGCTGATCGGACGGCACGGTCCGAACATGGTCCTTCACAAACTGGGGACCTCCAACCTGGTCAATGCGATCAACAATCAGGGCATCCTGCCGACCCGTAATTTCCGTACCGGCTACTTCGAGAAGGCGGAAATGATCAGCGGTGAGAAGATGGCCGAGACGATTCTGAAGCGCGAGGAGGGTTGCTATGCGTGCGCGGTCCGCTGCAAACGGTCGGTGGAAATTCTCTCCGGCCCCTATGCGACCTCCGGAAAGTACGGCGGTCCGGAATACGAAACCCTGAGCTCCCTGGGATCCCTCCTGTGTATTGACGATCTGGCGGCCATCGCCAAAGGGAACGAACTGTGCAACCGTTATACCCTCGACACGATTTCCGCCGGCGTGGCGATCGGGTTCGCAATGGAGTGCTACGAAAAGGGGATCCTGTCCCGGGCCGATACGGAAGGGATCGCGTTCACGTTCGGGAATCCCGAGGCGATGTTAAAGGGTATCGAATGGATCGCTTATCGCAAGCCGGGCTTGGGCGACCTGCTGGCTGAAGGCGTCAAGATCGCGGCGGCGAGGATCGGAAAGGGATCGGAAAAGTTCGCTCTCCACATCAAAGGGCAGGAACTTCCCATGCACGACCCGCGCGGCAAGACCGGCCAGGGGCTCAGCTTCGCCGTTTCCCCGACGGGTGCGGACCATGTGAGAGCCCCCCATGACACCCCCTTTCAGGTCGCCGGCCCCAATCTGGGGCGGATCGCCCCCCTCGGGATCCTGGAGCCGATTCCTGCCCGTGAGCTCGGACCGCGCAAGGCACGGAATTTCACCTACCTCCATTTCATCTGGTCGCTCTATGAATCACTGGGGGTGTGCAATTTTGTAGCGGGACCGGTATGGGCTCTGACCCTTCCCAAGCTGGTGGAGGTGGTCCAGGCGGTGACAGGATGGGAGACGAGCCTTTGGGAACTCATGAAGGTGGGCGAGAGGACTGTCACGATGGCCCGGGTTTTCAATCTGCGCGAAGGGTTTGGTCGCCTGGACGACACCCTTCCGGACCGGCTCTTTGAACCGCTGGAGAGCGGCGCACTCCAGGGGAAGGGCCTCGACCGCGGTGAGTTCGATGATCTCTTGACCCTGTACTATGAAGCGATGGGCTGGGATCCTGAGGAAGGCGTGCCGACGCGAGGCAAGCTGGCAGAACTCAATCTGTTCTGGCTTGATGAGTACATCAGGGAGCGGAGACGAGTCCGATAGCCTTTTAAAGAACACGGGATGCCCAGATACAGGGAAACACGCCAATGGTAAACATATGGTTCTGTGGGTATCCCTGGTCAACGGCCATTCACTTTTTCACCCTTTTCATTCCTGAACCTCCGCTGAAACCGATTCTTGGTAGAGTTTTTAATCCCCCGGTTCAGGTTTTCCTTGCCGCCGATACGGGAGCTCCCCCCTGAATACATCACCCATCCTTGCATTTGTGCAACTTGTTAGGGGTTTCTCAAGATGAATCCTCCTGCTTGAATACCTCTCGGCTGGTAGGCTCTCGTATACTGATCTTCTCAAAAAATATTTTCACCAAATAACCCCCCAAAACTAAAGTATTCGGTATCAGAGCCGATAATAAATACAAATACAGGGCAATTCGGGGATGAAATGTAATCCACCCTATGCACCAAAGTCATTCAAAATCTAAATAGTGGAGGTAGCAGACAAATGAAGAAGCAAAGCAGCGGTATTGGGGCCATGATAACGGCCATTTTCATGGTGTTGATCCTGTCGTCTCTCTCTTTTGCCGAGGAGGTCAAGGTGGGTGCCGGCGCCGCACCGACGGAAAACGTCTTTAATAAAATCAAAGCGCCTTTGGAGAAGGCCACCGGGATCAACCTCGTCCTCATCTCAAACGGCCCTGAAGAAGCACTCAAAGACCTTGACAAGGGTCTTCTGGATGCCGCCAGCGGTGGGGTGACCTTTCCGGACTGGATGGAGATGATGGAAAAGGGAGGCTACAAAATAGCGGATAAAAATGTGTACAAATACAGGGTCATTGGTAAAGACAACATCAAAGTGATCGTCCATAAGGGGAACGCCGTCAAGAACCTTTCCAAGGAACAGCTGAAGGATATTTTCAGCGGCAAAAAGACGAACTGGAAGGATGTGGGCGGGAAGGACATGCCCATCGTGGTGGTTTACGGGAATAAGATTCCGGGAACGAACAGCGTTTTTATCAAGCAGGTGATGGGCGGCGAGCCCTTTACCAAAAAGGTACAGGAATCAACCAACGCAGCGGAGATCAAAAAGGTGGTTGCCGCCAATCCAGGCGCTATCGGCCTGAGTCCCGCTTCCGGTGTGGACGCAACGGTCTCTTCACCCGAAATACCCGAGGTGGGTAGGCCGATCACCTTGATCACCAAGGGCGCTCCGTCGCCCAAAGTATTGAAAATGTTGGACTTCATTAGAGGGGAAGGCCAGAAGTATCTGGCAAAATAGTTTGGATGGCAATCATGATATCAGGTGGGAGGCAGAGCATGGTGGCTCTTCCCCCCACCTGACTGGTTCGAACGGCAACAGGAGACAGAAAAATGCGCTTTTTAAGACTGGATACCATTGGGAAAAAATTGTTGATTCCTATCACGGCACTGACGATGATTCTGCTGATTGCCCTGGGAACCAGCATGATCCTGAACACCCAATCATCTGTGCAATCGATGATGGACTCGAAGGGGAATTCGCTGGCGAATCTTTTAGAAAAAATCAGCGCTTCCTATATTATCAATTACGACTTCCCCGCGCTCGAGGGTTTCGTCCAGGAGGCGATAAAAGATCCCGATGTGGCCTTTGCCGTATTCTATGACGCCGGGGGCAAGGTGCTGACCCATAACTCCAAGATTCCCTCTGACACCTCCTCGCTTGCCGTCTATCAACGCGATATCAAAGGCCAGGATGGAAAAAATACGGAAGCGGTTCTCAAGATCGGTTACAGCAAAAACACCCTCTCCCGAGTACTGCGTGACGGGATCATCAAGATCGCCGTCAGTATCCTCATCGCGATGCTGTTGACGGTCCTGGGACTGACCTTTATCACACGGAACATCACGGGCATTCTCAAGCGAGTGATCACGGGCATGAAGGAAGGCACAGATATGGTGGCCTCGGTATCGTCACAGGTATCGTCGTCAAGCCAGACCCTGTCAGAGGGTGCGTCCGAGCAGGCGGCCGGTATTGAGGAGGCTTCCTCTTCCGTCGAGGAGATGGCTTCGATGACAAGGCAAAACGCGGACAATGCCGGGCAGGCAAACAGCATGATGGCAGATACGCGTAAGGTGGTGGACATGGCCAATCAATCCATGACAGAGCTGACCGAAGCGATGCACGATATCTCCGCCGCGAGCGAAGAAACCGCCAAAATCATTAAGACGATCGATGAAATAGCCTTTCAGACCAATTTACTGGCGTTGAATGCGGCAGTGGAGGCGGCCCGCGCGGGAGAGGCGGGAGCCGGTTTTGCTGTGGTAGCAGATGAGGTGAGAAATCTTGCCATTCGTGCCGCCGAGGCGGCAAAAAATACGGCGAATTTGATTGAGGGAACAGTAAAGAGGATCAAGCATGGTTCGGAAATCGTGTCCAAAACCAATGATGCGTTTTGCACGGTAGCACAAGGGGCAAAAAAGGTCGGGGAATTGGTGGAAGAGATTTCCGCGGCTTCCAATGAGCAGGCCCAGGGTGTGGAGCAGATCAACCGGGCAATAGCGGATATGGAGAAGATCATCCAGAGAAATGCATCCGGCGCGGAGGAATCGGCTTCCGCAGCAGAGGAAATGACGGCCCAGGCGGAACAGATGAAGGTTTATGTCGCCGATTTAGTGAGAATTGTCGGCGTTGCCGGGCATGAACCCATTTCGGCCCCGGCTCCATAACATACTTAACCTACGGCCGGTATGACAGAGATGAGCTGCGGCAGGTGGTTGTCAATTGAGGTCACCTGCCGTTCTTTATTCCTTACTGTTTGGCCTCCGGAACACCCGTGCGTTTTGCGGTATGATCTTTCCCAAGGTAATAATTGATCCAGGAAGAGGTCTGATAGAAATCCCAGTTGCAGGGGGGGACGGAATCGCCGTCCAGGCGCGCCTCCTCACCATAATGTTTCAGCCTGGCATAGGCGATCACATAAACACACCGCCTCTTTTCCGGATAGACCTCGCACCAGCCGTTGAAGCTGCCCCCGCAGGCCCCGTTCCTCTGGTTCTTGGGGCATTGAGACATCGGGCAGCTGTAAGCCACATCGATCAGTGCGCAATCCCCGCAATCATGACAATCAAATATGAGAACCTTTGCCAGGTGTTCCGGCTTATGGTAAGCGCCTTCCAGCTTCGATCCCTCGACTTTCCTGCTGAGGGCGCCCATCAGACCATAGAGGTTCTTCCCCGGCTCGAACATCAGTTGATGGAAGAGGCGCGACATCCGATAGGAGAAACCGATCGGGGCATCGAGGGGCAATCCCTGTCTTCGTACCGGTGTTTCGGCATTGAGTCCCGTTTTCGGGTCCAGCGCAAAGTAATAAAATCCGTTCGGCTGCGGATAGTCGAAATGATGGACGAGGTCCCGCCAGTTCGGGCTCAGGGCTTCGCCGTCGCTGATGATTTGTTCAACCTGTTCGTAGCGGATGTTGTGTCCGCCGATATGGACACCGCTGAAACCCATCCCTTTCATGATGGCGTACATCCGCGCAGCGCGGAGCAGCCGGCCCCCTTCCCCCTTGTCCGCCGCACTCCGCTCCTGGTCCAGTTCGGCGACAAGCTTGTCCGTGACGACACAACCGGGGATCTTGTTTTGGTTCATCACCCTCGCCGCTCCGAACGGGAGGATGTAGATGTTTCCCACGACGGGCATTTCCGGAGCACATTGTTTGATAAACTGCAGGGCCTCATGGAACTTCCGGACGTCATACCCCAGCTGGGTCACAACGAATCCCACCCCGGCGGCGATCTTTTTCTTCAGCTTGAAATACTGGATCATCTGCTCCGCTTCGGTTGCCTTGAAAGGGGAAACGGCCACACCGGTGAAAAAATCGCTCGGCTGATGCTTGATTGTCCCCTTGAGGCCCGGGTATTCCAGCCCCCGGTTCATCCGGGCGATCAGTTCGACAGCGTTGACCGGATCGAGGTCGAAGACCGGCTTGGGCCTTCCCAGAAAACCGGTCACTGGATAATCCCCGCTCATCACCAGGAGGTTCCGCACACCCGCCCGATCGAGCGCGTAGAGCTGGCTCTCTATTTGATTGCGGTTCTTGTCCTTGCAGGTAAAATGGACCAGGGGTTCGATTCCCGTTCGCAGGATCTCCTCACCCAGATAATCGGCAAGGATGGCCGGGTTTCCCCCGGGATTGTCCGTAATCGTGAGGGCATGGATCTTCCCCCCCCTTCGCCGCCTGCTGGGCGGCGGCCATGGCCTTTTCCTGGTCCTTCTCCCTCGCCCCCCTTCCCGGGACCAGCTCCCAGGTGACCGACAGTGTCGCCGGGTCCATCAATGACGTCTTGAAACGGTTCTCCATTTCCTCCTCCGTATAGGTGTACATGCCGCGCGCACAGCGTCCGAAAGCCGTTCCGCAGCAGGCGTGACTTATTATTCGACACCGGCCGCGAGTTTGGCCGCCTTGACGGTGTTCAGCATCAGCATCGTGATCGTCATCGGCCCCACCCCCCCGGGCACCGGCGTGATCAGGGAGGCCTTCTCCTTCACCGCATCGAAATCGACGTCGCCGCAAAGTTTGGCTTTGCCGTCCGGCGTCATCCCAATCCGGTTGACGCCCACATCGATCACCACCGCCCCTGACTTGCCCATCTCCGCCGTGATGGCCTTCGGTTTCCCGGCGGCAACGATGAGGATGTCCGCCCGGCGGGTATGAAACGCGATGTCCCGCGTCCCCGTGTGGCAGATCGTCACCGTGGCGTTCGCCCCCTTTTGTTTCTGAAGCAGGATGTTCGTGATCGGTTTACCGACGATATTCGACCTGCCGACGACGACGACCTCCGCCCCGTCGGTCGTGACTCCCGAACGGATCAAGAGCTGCTGGATCCCGGCCGGAGTGCAGGGAAGATAGTCCGCCTCGCCGATCATCATCTTCCCCACATTGACCGGGTGGAAGCCGTCGACATCCTTCTTCGGATCGATGGCT
>JAMDBG010000016.1 GCA_023487865.1 Deltaproteobacteria bacterium | reverse complement strand
ACATAGAGGTAGTTGTCCTCATTGGTGCAGCGGGCCGAGGAGAGGCCGGCGATGCTTTCCGGACCGGTTTTCTTCCTGATCGCAGCCAGCCTGTCGGCGATGAAACCGTACGCCTCCTCCCAGGTGGCCTCCGTCAGCTCGCCGCCCTTTTCCTTCCGGATCAGCGGGGTCTTCAGACGCTCGGGGTGGCTGATGAAATCAAGCCCGAAACGCCCCTTGACGCAGAGACTTCCGCCGTTGGGCAGCCGACTGGTGCGGTTTCCGGTGACCTTGATGATCCGGCCGTCGTGGATGTGCAGATCCATCTGGCAGCCGACGCCGCAGTAGGTGCAGGTCGTCTTGACCTTTTCGCATTCCCATGGCCGCCCGGCGAAGCGGGCCTGTTTGAAGGTGATCGCCCCAACCGGACAGGCGTCGACACACTCGCCGCAGAAATAGCAGTCGGAGGCGATATAATCCGCGTCGAAGGCAGGACCGACCTTGACGCGCGAGCCCCGGAAGGAAAAATCGAGAATCTCGTTCACCTGGATTTCGTTGCAGGCCCGGACACAGCGGCCGCAAAGGATGCACTTGTTGAGGTCCCGCTGGATCATGGAATTGCTCTTTTCCAGATCGTAGCCGGGGGGGTCGATGGGGAAGCGGGGCTTTTCGATGCCCAGCCAATAGACCAGGTCCTGCAGCTCACAGGCGCCGTTCTGCTCGCACGTCAGACAGTTGTGATCGCCGGAGGCCCAGAGGAGTTCCACGATCAATCTTTGGGCGTCCTTGACCTTCTTGGTGTCGGTTTTGATCACCATGCCGGGGCTGACGGGCATGCAGCAGGAGGCGACCAGGGACCGCGCCTTTTCCATTTCCACGACGCAAACGCGGCAGGCGCCGACGTTCGTGGTTTGAAAGTAGTGACAGAGGGTTGGGATAAAGATGCCCTGTTCGCGGGCGACCTCCAGAATGGTCTGCCCGGATGTCGCCTCGACATCCTTTCCGTTGATGTTCAGAGGAACCTTGTTTCCCATGATCCGTCCCTTCCGCCTCTCAGCGAGGCCGCTTGCATATGAAGCAAGAATTCAAGATCGCACCGGTTGTAATAAAAATCCTTCCATTGTCACTCGGCTTCCTGCACGTCGCACCGCAGGCAACGCGACGCCTCCTTGACGGCATCCGCCTTCGTGAAGCCGAGCTCCACCTCGATGAAGCTCCGGTTCCGGCCGGCCCCGCTCAATTCCGGCATCTTCGTCTGGGGGGCTTCCGGATTTTCCTCGTCGAGCTCGAACGGAATGACGATCTTTTCCTCCGCCGGCGCCTCCCAGGGGGCCTTGCCGTTCTTCCTGCGGAGAGTCTCGTCGATCTCCCCGGCCGCCTGATGTCCGGCGGCAATGGCTCCGATCACCGTATCCGGGCCGGTCACGGCGTCGCCGCCCGCGTAAAACCGCGGATGGGTCGTCCGGGAGGCGCTCCCGTCGGCGAGAGCGAAGCAGCCATGCCTGTTGATCGAGACGCCGCTCTCCTTCGGGACGAAGGTCGTATCGGGGACCTGGCCGATGGCGGCGATGACCGCATCCACGGCGAGGGTGTGTTCGGAACCTTCGATGGGGACCGGTTTCTTCCTCCCGCTTCGGTCGAATGCACCCAGCTTCATTCGCCGGCCGACGATCCCGCTCACCCTGCCGCTTTTTTCGGTGATCTGCAGCGGTGCGACAAGGTATTCGATCCGGATTCCTTCCTCTTCCGCCGCGATGATCTCTTCGGGGCTCGCCGGCATGTCCCTCCGTTCGCGACGGTACAGGAGGGTCACCTCGGCGCCGAGACGGCGTGCGCAGCGGGCCGCATCGATGGCCGAGTTGCCCCCGCCGACAACCGCGACTTTCGCTCCGAGGGTCTTTTTCCCCTTTGTACAGGCGCTTTCCCGGGTGTTGGAAGCCCGGAGAAACTCGACACCGCCGTAGACGCCTTTGAGTTCTTCGCCGGGGATGCCCATCTTCTGGCTCTTGTGGGCGCCGGTGGCCAGATAGACACAGTCAAAATCTTCACCGAGCTTCGCTAAGGGGATCTCTTTCCCGATCCGCGTCCCGCATTGGATCTCCACGCCGAGGGTGCGGACGGCATCGATCTCCCTCGCGAGAATCTTTCTCGGCAGACGGTAGGAGGGAATCGCCCAGCGGAGCATCCCCCCCGGCTCGGGAAGCCCTTCGAACACCGTGACCTTGTAGCCGCGCAGGGCGAGGTCTCTTGCGGCGGTGAGCCCCGCGGGTCCCGCGCCGACGACGGCGATCTTTTCCCTGCGGGTGAGGGGGACGGCTTCCACTTTGGGCCGGGGGGCGTTGTCGGCAATATATCGCTTCAGGAACTTGATGGCGATCGGCTCGTCCATCTTTCCCCGGCGGCACTTGGACTGGCACTTGTGGTCGCAGACGCGCCCGCAGACCGATGGGAAAGGGTTGGTCCGCAGCATGACCTTGTAGGCATCCTTGAGACGGCCGGCCTTGATCAGGGCGATGTAGGAGGGGATGTCCATCCCGACCGGGCAGGTATGCTGGCAGGGAGACGTGAACAGGGCCGTACAAACCGCCGCTTCGCACCGGTGGTTGCGGATGTGGTCCTCGTATTCCTTCCGGAAATAGCGGATGGTGCTCAGGACCGGGTTCGGCGCGGTCTGGCCGAGGCCGCAGAGGGAGGCGTCCTTGATGATGGTCGCCATCTCCTCCAGAAGCTCGATGTCCCCTTCCTTGCCCTTGCCCAGGGTGATGTTCGTGAGAATCTCCAGCATCCGCTTGGTCCCCTCGCGACAGGGGGTGCATTTCCCGCAGGATTCATCCTGGCAGAAGTCCATGAAAAAACGGGCCATGTCGACGGCGCATTTGTCTTCGTTCATGACGATGAGACCGCCGGAGCCCATGATGGCGCCAAGCTCGACAAGGGTTTCATAGTCGATGGAGGCGTTGAGGTGCTCCGTCGGGATACAGCCGCCGGACGGGCCGCCTAACTGGGCGGCCTTGAACTTCTTCCCCTCGGGGATCCCGCCGCCGATGTCATAGACAATGGTTCCCAGGGTGGTGCCCATCGGGACTTCCACAAGGCCGACGTTGTTGACGTCGCCGGTGAGCGCAAAGACCTTCGTCCCCTTGCTTTTTTCGGTACCGACGCCGGCATACCACGCGCCGCCGCGCCGGATGATCTGTCCGACGTTGGCGAGTGTCTCCACATTGTTCAATATGCTTGGCTTCTGCCACAGACCGGCTTCGGCGGGGAAGGGGGGCCTCGGTCTCGGCATGCCGCGCTTGCCTTCGATGGAGGTCATCAGCGCCGTCTCCTCGCCGCAGACGAAGGCGCCGGCACCCTGGTAGATCTCCAGGTCGAACGCAAAGCCGGTTCCCAGGATGTCCTTGCCCAGCAGGCCGCATTCCTGGGCCTGTTTGATGGCGATGCCCAGGCGATGAATGGCCAGCGGATACTCGGCCCGGCAGTAGATATACCCCTGGTGGGCCCCGATGGCGCGGGCGGCGATCACCATCCCCTCCAAGACGGCATGGGGGTCCGCCTCCAGGACGCTGCGGTCCATAAAGGCGCCGGGATCGCCCTCGTCGGCGTTGCACAGGACGTATTTGACGTCGTTCGGGTAAGCGGCGGCAAACTTCCATTTCATGCCCGTCGGGAATCCGGCGCCGCCGCGGCCGCGCAGACCCGAATCAAGAATCTCCTTGATGATCTGCTCCGGCGTCATTTCGGACAGGGCTTTGGCCATGCCGGTATAGCCGTCCCGGGCGATGTAGTCCTCGATCTTCTCCGGATCGATGAACCCCCTGTTTTGAAGCACGCGGAGATCCTGCAGGGCAAAGAAAGGGATGTCCGGCAGCGCGGGAATGATTTCCGCCGTGACAGGATCCCTGTAGAGCAGCCTTTGCAGGATGCGTCCCTGGACCAGGTGTTCTTCGACCAGTTCCGGGATATCCCCGGGCTTGATCATCAGATAGATGATGTTGCCGGGATGGACGACCATGAGCGGCCCTTTGGCGCAGAAACCGTTGCAGCCAGTTTCCACCACCTTGATTTCAGAGGAAAGGCCTCTCCTTTCAAGTTCGCCGGTCAGGGCCTTTTTTACTTCCAGGCTTTCGGAGGCGCGACAGCCGGTCCCTCCACAGAGCATCAATTGCAGGCGGAAGTTGGTGGCACCGACCTTCTCTTTGATCTGGTTCAAATCCGCGATGTTCAGCTTGGCCATTATGATCTCCCTCAACTTTCGGGCGATGGTTTATCGGTCATGCTTTACGGGTCGACCGGCCTGCCGCCTGCACCCCACAACCCTTTCTTAACTGTACTGGGTGAGTATGTCTTTTATTTTTGCAGGCTTCATCCTGCCGTGGACATGATCATCGACGACGACCACCGGACCCAGACCGCAGGCGCCAAGACAGCGGACCGATTCGAAAGTGAATCTGCGGTCCGGGGTCGTTCCGCCTTCCGCCACGCCGATTTCCTTCTCGATCGCCTTCGCCAGCGCCTTACCGCCGCGCACGTAACAGGCGGTTCCCAGGCAAACGCGGATCGTATGACGCCCCCGGGGAGTCATCGTGAAGAACGAATAGAATGTGACCACGCCGTAAACCCGGCTGAAGGGGAGGTTCAATTCTTTGGCAATTTTTCTCTGAGCGGAAACGGGTAAATATTCGAGACACACCTGCGCCTCCTCGAGGACGGGGATGAGTCCCCCCGGTTTACCCTTGTACCTGGCAATAATGGCATCCAACTGGGTTATCTTTTCCGCAGTAAATTCTTTTAACAGCTCGCTGTTTTCCGTATTCATGCGTTCTTTTCTCCCTGATTTCCATGAGCGCTCAGGCGTTTGTTCCCTTCAAAGAAGATCTGTTCCGTCGAGGTTCGGCAGAAGGCCGGATTATGAAGAATAATGATGCCATATCAATAATATACGGGTGAAGCGACTACCATAAACCCAAAAGGGTGTCAATATCTTTTTGAGTTATTTCTGCGCGAAGCCGTGCGAATATCCACGCAGCCTTCCCGTATCGTGCCCCCACTCACCGAAGGAAGCGCATCCGTCAAAAAGTCTTTGCTTCTCCGGTTAAATTAAGTTACAAAAAAACACATGCATCAACTGATCGACGATTATCTGAACTTTCTGGCGGTCGAAAAAGGGGCTTCCCGGAACACGCTCGAAGGGTACAGCCGGGATCTGAACCGTTACGCGGCTTTTATCGACGGCCTCAAGATACGCGATATACGCCAGATCGGGGCGGAGGAATTGATTTCCTACCTCAGCCGGCTGAAGAGCGGGGGGCTCGCCGCCAATTCGATGAATCGGGCCCTGGCCGCGCTTCGCGGATTTTATAAATATCTGCTCCGCGAGAAGAAACTGGAGAGCACCCCGGTTGCCCACATTGAGCTTGCCCGGGTCTGGACGCACCTTCCCGATGTTCTGAGCCGCGAGGAGATGAGCCTCCTGCTCACGCAGCCCGGTTCGGCAACGCCGGCCGCCGTCCGGGATGCCGCCATGCTCGAACTGATCTATGCGACAGGGATACGGGTGTCTGAACTGACCGGGCTGACGCTCAACAGCATCAACTGGCAGGTGGGGTATCTGATTGCCATGGGAAAAGGCGAAAAAGAGAGGATTGTTCCCCTGGGCCGTACGGCCTATGATCAGGTGAAGCGGTATATCGAGGTTGCGCGGCCGCTGATGCTCAAGAGCCGCCAGTGCGATATCCTTTTCCTGAACCGCCTGGGGAAGGGAATGACGCGGCAGGGATTCTGGAAGATCGTGAAAAAGTATGCGGCAAAAGCGAAGCTGGCGAAGAAAGTTCATCCCCATACCTTTCGGCACTCCTTTGCCACCCATCTGCTGGAGGGGGGGGCCGACCTGCGTTCGGTGCAGATCATGCTGGGTCATGCCGATATCTCGACTACCCAGATTTACACGCATGTGACACGGGAGAGGTTGAAGGAGGTTCACCGGAAGTATCATCCGCGGGGATGAAGGATCTGAAGCGACAGAACTCCGACTGGCGGGGTAAAAAGGAAACGGGAGATATGGAATATCAATCGGATAAAGAGGTTAGATCTAAAAAGAGAGGCAAATCTTCAAAGGCGTGGATTGCACTGATCATCGTCGTGGTCCTGGCAGCAAGCGCACTGACCGCCTTTTTTTTCAATCCGGAAGGACTGCAGGGGGCATACAGCGGTCTGATCAGGATCCGGAACACCTTTTCTTTCTACGTTCTCGGTCAGAAACCCCATTTCTATGCGCTCCTTCTCGAAAAGAACGGAAAGGATTACCTCCTGACCCCCCAGGATTCTTTCGAGGTTTCCTACCGGGATGAATTCGTGGTCAAGGAGATCTCGACGGATGTCCTCTCCGGAAGCGGAGTGACGGTCGACGTTGAAGGGCTGGGGGGAAAGAGCGATATCGGAAAGCTCCTCAAGGGGATCGATCTGGTGGACAAGACCGTTCTGCCGGACCGGAAGGGTGCTGGTGGGAAAAAACCGGGCGGCTATTCCTTCCAGATCAAATATCAGGATGACCCGATCGCATCCATTCCGATCCGGGTGCAGGTCACCCCGCAGGACTGGTTGCGCTACGCACGCAGTTCCGGAAATCAGAGGGTCCAGATCGAGTACCTCAAGAGGGCGATTGCCATGAACCGGGAGGATGCCAACGTGCGCAAAATGCTGGCGTCCATCTATTTCAATGCCGGCATGACCGGTGAAGCCATCACCCAGTATCGGGAGATCCTGGCCTTGAAACCGGATGATATGGCGGCACTGTCCGAGCTGGCAAAGTGCTATCTGAAGATCGGACAGTACAAAGAGGTGATCAAGATTTCCGAAAGGGTCATCAAAGCCAATCCGCGGGATGACGCAGCGCTATCCAATATGGCCCTGGCCTGGAGCCACTTGAAAAACTGGAACAAGGCCATCTCCGCGTATCACGATGCGCTGAAAATCCGGCCCGACAATCCCGTGGCGATTTTCAAGCTGGGTGAGGCTTACGAGAAGACGGGCCAGCTCGGCAAGGCCGTGGAGCAGTATCGCTTGGTTCTGGCGAAGGTGCCGAAGGCCGACCATGTGGCCGTTGCCCTTGCCGATGTTCTGCTGAAGATGGGGAATTTCGATGAAGCCATCCGCTGGCACAAGGAGGTCGTCAAAAGGCAGCCGAAAAACGCCGCCGCCTATGCCAATCTCGGACTGGCCTATGGGGGCAAGGGTCTTACGAAAGAGGAAATCGAGAATTATAAAAAAGCGATCGAGCTCAAGCCCAATGATCCGGTGATCCATTTCAATCTGGGGGCGGTCTATGAAAAAGGGAAACGGGATCAGGAGGCGATCCGCCAGTACCAGCGGGTCCTGGAGCTCAAACCGGACGATGCGGATGCCCTGGAGCGGCTGGCGGATCTGTATTTCAAGGCCAAGCGATTCGGGGAGGCGGCGCCGCTTTATGAGAAAGTGGTGAAAAAGAGTCCCAGGAAAGCAGCTATCCATGGCCGCCTCGGTTTTGCCTATGCCGAACAGAAGAAGCCTGCCCTGGCCGTCGAAAATTACCAGCAGGCGATCAAACTCGGTGCAAAAGACCCCCAGTTGCACAGGAACCTCGCGCAGGCTTACAGCCAGACGGGCAAGACGAAGGAATCGGTCGCGATGTACGAAAAGCTGGCTTCCACCAAACCCACGCCCGAGGTCCTGAATATCCTGGCGGACGCTTACATGAAGGATAAACATTACGACAAAGCCATCCGGACATACAGAAAGCTCATCGATCTGAATCCGAAAAAAGCCTCCACCTATTCGAGCATTGCCCATGCTTATGGCCTCACGGGGGATCTGGACCGGCAGATCGAGAATTACCGCCTGTCGCTGAAATTCGATCCCGAGGATGACGAGGTCTATATGAGTCTGGGGGCGGCTTATGAAAAGAAGGGACTCTATGCGGAGGCGTTGAAGGCCTATACATCCGCATTCGAGCTGAATCCGGAAGCGACGAGGGCGGCGCGGAAAATCCCCCAGATGAAGATCCGTATCATCCAGCAGAAGCACAAATAGTGAAGGAGGCGTTCCATCCATGAAAACCATCCGTATCGGACGGCTCTCGATCGGCGGCGGGGCCCCTCTGGTGCTCATTGCCGGTCCCTGCGTCATCGAGAATGAAGAAAGGACGATGGAGATCGCCGGTTTTCTGAAGAACCTGACGGAAAAACTGGAGATCCCGTTCATCTTCAAGGCCTCTTACGACAAGGCGAACCGGACCTCGCGGGGTGCCTACCGGGGCCCCGGTCTGACCAGGGGGCTCGAGATTCTGGGGAGGGTCAGGGAAGAGTTGGACATTCCCGTCCTTTCCGACGTCCACCGCTTTGAGGAGATCGAGCCGGCCGCCCGGGTCCTCGACGTCCTCCAGATCCCCGCCTTCCTCTGCCGGCAGACCGACTTTCTCGTCGAGGTCGCCCGCAAGGCGCGGGCGGTGAACATCAAGAAGGGACAGTTCCTTGCCCCCTGGGACGCCGTCCATGTCCTGGAAAAATCGGCGGCGGCGGGCAATGACAATCTCCTGCTGACGGAGCGGGGGGTCAGTTTCGGTTACAACAACCTGGTCGTCGACTTCCGTGCCTTTCCGATCCTTCGCGAGCTAGGGTATCCGGTGATTTTCGACGCGACGCACAGCGTCCAGCTCCCCGGGGGGGCCGGAAACGCCTCGGGCGGCGATCGGCGGATGGTCCCCTGTCTCGCCCGGGCGGCGGTGGCGGCGGGGATCGACGGCCTGTTTTTTGAAGTCCATCCGGATCCGGACTCCGCGCTCTGCGACGGGCCCAATTCGCTGAGCCTGGACGGTCTGCCGGCGTTGCTGTCCACCCTCAAGAGGATCGATGCGGTGGTGCGGGAAGCGCGGGTGTAAATCCGCAGGAAGAGGATTAATCGTGAAAAAAGTGACCGATGAGCGTCTTTTAGGCAGGATACGGGGGATTAAGCTCCTGATCCTGGATGTGGACGGCGTGCTGACCGACGGACGGATCATCCTTGACGATGCGGGGCTGGAGAGCAAACAATTTGATGTCAGAGACGGCCACGGCTTGAAGATGCTCATGAGGTGCGGCATCGATGTGATCCTTCTGACGGGAAGAAAATCCCGTGTCGTCGACCACCGTGCCGCCGATCTGGAAATAACCGAGGTCCATCAGGGGATATGGGACAAGCGACAGGTATTTGACGAGATCCTGAAGGGGCGGAAACTGACTCCGGAGCAGACGGCCTATGTCGGGGATGATGTGGTCGATATACCGCTTATCAAGCGGGTCGGGTTCGGGGTGGCTGTGGCCGATGCCTGTCCGGAAGCCATTGAAGCCGCCGATTATGTGACAGACCATTCGGGTGGGCGGGGGGCGGTCCGGGAAGTGTGTGAAGTGATCCTCAAGGCCCAGGACCGGTGGGGGGAAGTGGCTGCGAGGTATGAATTTGCCTAACGATCCGTTATCATTCAGAACGACGTTTCATCTTTACATCCAGGGGTGCGGGTGGTATATAATCCGTGACATCGGTGTTGTGCGAAACCGCCGATGTGAGGGGAACGGTGCGGGAAGGGGATGATGAAAACGAGACGAAAGACGGTTCTCATCCTCGTTGTCCTGGTGGTGGTCATTTCCGCAGCGGCGATCATCACAATCAACATCCCAAAGGAGCCGGAAAAGGCCCTCTTGAAAGTCATGTCGGACCAGGTCGATCTTCAGGTCCGAAACGTCCGCTTAACAGAGGTCGGAGATTCCGGCATGAAGTGGGAGATCATGGCGGATACGGCAAGGTATCAGAAGAAGGATAATCTGGCCTTGTTTGAGAAGCTGAAGATCAATCTTGTGACGAAGGAAGACAGGACATTCGTGATGACCGGCGATCGGGGCCGGTTGAACACCGAATCGCGGGATATGGAAATCGAAGGGAATGTCGAGATCGTCTCGGACAGCAGGGACCACTTCAAGACGGACCGTCTCCGGTACCTGAATGCCGCGAAGCGGATCGAAACCGAAGGATCCGTGGTGATGGAAAACGAGAGCATCCGTGTGAGCGGTGTAGGAATGACCATATCCCTGGAGGAGAGGAAAATGGCTCTCCTGTCCCAGGTGCGGGCAAGTTTCACAGGGGAACGGAGAAAGAAGGAGTGATGACGCGAAGGATCTGCACGATAATGATCGCACTGGGCGTTCTGATTGCCGCCTTTGGGCATCCCGTCAACGTCCACGGCCAGACGAAACAGAAAACCAAAGTCGAGCGGGATCAGCCCATCCAGATCGTCTCGGACCGTCTGGAGGCCTATAATGAAAAACGGATGGTGGTTTTTTCCGGCAATGCCGTGGCCACTCAGGGCGCCAGGACGATCCGGTCGGATGTCCTGACCCTCTACTACAAAGAAGGGAAAAAAACCGCGCCCAAACCGGCCGGAGAACCTGAAGGGCCGGGGGAATTGGAAAAGGTCGAGGCAAAAGGCCACGTCACCATCAGCGAAGGCGACCGGATCGTGACGGGTGAAGAGGCCATCTACGACCAGGAGGCCCAGAAGATCACCATGACGGGCAACGCCGTCATGCGCGAAGGGGCCAATATCATCCGAGGGGACAAGGTGGTCGTATTCCTGGATGAAAACCGGGGTGTGGTGGAGGGAACGGCCAGCAAGCGCGTCACGGCCACTATCTATCCCGAGGAACAGAAAGACAAAAAACGCTGAGCACCTTCTTCCAATCCGAGAGGGAAGGATAAGCAGTCGGAACATGGCATTTGAACTCAAGCAAAATCTGAAACTGACCCAGCAGCTGATCATGACTCCCCAACTCCAGCAAGCCATCAAGCTTCTGCAGTTGTCGAGGCTGGATTTGATGGATGCAGTCAATCAGGAGATAGAGGAGAACCCGCTCCTGGAAGAGGTCATGTCGGATGAGGATCCCGAGGCGGAAAAGAAGATCGAACCCGAACAGACCGAGGAAGGCACCCGGGAAGAGACCAGCCTGGTGGAGCGCACGGAAGAGCTGACGGGAGAGGGAGACGGACGCCAGGAGTTCGACTGGGACAGCTACCTGGAAGACTATGGCCCGATGGGGGTCACGTACGACAGAAAAGAGGGGACCGCCTCCTCATGGGATAACCTCACTGCCGTGAAATCCTCGCTCACGGACTACCTCGTATGGCAGCTCCGGCTTTCCCGATTCACGAACGAGGAACGGCATATCGGTGAACAGATCATCGGCAACCTTGACCAGAACGGCTATCTGGTGGCCACGCTGGAGGAGATCGCAGCGCTGGAAAAAGTGGATCCGGCTTTTGTGGAAGAGGTGCTCAAAAAGGTTCAGGAGTTCGATCCCCCGGGGATCGCTGCCCGTGATCTCAAGGAGTGTCTGCTCATCCAAGCCCGCCTTCTGGGAAATGTAAAACCGCTGGTCGAAAAAATCATCGTGGGCCACCTGAAGGACCTGGAGGTCAAGAACTATCTCCATATCGCCAGGAAATTGAAGGTAACGGTGGATGACGTCATGGCCGCCGTGGTCATCATCACCAATATGGATCCCAAGCCGGGGAGCGTCTATAACGAGGAACGCATCCAGGCCATCGTCCCGGATGTGTATGTGATGAAAAGCGGGGACGATTACAAGATCATTCTCAACGACGACGGTCTGCCGAGACTCCGGATCAGCAATTTTTACCGTGAAATCATGGGCGGGATGGGGTCGGGGGACAAGGCGGAGAACGGAAAGAAGTATATCAAGGAGCGGGTCCAGTCGGCCACTTGGTTTATCAAGAGCATTCAGCAGCGACAAAAGACGATCTATCGGGTCGCCGAGAGCATCGTCCGGTATCAGAAGGAATTCTTTGACGGAGGGATCAGCTTTTTAAAACCGCTGATCCTGCGGGATATTGCCGATGATGTGGAGATGCACGAATCCACGATCAGCCGTGTGGTGACCAACAAGTACATGCATACCCCGCGGGGTCTCTTCGAGATGAAGTATTTCTTCGGCAGCAGCATCCACAGGACCGGCGGTGATGATGTCGCATCAAAGAGCGTGCAGGAGGAGATCCGGAGGATCATCAAGGAGGAAAATCACAAAAAACCTCTGAGTGATCAGGAAATCGTCAAGAGTCTTCAACAGACATCAGGAATCACCATTGCGCGGCGGACTGTGGCCAAATACAGGGAGATGATGGGGGTATTGCCCTCCTCGCGGCGGAAGAGATATTTTTAAAATAGATCGGGTGTGGTGGGTCGCAGGACAAGCGGTCCCCGCCCTGTCACCCTGATCGGCCGGTATGCCGCCCGCCGGCGGGCCGGTTCAACGAGAAACGGAAGGAGACGATCATGAAAATTTCTGTTACCTTCAGAAGCGCGGAAGGGGAAAACTGGCAGAAAGAATATGTAGAAGAGCGACTTGGCAAACTGAAGAAGTATATCGACAATCCGGTGGATGCCCGTGTCATCCTCTCGGTGGAGAAATTTCGGAATACGGCGGAAATCAATCTGTCGGCCAACGGTCTGAACATCAACAGCAAGGAAGAAGAGAAGGACATGCATCTGGCCATCGATAACGCCATAGAGAAGATCGAACGTCAGCTCAAGAAACGCAAAGAGAAGATCCGCGGCTTCAAGAACAAT
>JAMDBG010000183.1 GCA_023487865.1 Deltaproteobacteria bacterium | reverse complement strand
AAAAGGCGAAACCCCTGCCGGTCGAGTGCGTCGTCCGCGGTTATCTGAGCGGTTCCGGATGGAAAGATTACAGTCAGGGGAGGCCCGTTTCCGGGATCACGCTGCCGGCGGGATTGAAGGAGTCTTCCCGGCTGCCCCAAACCCTCTTTACACCGTCCACAAAGGCGCCCGACGGTGAACATGACCTGCCGATCAGCCGCGAAGAGATGGCAAAGATCATCGGCAAAGACCTTACAGACCGCGTCATCAAGGCAAGTCTTGCCGTCTATGAGCGGGCGGTGGGGATCGCCGCTGCGGCAGGCATTATCATCGCCGATACCAAGATGGAATTCGGGCTTTTGGACGGCGAGCTGATTCTTATTGACGAGCTCCTCACCCCCGATTCCTCACGCTTCTGGCCCAAGGACGATTACGAGGAAGGCCGGCCCCAGAAGAGCTACGACAAGCAGTTTCTCCGGGACTATCTGATTGCCATAAACTGGAATCAGAAGCCCCCCCGCACCGGAGCTTCCCATCGAGGTTGTCGAAAAAACAGGGGGAAAATACCGCGAGGCGCTCAATCGCCTGGTCCGTTAGCCTGTCCGATTGACAGTGATAAAATGGATTGTTATTTTATTTTACAGGAAAAATCCGTACGGAAGGAATGAGAAAGTGTGAATGGCGCAAAAACGCGATTATTTTGAGATCCTCGGCGTCGAAAGAAACGCCTCGGAAGAGGAGATAAAAAAGAGCTACCGTAAACTTGCCATGCAGTTTCACCCGGATCGGAATCCGGGAAACAGGGAAGCGGAGGAGAGCTTCAAGGAGGCAGCCGAGGCTTACGAAGTCCTCTGCGATCCGGAAAAACGGGACATTTACACCCGTTACGGCCACGAGGGTTTAAGTGGCGTCGGTTACAGAGGATTTTCCGGATTCGAAGACATCTTCTCCAGTTTCGGCGACATCTTCGGCGACGTCTTCGGTTTCAGTACAGGACGCTCCCGCTCCCGGACGGGTGCCATGGCGGGTGCCGATTTGCGCTATGACCTGCGGGTCTCCTTCATGGATGCGGCCCTCGGCGCCACGACCGAGATCCATTTGCAGAAATATGTTCTGTGCTCCTCGTGCCGGGGATCCGGCTGTGCCCCGGGGACATCCACGCAGGTCTGCAGCCGCTGCCAGGGACGGGGTCAGGTGACACAGTCCAGCGGCTTCTTCAGCATCAGTTCGACCTGCCCCTTGTGTAAAGGACAGGGGGGGGTGATCACGGATCCCTGTCCGGAATGTTCCGGTGGAGGAAAGGTCAGGACGGCCAAGACCGTTCAGCTGAAGATACCGGCCGGTGTGGAGACGGGTTCTCGTCTCCGGCTGCGCGGTGAAGGGGAGGAAGGACAACACGGCGGTCCGAACGGCGATCTGTACGTCTTTATTGAGGTGGAAGAGCACGAACTATTTGAACGAAGTGGAAATGATATCTTCTGCCGTGTACCTATCACCTTTACCCAGGCGGCTCTGGGCGGAAGCGTGGAAGCGCCGACTCTGACGGGGGTGGAAAAGATCAAGATCCCGCGGGGAACCCAGACGGGGAGGATTTTCCGTCTCAAGGGAAAGGGTATCGCCAATCTGCGGGGTTATGGTCGCGGTGACGAGGTCATTGAAACGGTGGTGACCGTACCCACGAATCTGACCAAGAAACAGGAGGAACTGCTCAGGGAGTTTGACAAGCTGAGCGGTTAAACGGGTGTCATAATGAAAAGCTTTCGATATCATTACAGAAAGGAATGGTCATGCGGAAAAGGATAAACTGGGTCGTTTTGCTGATCATGAGCGCGTTTATAATCTCCGGCTGCGAATTGGCGCTGATCGGCGTCGGTGCGGTGGGCGCCGGTTCCGGCACCTATTTCTACATCAACGGTGAAATGAAAACGGACTACTATCACTCCTTCGACGCGACCTGGAGCGCCTGCCAAAAGAGCGTTGCCGATATGCGCGGCCTGGACGTCGAGCAGGAAAAAGAAATCATGGCCGTCGTCAACGACGAGAAGGTCAAGATCGAAGTGCTCTACAAGGCCAAGAACGTGACCACGGTTTCCATTCGCGTGGGCCTGATCGGTGACAAGCTTTCCTCCCAGTTGATCCATGATAAAATAGGTGACAACCTGGCCAGGAAGTAGTGCACATCATGCCTTCGGAGCATTTTCTGCAAAGCCGCCCCCGCACTCAAGGCTATTTCAGCTTTTTTTGCGCGAATGTCAAAAGTCGGCATGTACCGGTTCACCCCGGTTCGCTGCAGTGATTTATCGAGAGTGAAACCGCCTGATGAAGAAAAAAGTGATTGCGGGTCTGGTCTTTTCCGCCCTGCTGGTCTATCTCTCCATACGGGGGATTGATTTTCCGGGCGTGGCCGAAGGTTTCCGGACGATCCATTATGGATATGTCCCCCCTACCCTCGCCTTGTTGTTTCTTATGCAGGTTCTCAGGTCCTACCGCTGGGGGCTCATCTTGAGTCCGCTGGCGAAGATCGATCAGTTCTCGCTATTCTCTGTCACCAGCGCGGGTTTTCTCGCGATTGTCGCCATCCCCGCCCGCCTGGGAGAACTGGCACGCCCTTATCTCATCACGAAAAAAAGTGATCTCAAAATGAGTTCCGCGTTCGGCACGATCATCGTCGAACGCGTTCTTGACAGTCTGACGGTTTTGGTCATCGCGGGTTCAGTCCTCCTTTTCATCCCGCTCCCCCCGTGGCTTGTCCGTGCCAGCGTCCTGTTTCTGCTGGTGACACTCGCCCTTCTTGCCGTAATGATCCTGATGATCCTCAAACAAGAGGCATCCCTGCGGATCATGACCCTGCTGATCGGAAAATTGCCGGCGCGCTATGCCGAGGGGCTGAATCGCCTCATACGTCATTTCCTTCAAGGTTTCCGGATCATGGTCAATCCGGTCCTCCTGGCCTCTGTCGCCGGTCTGTCGCTCTTGATCTGGCTGATCGATGTTCTGGCCATCTACCTCTTGTTTCTTGCCTTCGGTTTTCAGCTGCCCGTCACGGCCGCCTTCGTCCTGATGATCATCCTGATCATCGGGATCGCTATCCCCACAGCCCCCGGTTTCATCGGAAACTGGCATTACTTCTGCATTCTAGGCTTGAGCCTCTTCGGCGTCCCCAGGACGGATGCCCTCACTTTTGCGATCATCTATCACGCCCTCTCTATCGGGATAGTGATCATCCTCGGGCTTGCCTTTCTGCCCTTCAATCGCTTCTCCATTGCCGATCTCCGTCGCCAGGCTCAATCGGTTGATGCGGGAGCGCAATCATGAAGGATAAAGGGTCGGTATTCGGTATGTGGAAGCCGGCCATGGGGAGACCTCAGACGGCAAAAAGGCAGCGATAAAATGAGCTTTCTTAAGGGAGGGCAGGACGAGAGACGTGAGGATCGCCTCGTTCAGGTATCCCCTTTGACCTCCAGGCCGTAGCTGCGGATCTTTTTGTGAAGGTTGCTCCGTTCCAGGCCGATCGCCTCGGCAGTCTTGGATATGTTGCCGTCAAACTCACGGAGTTTGCGGACGATGTACTGCCGTTCGAAATCCTGCTTGGCCGCCCGGAATGAATCGTTGGTGATTTCCGGCTCAGTGGGAACGGTTTCCTGCCTCCCTTCCCCGAATAGGGGGAAAAGGTCGCATTTGGAAATCACCCTGGTCGGCGTCATGATCACCAGGCGTTCGATGATATTCTTCAATTCCCGAACATTTCCCGGCCAACTGTGCTTCATCAGGACGGCCAACACCTCATCGGTCACCTCATTCTCCGGTTCTCCCTCCTTCAAGGCAAAGTCCTTGATAAACTGCGCAACCAGGAGGGGGATGTCCTCCTTCCGGTCGCGCAACGGGGGAATCCGGAGCGGGATCACATTGAGGCGGTAGTAAAGATCCTGACGAAAACGGCCCTCCTCCATCTCTTTCTCCAGGTCCTTATTCGTGGCCGCCAACACCCGGACATCGGTGGGGATGAGCTTGTTGCCGCCGACCCGTTCGAACTTCTTTTCCTGGAGAATCCGGAGCACCTTCGCCTGCGCCTTGAGGCTCATGTCAGCCACCTCATCGAGGAAGATCGTTCCCTCATTGGCCAGATCGAACTTCCCCCTTTTCATCGCCGTAGCGCCGGTAAAAGCCCCCTTTTCATGGCCGAACAGTTCGCTCTCGATCAGATCTTCCGGAATCGCCGCACAGTTGACTTCCACAAAGGACTTCTGAGCCCTCCGGCTCTGGTGGTGGATGGAACGGGCCACCAGCTCCTTGCCCGTACCGTTTTCCCCCATGATCAGGATCCAGGCGTTGGTCGGGGCGACGATGCCGATCATCTCCTTGAGTTCCTGTATCGGGCCGCTTTGCCCCGTCAGTTCGTATTCGTGGCTGACCTTCTGTTTGAGAAGAAGGTTTTCCTCTTCTAGACGGATCATTTCCAGGGCATGGTTGACAACCAGGATCACCTTTTCGAGTGATAGCGGTTTTTCTATGAAATCGAAGGCCCCGAGCCTCGTTGCCTTCACTGCCGTTTCAATAGTGCCATGGCCGGACATGATGATGACCTGGATCTGGGGATGTCCCGCCTTGATCGCCTTGAGGACCTCGATCCCATCTATCCCCGGAAGCCAGATGTCCAAGAGAACCAGGCTGGGCGGATCCTCATCCACAACCCGCAGGGCCTCCTCACCGCTCGCAGCCGTACCCACCTCGTGCCCCTCGTCCTTGAGAATCCCGCCGAGTGTCTGGCAGATGCTCTCTTCATCATCCACAATCAGAATTGCCTTGTTCATCGCTGTCCTTAATTCTTTCCCTTTTCTGCAAGGGATACTCCATAGATCATACAGCGCACCTATCCTACATTCGGAATGGGCAGTTCAAAAGCCACGACGGTCCCCCGGGGGAGATTGTCGGCGACGGTAATCCGACCGTTGTGATCGGCCATAATGGAATTGACAATCGCCAGCCCCAGTCCCGTCCCGGTCCGTTTTGTGGAGAAATACGGTTCGAACATCTTTACCTTATAACCGGCCGGAATGCCACAGCCATTGTCGACCACTTCCACCTTCGCCTTCCCCCCGGCACGGTCACAGGATGTCCTGATCTCGATCCGGCCGCTTACTTTGTCGACCGCCGCCAGGGCGTTGTCGAGCAGGTTGACCATGACCCGCCGGATCTGTTCCGGATCGAGCATCAGTCTGGGAATATCCAGACCCGGCTGGAAATCAAAGACGATGTCCTTATGGGCATCCTGGAACAGGATGACGGAATCGCGGATCACCTCATTGAGATCGTTTATCGCCAGATGGGTCACAGGCAGGCGGGCATACCGGGAAAACTCGTTGACAAGATTCTTCAGCACTTCCACCTGATCGATGATTATTTTGGTGCATTCATTAAAGACACTGTCGTCCTCTCCCAGACGATCGCCATATTTTTTCTGGAGCCTCTGCGCGGCGAGCTGAACAGGGGTGAGGGGATTCTTAATCTCGTGGGCCATCCGTCTGGCCACCTCCCTCCATGCCGCCGCCCGCTCTGCCCTCTGCAACTGGGTCAGATCTTCAAACAGGATCACCATCCCCATGTCATTCCCTTCATCGTCATGAATGATGGTGATCGTCATCAGAACGGTCAGCGACCGGTCCTTGAGGGTCAGATCGATCTGTTTCTCGACGAACCCATCACCCCGCTCCCGCATCTCGCGAAGAACCTCTTCGGCCATGGCGAGATGCTCCGGAATGAGAACCTCGACAAACCGCCGGTTCAGGACCTTTTGCGTCCGGATGCTGAGCATCCGCTCCGCTGCGCGGTTGATCGTAGTGATCACCCCGTTTCGGTCCACGGAGATGACGCCTGCCGAAACGTTGCGCAGGATCGTTTCCATGTATTTCCGCCGCTGTTCCAGGTTCAGGTTCGCCTGTTCCAGTCCCTGATTGCTCTGCTTGAGGTCCCGCGTCATCTGATTGAAGGAATCGACAAGGACACCGATCTCATCGTCCGCGACGATGGCGATCTGATGATTCAGGTCCCCCTGGGCGATTTTCCGCGTGGCTTCGGCCAAATCCTGGATTGGGACGGTAACCCCCTTGGCGAGATAGATGCCGAACCAGGTCGCAGAGAAGATGATCAGGAGCATCACGATGAACAGAGTGATAATATAACCGGCCTTGATCGGTGCTTTGAGAAGCTTCAGCTGCCGATATTCTTCGGAAGCCTTCGAAATCACGTTGAATTTATCAACAAGGCTTACAGGAAAGTAATAACTGGCCATCACGTATCCGATGACTACCTTCGGGCTCGCAAGGGAGTAGACAGGTACGGCCCCTCTGATCAAATCCCCGCTTCCGACCTGTTCGATCGTGCTGACCTCCCTGCCGACATAGAGATCTTCCAGCGATTTCGGGGAGAGGGGTTTGGAAACCGTCTGCGGATTATCCTGATCACGAACCACGAGCTTTTCCTTCTGATTTTCGATATGGACCTCAAGCGTGTTGAGCTTGTAGGTCCTGTGCCGCCGTTCTACGAGTGCCTTCAGGTAAAGGAATTTTTCTCCCTCATAGAGGGTGTTTTTAGAAATGTCGGCACTGAGCTGACGGGCGTAGTATTTTGCCTGGTCGGCTGACTGCTGGTAATAGAGTTGGGCGACCTCCAGGGTCCGGTTCAGGGCGTCGCCGATGCGGATGCTGAACCAGTTGTCGATACTGTAAGAAAGGAAGTTGATGGCAACGAGAAACAGAAGGACGGTTGGAATGAGCGAAAGGCCGACAAAGGCCGTAACCAGCCGGGTCCTGAGTTTGGAACCGGCCAGTCCGCGCCTCCGCTCATAGATCAGCTTGACGAGATTTCGGACGATCAAAAAGATGAGCAGGAGAATCAGGATGATGTTGATGTTGATCAAGCCAAAGATCACGGCATTGCCGGAAATCGGGAGAGAGAAGAAATCCCCTCGGAAGAAGCGGCTTTCCAGGTAGGTCACAACAACGATGAAGATCACTATCAGGACAATGATGATCCACTCGCGTTTGCGTCTTTTAAGCTCCTTCAGATCCAATTTGACCGGTCTGCTGGTCTTTTTCATCAGTAAAAGAAGTCCTCCCGATGCCAGTCGGTTTCAAAGTCCCAGAGTGAGACAAAGAAGAAGACATATTCCATATAGAACGGCAGACGGACCTTGTCCAGTTTCGCCTTGATCTGAACGTAATAATATTCCCCCCTTTTTAGCGCCTTTAAGAGTGCCACGGGGAGTCCGTTCAGATCGGCCATTGCCTGCTTGGCGCTTTCATAATCCTGAAATGACGCCGGTTCCTTGTCCCCATCGGAGGTGACATAAAACAGTCTTTTGACGTTGTCATACTTGATCGTATGCCTGACGGTCAAGCGGATGAGCTTTTTATCCAGCCAACGCGGACGGACCTGATACAGGTCCAAAAGAAAGGTAAACGTCGTAGGGATTCCCGCCCGGATCGCGGCATCCATGTCTTTGGTAAAACAGTTCGTCACCCGGGCATAAACCAACAGGTGGGTAGAGTTGTTCGTAACCAGGATATCCTTGATCCCTGCAGTCTCCGCGTGAAGGGACGGAGGAAAAAGAAGAAAAAGGGGGAAAATGAGACAGATGGATAAAACCGATATCCTTTTCAATATGTATATCCTTTACTCCACTTGCTATCCAACGGGCGATCGGCAGATGCCGATCCATTTATACCGAATAAGTGATCAATATTTTTGTTATTTTAAGTGTTTGGCGGGTATACTAAGAGACTGACGGGCAAAATGCAAGACCTATTTGCGAAACACCCTTCTTCAAATGACGGACGGAGAGGCAGGGGCGGCATCCAGCACCCTGAAAGACGGGACGCGCAAGGACTCAAGTTCATTGAACATTCCTTCTTTGCTGAAACGACTCACCAGGGTCCAGCACTCCTTCTGGATCATCAGTTCCTTAAGAAGAAGGTTGTTCAGGCGATGGCCCGATTTGAAGGCGACAAAGTGACCGATGATCGGGATGCCCAGGAGCGAAAGATCCCCAATCGCATCGAGAATCTTGTGCTTGACGAATTCCGCCGGAAAGCGCAGGCCGTCCTTGTTGATGATCCTGTGGTCATCCAGAACGACGGCGTTTTTGAGCGATCCCCCGAGGGCCAGCCCTTTGGCCTGCAGATACTCGACGTCCCGCAGAAAGCCGAAAGTTCTCGCCGCGCAGATCTCCTCCTCATAGGAGACGTCAGAAAGTTTCATTTCATAAGACTGAACGCCGATAGAAGGGTGGCTGAATTCAATCTTGTAAGTGATCCTGAATTCAGGTGAGGGCAGGAGCATCGCCGTACTCTCCCCATCGGAAACGGAAACTTCCTTTTTGATCACAAGCAGTTTCTTGCACTTCCCCTGAACCCGTGTTCCAACGTTCTTGAGGAGGTCGACGAACGGACGGGCGCTGCCATCCATGATCGGAATCTCCGGTGCGTCGACCTCGACCAGGGCGTTATCCACACCCATGCCGCTGAAGGCCGACATCAGATGTTCCACAGTGGAGACGGTCACGCCGTTAAGACCGAGGGTTGTCGCGAGAGTCGTGTCCCTGACGTTGTGTACATCCGCCTTGATTCGGTTATCCCCCTTCAGGTCCGCGCGGACGAAGACGATCCCCTCGTCGACACCGGCCGGCTTAATCATCATGCCGACCTTCCTTCCTGAATGTAATCCTATGCTTTTGCACCCTATTTCGTGCTTTACCGTTCTTTGAAACAACATATGCACCCTTTTTCTGATCCGGAAATGAATCGGGCTGCCTCAATACGTCAGGCCGATCATTTCACCATCAGCAATATCCATACCATCAAGCGAAGGTATTGGGGAATGATTCTTCTTGTCTAACATCATAGAAAAAGGACCGTTTCTATGCTGCCTTTTCATAGCGACATCGTCATGACGGGCGTTCTCCCGGCCGACTGTGTCGAAAGCAACACACCTCTGTGCCTGGATCCTCATGGAGGAGCCGCTTCCCTCCGGATAAGCTCATGCTTTCGGCCGGTCTTCTCCACCGATCATCCTGCGGGTACCGCAATAGCGTTCCTTTTCGCTGAAGATACAACCGCAGTAGGGCTGTCGGTACAAGCCGAGCGCTTTCGAGATCCGGACCCCTTCCGACCAGCCTTCACGAAAATCCCGATAGAGAAAAGAAATACCATATTTCACGGCCACCTCCTCGCCGATACACCGGATGAGATCGTGCTTCTGAAAGCGGCTGTAAAGGAGAGTGGTCGTAAAGGCGTTGAAACCGCCGTTTTTAGCGATCTGCGCCGTCTTAACGAGTCGCAGGCGGTAGCAGTGCCGGCAACGATCCTCCTCACGGAATGCGACCTGCCGCAAGAACCCCTCCAGGGGGTAGTCATCTCCCCGTATGACTGGAAGCCCCGCCTGACCGGCATAGGCTTCTACCGTATCGAGACGCTTCTTGTATTCCAGATAGGGATGGATATTCGGATTGAAAAAGTGGCCGCATACCTCATAACCCTCCTCTCTGAGCATCAGCAAAGGATAGATGGTACAGGGTCCACAGCAGATATGCAGCAGTATCTTCAGAGCCAATTCACAAACCAGATTCTCTGCGAGGGGAGTTCATTCACTCCTCCCGCGCTCAAAAAAACTCCGCCTGGCCTGCCCCGGTCCATTTTCTGCTGAAATGTTCGTAAGCCCGGCGGGTCGCAATCCGGCCCCGCGCCGTCCGCTGGAGATACCCTTCCTGGATGAGAAAGGGTTCATAGACATCCTCTATCGTCGCCCGTTCCTCTCCGATCGCCGATGAGAGGTTGTCGATCCCCACGGGACCGCCGTCAAATTTATCGATCAAGGTGAGCAGAATGGTACGGTCCATATGATCAAATCCTTTTTCATCCACCTCAAACATCTCGAGAGCGCGCACCGCTACTTCCCGGGTGATCCGTCCTCCGGCCCTGACTTGAGCAAAATCGCGGGTCCTGCGAAGCAGGCGGTTGGCGATCCGCGGCGTCCCACGGGAACGGCAGGCCATTTCGGCCGCCCCGCCTTCATCGATGTCCACCGAGAGGATCTTCGCCGACCGGCGGATGATGACGCCAAGCTCTGTCGGCGTGTAAAAATCGAAACGAAAACTCATACCGAAGCGGTCCCGCAAAGGGGAAGTCAGAAGCCCTGCCCTGGTCGTGGCTCCAATCAGGGTGAATTTCGGTATGTCAAGCTTCATCGATCGCGCCGACGGCCCCTGTCCGATGAGGATATCGATATGAAAATCCTCCATGGCCGGATAAAGAATCTCCTCCACGACATGCGACAGCCGGTGGATCTCGTCGATGAAGAGGGTGTCCTGTTCGTGCAGATTCGTCAGAATCGCCGCCAGATCGCCCGGCCTTTCGATCACCGGACCCGACGTGACTTTGATATCCCCCTCCATTTCACGTGCCATAATATAGGCCAGCGTGGTCTTTCCCAGGCCGGGCGGGCCGTATAGCAGGACATGATCGAGGGCCTCCTTGCGCTGCTTGGCCGCCTCGATGAAGATGGAAAGGTTCTTCTTGATCTTCTCCTGACCGATATATTCGGCAAGGCTTTTAGGGCGGAGAGAGACATCAATCCCCTCGTCTTCTTCGATCTCCTGGGGAATCAGCAGTGGATTTTTTGCTGAGATACTGACGGTATCGCTTTTTTTCACGGCAACCTTCCATCCTCCCGTTTCTGCAAAACGCCGTCCGTTAACGGCATCAACCGGCCAGGGTCCTGAGCGCCTGTTTCAGAAGCCGGTCAAGAGACGGGGTTTCCGGTGCTTCTCTCATGATCCGGTCGACAACCTCTTTTACCGCCGATCCTTTATAGCCGAGATTGACCAGGGCCGAGAGGGCGTCATCCTTCACCTGGGCGCCCGTTTTGGCTAAGACCGTTCCAACCGGGATCGTCTCTCTGTCCAGTTTGGCCACCTTGTCCTTCAGTTCGAGGATCATCCGTTCCGCCGTCTTTTTGCCCACCCCGGGGATGCCGGTCAGGCGCTTCAGATCATCCTCCATCACCGCCCGGATCAGTTCTCCTGCGGCGATGCCGGAGAGGATGTTGATGGCCAGCTTGGGCCCGATCCCGCTTACCGATATCATGAGCTGAAAGACCGCCTGCTCCTCCTGGGCATGGAATCCGTAAAGGTGGATGGCATCCTCCCGGACATGGGTATGGACATGGATGACCACAGGCTGGCCGATCTCGGGCAGCTCATAGAACGTCGTCAGGGGGACAACGACGCGGTAGCCGGCGCCGTGGACATCGACGACACACTGCGTGACCGATTTTTCAACGAGGATTCCGCTGAGTCGAGCGATCATTTCAAATGGGTTCCGCCTTCAAAAAATTGATGTGACAGATGGCGACAGCCAACGCATCGGCGGCATCGGGGGGCGGCAGCTCGGGAAGTTTGAGGATCGCCTTGGCCATCATTTGGACCTGCCCTTTCTCTGCCCGGCCATAGCCGACTATGGCCTTTTTGATCTCCAGCGGGCTGTATTCATAAACCGGGATCCCCATGTGCTTCCCTGCCAGAATAGCCACCCCGCGGACCTGACCCTGTCTGATCAGGCTTTTAACGTTTTTTCCGTAGAAGATCTCTTCAATGGCCAGCGCCTGAGGCGCCGATTGCCGGATCACTTCCTGCAGGCTATCACAGATGGTCTGCAGGCACGAGGAGAGAGAGGCCCCCTTGCCCGGCCGGATTTCACCGTGGACGATATGACAAAGACCGCTGCGGGCTTTCTCGACCACACCATAGCCGGTCACTTGACTCCCCGGATCTATGCCCAGCACCCTGAACGTGACTTCCCCCATTCGCGCTTTCTTCTCCCATTGACTCAGTCGTTGAGACTCTCACACCAGATCGCAATAAGCATTGCATTGGGGACGGTTTCGTAAAAAGTCCGCAGGCAAGACGCGAAAATCATGGGGGATGAGAAATACTTCTTCATAAGCCGCAATGACGAAGGAGGCAGCGCAACGCAGCATCCGGACTTTTATGAAGCCGACAGTTTTTCCATGACTTCATCGGAGATGTCGAAGTTGGCATAGACATTCTGGACATCGTCATTGTCCTCGAGTCTTTCCATCAGCTTCATCATCTGTTCAGCCTTTCCCGCTTCCAGCTTGACCGTAGTTTGGGGAATAAGTCCGACACGCGCATCGAGGTACTTCCATCCCTTCTGATCGATAGCCTTCTTGACCGTATCGAAGTTCACGGGATCGGTAATCACCTCCCATTCGGTTTCCTGATCGCGGACATCATCGGCTCCCGCTTCGAGAGCGATTTCCATCAGGGCGTCTTCGCCGACCGTCTTCTTATCGAAGACGATACTGCCCTTCTTATCGAACATCCACGCCACGCATCCGTTTTCGCCCAGATTTCCCCCATGCTTGGAGAAGATATGTCTGATCTCCGCCACCGTCCGGTTTTTGTTGTCGGTCATCACCTCGACGATCACGGCAACTCCGGCCGGACCATATCCCTCATAGGTCACCTCTTCGTAGGCGGCGCCTCCCGCCAGTTCGCCGGTTCCCTTCTTGATGGCCCGGTCGATATTGTCCTTGGGCATGTTCTCCTCTTTTGCGGCCAAGACGGCGGACCGCAGACGGGCATTTCCTTCGATATCTCCCCCACCGAGTCTTGCGGCAAGGGTGATTTCCTTGATCAGCTTCGTGAAGATCTTGCCTCGCTTTGAATCGATGGCGCCCTTCTTCCTCTTGATGGTGCTCCACTTTGAATGCCCGGACATGACATCGCGTCTCCTGAATTGGATTTTTTACGACTTTTGCGCCTACATAGCACAAGCCATGGTCCCATGTAAAATAAAAAGAGCCCCTTCCCAAAGGAAGGGGCTCTGAATTCAATTCCGGCGGCACCTACTCTCCCACACAGTCTCCCATGCAGTACCATCGGCGCAGGAGAGCTTAACT
>JAMDBG010000093.1 GCA_023487865.1 Deltaproteobacteria bacterium | reverse complement strand
GTGGTTGTGAAAATCGTAACCGAACCGGCCCCGGACGCAAAGCGAGGCATGGTTGGGAGGCAGATCGGTCTTGTTGAATATCTTGCTGATGAAGCCCCCGTCGCAGACGTTCAGCGTCAGCCGGCAGCCGAAACCGCAGTGGGGACAGGTGGTATCGGTCCTTTCGCTCTGCCAGGCCCGGCTCTTTACGGGGCTCAGATTTTCCGTCAGCGCCCCCACCGGGCAAAGAGAGAGGCACTCCCCGCAGGAGATGCAGTCGCCGCCGTTGGTCGCGGCGATCCGGGCGGAAAAGCCCTTTCCCGTGATGTCTATGGCGGACCGCCCCGATACCTCGCGGCAGGCGCGGTAGCACCTTCCGCACAGGATGCACCGGAGTTCCCAGTACCGGATCAGGGGGGTGGCATAGGCGCCTTTCGTATCGATACGAAGGGCCTCATATTCGACCCTTTCGATCCCGTGTTCGTAAACGAGTTCCTGGAGGCGGCACTCCCCGCCCTCATCGCACTGCGGACAATCCAGAGGGTGGGAGACGAGGATGAGCTGCAAAAACTCCCGCCTCATCCGGTAGAGCTTCTCCGACCGGGTCCTTACGATGATCCCGTCCAGAGCCGGCGTCGTGCAGGCGGTCATGGGTTCGCTGTAACCCTCCACCTCGACCAGACACAGACGGCAGGAACCGATCGGCAGCAGGCTCTTGTGGTAGCAAAGGGTGGGGATGTCGATGCCCGCTTCTTTGGCCGCGGCCAGGATCGTTGTCCCCGGCCGGACGGTCACTTGTTTGCCATCGATGGTCAGTGTGATCATGTCAAATGTTATCCTTCACCCCAATGCCGCTGTCGAACGCCGGGCGCTTTGCGCCCTACCCTATGGCGATCATGCCGATTCTGTAGCAGCGCA
Organism: Deltaproteobacteria bacterium; assembly: GCA_023487865.1. Classification (GTDB taxonomy): domain Bacteria; phylum Desulfobacterota; class Syntrophia; order Syntrophales; family UBA5619; genus JAKAFS01. The sequence goes on along the minus strand of JAMDBG010000093.1, from coordinate 12,133 downwards.
GACACCGCTCCGCCTCGTCTGTCGCCTCGTTGATCTTATAGCCCGCCTCCACTTCGTCGAAGGAGCGCTTCCGTTCTTCCGGTTCGAGCATGGGCAGTTCCGCCCTCTTCAGGCCGCCGATGGCGCCGAGCTGCTCTTTTTTGTTGTAGACCCCGAGCTGGGAAAAAAGGGATTTGAAATTCTCGTCGATCGAGGCCTCCACCTTGCCGCCGGCAAGATAGAGGTCGATCTTTTCCGCGGCCCTTTTTCCCGTGCCCGTGGCCCTGACGAGCACATCGGGACCCGTGACGCAGTCGCCGGAGGCAAACACCCCTTCCTGCGAGGTGGCAAAGGTATCGGGGTCGGCATCGATGGTGTTCCACTTGGTCAGCTTGATGCCGTCCTCTTCCCTCAGGAAGGAGAGGTTGACCTTCTGGCCGATGGCCGGGATCAGGATGTCCGTTTCGATGACGAATTCCGAGCCGGCGACCGGGACGGGTCTTCTGCGGCCGCTCTTGTCCGGCTCCCCGAGTTCCATGCGGATGCACTCCACCCCCACGACCCTTCCCTCCCGGGAGAGGATCTTCGCGGGATTGCACAGGTAGTGGAAGTTGACCTTTTCCTCCTCGGCGTCATGGATCTCCACCGGGTCGGCGGGCATTTCCACGATGGTGCGCCGGTAGACGAGGTTCACATCCTCCTTGCCGATCCGGAAGGAGGAGCGGACGCAGTCGATCGCCACATTGCCGCCCCCGACCACGACCACCTTCTTCCCTTCGGGGTAAGGGTCCTTCCCCTGGCTGATGTCCAGAAGATACCGGACGCCGGGGATGAATCCCTGGTATCCCATCTCTTCGCCCTCCACCCCCATGGGCATGCTGTCATGGGCGCCGACGCCGATGAAGACGGCGGCATAGTCCTTCCTCAGATCCGCGATGGTGATCTCTTTTCCCACCTCGACGCCGTAGCGGATCTCCACGCCGGCCTCCTTGACGATGTCCACCTCGCGCCTGAGGATCTGCCGCGGCAGGCGGAAATCCGGGATCCCCACGGCGGCCATGCCTCCCGGTTCGGGAAGCTTCTCGAAGACCGTCGGCTGGTGCCCCTTCAGGGCCAGGTTGTAGGCGCAGGAGAGTCCCGCCGGACCGGCGCCGATAACGGCGACCTTCCGGCCGGTCCTTTTCCCGGCGGCGTTTCGGGGATGCCTGTTTTTCTCAATTTCGTAATCCGCTGCGAATCGCTTGAGGTTCTTGATGGAGATGGACTCATCGAGGTTCGCCCTGCGGCAGTTCGATTCGCAGGGGCGGATGCAGACCCTGCCGAGGGTCCCGGCCATGCAGATGCTCTGACGGATCGTGGCCAGCGATTCGGCAAACCGCTGTTCGCCGATCTCCTCCACATAAGTGGGAATATCGAGGCTGCTGGGGCAGACGCTGACGCAGGGGGCGGTCACGGAATAGCGATACCGGCCTTCGGGCGATTTCCCTCTTTTCGCAGCGGCATCGGCAAAGGCCTGAGGGAAATACTTCAGCGCATGGAGGACGGGTTTCATGCCCGTCTGGCCGATGGAGCATTTGGACCCCTCCCGGATCCGGGACGCGAGCTCCCCGATACGGGTGACGTCTTCCGCCCGGCCCTCTCCGGAGGCGATCTTCCCGAGCCAGTCGCTCACCAGCCGCGTGCCGACGCGGCAGGGAAAACACTTTCCGCAGGACTCCGACTGCACGGCCTCCGCATAGCGGGCGGACATCTCGACGATGTCCACATCGGGGTCGCACAGGACGATGCCGTCCCAGCCCATGAAGGCCTTGATCCGCTCGCCGGGCCGGAACTCCGCCGGAAGCTTGACGTTGCCGGGCTGCCGGCGGTCCTGTTCCGCGACCGTCCTGTTGTCGATGAGCTCTTCCTGCCAGGAGCTGAAAACGATATTTTCCATTCCGTTACCTGTCTATCTCCCCCAGCACGATGTCGATGCTGCCGATGGCGGCAACGACATCCGCGACCATTTGTCCTTTAATCATCTTCGGCAGGGCGCCCAGATTGATGAAGGAGGGCGGTCTGACTCTCATCCGGAAGGGCTTGTTGCCCCCGTCGCTGATCAAGTAAAAACCGAGTTCCCCTTTCGACGATTCGATGGAGGCATAAACCTCGCCGCAGGGGGGCCTGAAACCCTCTTCCATGATCTTGAAATGGCGGATCAGGGCGGCGATATCCTTGCCCACCGCTTCTTTCGCCGGGGGTGTCACCTGCGGCGCATCGACGGCCATCACGGGTCCGGCGGGGAGCTTCTCCGCGGCCTGCCCGACGATCCGGTTGGATTGCCTCATCTCCTTGAGCCGGACCAGGTAGCGGTCGTACACGTCCCCCTTCTGGCCCAGGGGGATTTCAAAGTCAAAGTCCTCGTAGCTCGAATAGGGGTAGGCCTTCCTCACGTCGTAATACACCCCGGACGCCCGAAGCACCGGCCCGGTGACCCCGTAGTCGATGCAATCCGCGCCGGACATAGGCGAGATGCCCTGCGTCCTTTTCTTCCAGATGATGTTTTCCGTCAGCAGCGTTTCGTATTCATCGACCCTCTTGGGGAAGGTCGCGACAAACGCCCTGACGCGCGGCAAAAAGGGCTCGGGAATATCGGCGGCAATGCCTCCGATCCGGATGAAGCTCGGGGTGAGCCGGGCGCCGGTCACCAGCTCCAGCATCCCGAGGATCTCTTCCCGGTCCCGAAAGGCGTAGAAGAGCAGCGTCATCGCGCCGAGATCCAGGGCGTGCGTGGCGATCCACAGGAGGTGGGCCGCAATGCGCTGGAGCTCGGCCAGCAGTACCCGCAGATACTGGGCCCTTTTGGGGATAGCAATGTCCAGGAGTTTCTCGACTGCCAGGCAATAGGCCAGATTGTTGGAAAGGCCGCTGGTGTAGTCCAGCCGATCCGTCAGTGTGAGGGCCTGGGGGTAGGTCATGGATTCGGCGAGCTTCTCTATCCCCCGGTGGAGATAACCGATGTCCGGAACGGACTTGACGATGACCTCGCCGTCCAGTTCCAAAAGGAGCCGGAGCACCCCGTGCGTCGCCGGATGCTGGGGACCCATATTGATCGTCATCAGGCGGGTTTCAGCCATCGGTCTGTTTTCCTTTTTCCTCCTCCAGGCAAACGGGAAAAGGCTTATCGAAATCCACACCCTTGAGGGGGTAATCCTTCCTCAGGGGATGGCCGGTAAAATCTTCCGGAAGCAGGATGCGCCTCAGATCGGGATGACGGCTGAACTCGATCCCGAACAGATCGTACACTTCCCTTTCCATCCAGTCCGCGGCCTTCCAGATGTCGCTCACCGTATCCACGGCCGCACCCTCGGACACCCCGACTTTGATCCTCAGCCGGTTGTTGTATTTCATGGAGTGCAGAAGATAAACGACCAGGAAACGGGGTGACCCGCCGCCGGCGTCCACGCCGGCGATATCGACCAGCAGGTCGTAAAGCGTGCCCTCGTTCTCCTTCAGGAACGCCATCACCGCCCGAAGCCGTTCTTTATCCACGGTGACGCTGGTTTCACCCCTGAATTCGTCGATCCCCCGCACCGCCTCCGGGAATTGCGCCTTGAGCAGTTCGCAAGCTGTGGACTTAGCCATTGTTCCCCCACGGCAGGCTGACCAGTTTTCTTTCTGACGACTTCTCCCCGGCGATCTTTTCCTGCAGGGAGATCAAACCTTTCAGGAGTCCTTCCGGGCGGGGCGGACAGCCGGGAACGTAGACATCCACGGGGACGATCTGATCCACCCCCTGGACGACGCTGTAGGACTGGAAAATCCCCCCGCTGCAGGCGCAGGACCCGTAAGCGATCACCCATTTCGGCTCGGGCATCTGATCATAGATGCGCCTGAGCACGGGCGCCATCTTCTTGGTCAGAGTCCCGGCGACGATCATCAGATCGGCCTGACGGGGAGAAGGCCTGAAGACCTCGGCGCCGAAGCGGGCGATGTCGTAGGTCGCGGAACTGGCCACCATCATCTCCAGCGCGCAGCATGCCAGTCCGAAGGTGACGGGCCAGATGGAGTTTTTTCTCGCCCAGTTGATCACATCCTGCAGCGACTCCGGCGTATACTCTATTGCCATTCCAGAGCCCCTTTCCTCCACAGATAGATATAACCGATCAGCAGGATGACCACAAAAATCGCCATCACCGCAAAACCGAAGAGCTTCAGGCTGCCCGCCACGACCGCCCAGGGATAGAGGAACATGATTTCAATGTCGAAAATCAGAAAAAGCATCGCCACGATGTAGTAGCGGATATTGATCTTCATCCGGGTGGGCCCGATCGTCTGCATGCCGCATTCATAGACGGAGAGTTTTATCCGGTTGGAAATCCGATGGCCGAGAAGATAGGAGGCGCCGACGATAAGCAGCGCGATAAGAACGGCAAAAATCATCATAACGAGGATCGGAACATATTCGATCATAGTTCATCGCCTCACGAGAGAATTCATAACGACAATCGGGTGCGACCCGCCATCACAGATGATCATCGGGCGGGCGGGGGCAAAGGGTGCCTTCCGTCCGCCGGCGGGGCAATCCTTCATATAAGGCAATCCCTTCATTGTCAAGACAAAATTGGACATTGCAAGGAAGCCGGGCGGATAGAGCGCCGCGCTTTACCCGGTAGCACGTCCGTGACATGCAAGGGGGAAGGGACTACCCTTACCCCTGCAGGCGACTGATGAATATCTCCCGCGCCATCTCGGCATCGACGGCAAATTCCGAGTAGCCGACACGGAAGATATAGGAGGGAGAAGACTGCAGCAGATGGATGGGATTGCCGGGAAGGACCCCCATCGCCACCAGCTTCTGCATCTTTTTGTTGTCTTCGGTCTGTATGTAAGCGATCCTTCCCTCTTCGCCGGACTTGAGTTCCGTAAGCGGCACCACACCCAAGTCGCCGCTCCGCCTGGCCTCCAGACAGCAATCACCGGAAGGGATCGCCTTTCCATGCGGACAGGTATCCGGATGATTCAGCATCGTGCATACCTTTGCGTCCACCCCCTCGTTGAGGAGATGCTCGAACTGACAGGCCTTGTTATCGCCGCTTTCTCCCCTGATATTGAGGACATCCATAATGAGCCTCTCTGCGAGGCGGTGACGTCGGATGGTACTGCGGCCCTCTTTTTTCCCTTCCGGCCGGAATGTGATCCGCCCCTCCTTTATTTCGATAAAGGCCCGTTTCGTGAGTTCATCGAAGGCCGGATCATCCGCAGCGACGCCGATTCTTTCCATTGCGGCGAATCCCTCTCCGTTCTCCTCGATGGCCGTCCACATGGCCTCCAGTATCTCCTCTGCCCTCTCTGACAATTTCATCGCTTTCTCCATTGATCGTTTCATTCGGCCCATTGCCTGCTTCTGCAAGACCCGGGAAAAATCCCTACCGAGCCGGCTTTTTTATTGTATCAGTTACCGCGGGAAAATTCATTATCCCCCTATGAACATCTTTTTTAATTTCTTTATCCACTGAGGTTCCTTGGGAATTTCATAATTGCAGCGGGGACACTTCACCATCTTGCAGCCGGAACCCATGGGACAATGGCTGCATCCCTGGATGCCGTCCTCCTCCTTGAATTCATATCCGCAGAAATCGCAGCGCATCACAAAATCCCCGTTGTCAAAAGGAATTGATTGAGCAGATAACCGCTGCCGAAGGCAAGGACACTCACAAACAGTCCGATAGCGACAGCGACCTTCGTTCCCCTTTCCTTCTTGATGATGAGGAACTGGGCGATGCAGGGGATGAAGAGGGTCAATGTCACCGCGGCCACGGTGAGCTGCCTTGGATTGAGCAGCCCCTGCGTCTGCAGGTCATACAGACCCGCAGCACCGTAATCGCGGCGGAAAAAACCGAAGATAAAGGCCACGGCCGCCTCCCGGGGCAAGCCGATCGATGCCATCACCGGTGCGGTCCAGTCGGACAGCTTTTCAAATACATGGGTGATCTTCCCTATCCAGAGGAGTATCGAAGCCAGAATAAAAAGCGGCAGTATCTCCATAAAGTACCACTGCATCCGCGAATAGGTCTTGGTCAGGACATTGGAGAGCTGCGGCAGGCGCATGGGGGGCAGTTCCATGTAGAACATGGGGGTCTCACCGGGGATAATCCGCGCCGCCAGCACACCCACCGCAAGAAATATCAGCAGGAGGCAGATAAACCAGACCAGCAGCGCCCCCGGGGCCTGGGAAAGGAGCGCCATAATGACGCCGAGCTGTGCGGAACAGGGTATGGCCAGGGAAAGAAGCAGGGTGGCGATGATCCTCTCCCGCACCGTTTCCAGCGTACGGGTGACCATCGTCGCCATGGTGTCGCAGCCGAAACCGAGCACCATAGGGATGACCGCCCGGCCGGTGAGGCCGATCTTTTTGAACAGCCGATCCACCAGAAGCGCCAGACGCGGAAAGTACCCGCTGTCCTCCAATATGGAGAAAAAAAGGAAAAATGTCGCCACGACCGGAAGAATAATGCCGATGGCATAACGCAGTCCCAGCGTGATAACGCCATACTCGCCCACAAAGAGTTCCTGTATGACCGGCCAGGGAACGGCATCCTTGACAATCCCCGTAACCCACGGATTGAAATACCCTTCGAAAAGCTTCCCTTCGAAAAAGTCAACCAGGGTCCCGGCGCCGAAAACGCCCACGAACTGGTAGAGACCATAGTACAGAACGACAAGCAGCAGCGGCACGCCTGTCAGGGGCCGCACCGCCCACCGGGAGAGCTTTTCACCGAACGTTGTCCTTCTTTTGTCGGGAACGTGAAATACCCCGCTCAGCAGCCTTTCGGCGATTTTTCTCCTCTCCAGGGAAAGGTCCAGATGGAACGATTCCCGCCGGGCATAGACTTTCTCCCTGATCTTGGCCTCCACGGCGGCAAATCCCTCCCCTTCCTTCACCCTGACCAGGTTCGTCATTTCCTGATCGCGCTGCAGGAGCAGCAGGGCAACCGCTTTGGGGGAAATGGTGAATCGGTTCCGGAAAAGGCCGGCCACTTCCGCGATATCATTTTCCAGTCGCCGGCTGTATTCGGGAACAGGGTGAACGGGACGCCGATAATGGGAGATGATCTCCCGTATTTCAGAGAGCCCTCGCTTCTTAGCGATCGCGGCGCCGACGGCGGGGATTCCCAGCCGTGTCGAGAGCAGGGGGATATCGATGGTGATCCCCTGCCGTTCCGCTTCGTCCATGATGTTCACCACCAGGATCACCGGCAATCCGGCCTCGATCAGTTGAATGGTCATGGCCAGCATCCTCTCCAGATTCCTGGCGTCGATGACATGGATGACCATGTCGGGCGAATCTTCGAGAAGGATTCTCCTGGCCACGCTTTCTTCCTCGGTAATCGGAAGCAGGGAATACATCCCCGGCGTATCGATGATCTCCAGACGCTCGCCGGCGATCACCGCCGTTCCCCTGGCGACCTCCACCGAGGTGCCGGGATAGTTGGAAACCGTGACATAGGCGCCCGTCAGGGCATTGAACAAAACGCTTTTCCCCACGTTGGGATTGCCGACCAAAAGGACCTTCTTCGCCCCGCACACCCCATCGGCGAAGGGTGCGTGGCAGGAGGATCTCCTTCGTCGTCTTCTTCTGAATAATGCCATCGGATCAGGGTCCCTTTCTGACTATGATGCTAATGAATATCACTATCATTTTATTGTTAAAAATTTTTTATTTCGCGCACTTGGCGCACAAACCATAAAGCTCCATCCTGTGGCTGCGGATGATAAATCCGTGACTGTCCGCGACAGCTTTTTGCAGAGCTTCAATTGTCTTATTTTCAAATTCAGCGATCGTACCGCAAACGGTGCAGACCAGATGGTCATGATGCTCCCCTTCCACGAGGTGTTCATAGCGGGTCTGGCCATCCCCGAAATGGATCTCATGGGCGATTCCCGACTGGGCAAAAAGCTTCAAAGTCCGGCATACCGTCGCATATCCGATGCCTGGATGCCTGGCCCGCAGCCCCCGGTAGAGCTCCTCCACACTCATGTGTCGTTTCGCGGAAAGGAAAAAATCGAGGATGATGTCCCGCTGTCGAGTGGATTTAAGGCCTTCCCGGGCAATGAACTCCCGGAATGCTTCTTTCTTTATGTCCCGTTTCACACATCGCCTCCTAATTGAAAATGATAATCAATATACATATGGAAACGGGGATTGTCAAGTCCTTTCATTGATACTTTATGGTGAGCTTGACACAGCACTGCCCTTTCCGTATACTCCCTCGCACACAAGAAAGCAGCAGCCGTTTCCTACCGACATTCCTCCAGGAGGGCCTTATGGATCACTATCAGCCGTATCGTTCTTTCGTGAGCTATATCGATCGCAGCCGCGAATACTATGCCGCCCAGGGCTACACACGGCCTTATACCTGGGCACGCCACGACGCTGTCCCTTTTGCCCCTCTGCCGAAGCCGCTCTCCGAATGCCGGGTGGGATTGGTAACGACCGCAGGGAGAACAGGGGCGGATGGCGCGATCGGGATCGGACCGTTCAAACGGGAGCTGTACGCGGCGCCGTCCGAACCGCCGCCCGAACGCCTGTTCACGGACGATCTGTTTTGGGACAAGCAGGCGACCCATACCGACGACGTCGACAGCTTTCTACCCGTGAACCGTCTGGCCGAATGTGCCGCCTCCGGCCGCATCGGGTCGGCTTCGCCGCGCTTCTACGGGGTGCCCACCGATTACAGCCAGAGCAGGACATTGCAGCGCTCGGCTCCCCGGATCCTCGAATGGTGCCGGGAAGACTGTGTTGATGCCGTCCTGCTTGCGGGGCTTTGACCGGTTTGTCACCAGACCGTGAGTCTGGTTGCGCGCCATCTGGAAGGGCAAGGCATACCCACGGTAGTCATGGGTTGTGCGCGGGACATCGTCGAGGAGTGCGGTGTCGCCCGCTTCCTGTTTAGCGACTTTCCTCTGGGAAATCCCTGCGGGAAACCCTGGGATACTCGGATGCAGCGCTCGATCGTGGAAAGCGCCCTGGATCTGCTGGATCGGGCCTGGATGCCGCGGACGACGGTGCAGACGCCGTTTTACTGGGATAACGATGGCTGGCGCGACACCTTCATGCGGGTCGATGACGGCAATCGCGAGGCGCTTGCCCGGGCAGGGGAGGAGCGCCGCCGCCGTCAGGCCGAACTCAAGGCGCAGCGGTGATGCTTCCCCGCTTCCCGACATGGTCAGCAGACGGCCGCAAAATCCGGCTGACGGCCTGACATCGGGCAGCTCTCTACCTTTTGAGGTGTTTCATGAGGATATTGATCCCCGCGAGGATAAGAAGTGCCGGGAGGAGGAAGGTGGCGATGGCGTAGATCTTCACTTCGAGATTTTCCGAGACCAGAAAGATCACCCCGACACCGCCGATGACCCACCCCGCGAGATCATTGATCTGCTGGCCCAGCGTTCCTATGGCGATGACGATCAAAAGCAGGGGCCAGCTCTGACCGAATCCCCAGATGCCCATTTTGCTCAGGATGATCAGGACTCCCAATGTGATGAGAATCAGACCGCCGGTCAGAACGCCTCTTTTTCCTTTTTTCTGCATCGTTTCCTTCGTTTCCATCTGCGAATCCCCTTTATGCCGTGTTTACCCGGTCTTTGCATTCATGGCACCGCACCCGCCACGGCCGGCCCGGTGCAACGGTTTTTGCCACGGGGAGGTTGACGCCTCCCCGTGGACCGGATCTCACGCCTTTTCCGCCAGCCTCAGGAACGGTTTGAACAGATCGATGGGTATGGGGAAGACCGTCGTTGAATTGTTCTCCGAAGCGATCTGGTTCAAAGTCTGGAGATAGCGGAGCTGGAGCGACATCGGCTGCGTCTCCATGAGCGCCGCCGCCTCGATCAGTTTCTGGGCGGCCTGGAACTCGCCCTCCGCGTTGATGACCTTTGCCCGCCGTTCCCGTTCCGCCTCGGCCTGCTTCGCCATCGCGCGTTTCATCTCTTCGGGAAGGTCGATGTGCTTGACCTCGACAAGAGAGACCTTGATCCCCCACGGGTCTGTGCTCCGGTCCAGGATCTCCTGGAGCTGGAGGTTGATCTTCTCCCGTTCGGAGAGGATCTCGTCCAATTCCATCTGGCCGCAGACGCTCCGGAGCGTCGTCTGGGCGAGCTGCGATGTCGCATAGAGGTAGTTTTCGACGCCGATCACAGCGGGGTTCGCGTCGACGACCCGGAAATAGACGACGGCGTTTACCTTGATCGAGACATTGTCCCGCGTAATGACATCCTGGGCCGGGACGTCCATGGTGATCGTCCGCATGTCGATCTTGACCATCTTATCGACGATGGGAATGAGTATGATCAGACCCGGACCCTTTGTGTCGATCACCCTTCCCAGACGGAAGATGACCGCCCGTTCATACTCGTTGAGGATCCGGATAGCCGAAGCGAGGAACATGACGACCAAAACGACGACGATGATGACTGGATACATTTCTGACATGACTGCCCTCCTTTATGAAACGATAGGTTCTATCCTGACTTTCAGATGCTCTACACGGATCACCCGGACCTTTGACCCCTTCGCCACGGGAACGTCGCTCACCGCACTCCAGTACTCGCCATTGATCAAGACTTTCCCCTCCGCATGGACATTGGTCACCGCATATCCCTCCTCACCCGCCATCCCCTCTTGTCCGCCCTGGGGCTTTCGCAACTGCGCCTTGATGGCGATCGCGATGACGGTGATGAAAAAGAGCGACGTGACCGCCACTGCTGGAAGGAGACCGCTCCAGGAAACCCTGAGCGCGGGATCGGGGGTCTCGAAAAGCATCAGGGAGCCGATAATGAGCGAGACGATCCCGCCGATGGTGAGGATCCCGTGGCTGATGACCTTGATCTCCGCGATGAATAGGATGATGCTGAAGAGGATCAGGGCCACCCCTGCATAGTTCACCGGAAGGGTCTGCATCGCAAAAAAGGCCAGGATGAGGGAGATCCCCCCGATGACGCCGGGGAGAATGACTCCCGGAGTGGAAAACTCGAAATAGAGACCGGCCAGGCCGATCAGCAGCAGGATGTAGGCGATATTCGGATCGCTCAGGGCGGAGAGGATCTTCTGCCTCGTTCCCATCTTCTTGTCGTTGATAACGGCCCCCTTGGTCCTGAGGACCTTTTTCCCTGCAGGGAGAAAGACCTCCCGGCCGTCCGCTTGACTGAGCAGCTGGTTCAGATCCGTCGTCACAAAATCGACGACTTTGAGACGGAAGGCCTCCTCGGCGGTGATGGATTCGCTTTTCCGGACCGACCTTTCCACCCAATCCTCGTTTCGATTCCGTTTCTTGGCGATGCCGCGGACATACGCAACGGCATCGTTTACCACCTTCTGGCGCATCGTCTTGTCCATGGCGCCGCCGATCCCCAGGCTAACGGGATGGGCCGCGCCGATGTTCGTTCCCGGCGCCATCGCAGCGATATGAGCGGCGACGGTGATGATGACACCGGCCGAGGCCGCCCTGGCCCCAGAGGGAGCGACGTAGACGATAACGGGGACGGGGGCGTTGAGTATCTCCTTGGCGATGTCCCGCATGGCCAGATCGAGGCCGCCCGGCGTATCGAGGCGGATGATCAGTCCCTCCGCGCCGCTTTTCGCCGCTTCCTTGATGCTCTGAATGATGTATTCGGCAATGGGGGGGGTGATCGCAGCGCTTACCGTGATCACATCAAAGACCGGTGCCTTTTCCGCAGCGGCTGCCGTCCCGCCGGATGCGCTCCAACAGACCGGCAGCAAGGCCAGCACCGCGGCGGCAAGGATCATTCTTCGCAATACGGTTCTCCTCATTTTCCCACCTCCTTCGGTGTCGGTCTTCACCTGCCTTTTTCAGGCATCACGCCCCGTCTCTGAGGGTCTTCATGATCATCTGGACATCCTCCCAGACCTGCTTCTTCGCCCCGGGATTCCGGAGCAGATAGGCAGGATGGTAGGTCGGCATGAGCGGAATCCCCTGATAACTGTGAAAACGCCCCCGCAGGACGCTGATCGGCGCCTCCGATTTCAGCAGGGTATGGGCCGCAAAGGTCCCCAGGGCACAGATCACCCGGGGACGGATCGCCCCGAGCTGCCGGATGAGAAACGGTTCGCAGGGGGTGATCTCCTCCGGTTGCGGATTGCGGTTGCCGGGGG
>JAMDBG010000014.1 GCA_023487865.1 Deltaproteobacteria bacterium | reverse complement strand
CCCCGGTTAAAATTATTAAGTTAGTTTATAGACCACAACAGGATTTGTTTGTCAAGGTAAATATGGCCGGAGACAGGCCTTCTTTGCTTGCAGCCGGAAAGGAGATCGTATCCCGGTCGACCGGAATGAACGGACCGCGGATCAGGCGACGGGAAACAGCCAGCGCTTAAACTGGCTGTCCCGTCCGGCGGTGATCTCCTCAATCCGCGCGGAGAGCTTCCGCGTCACAGGACCGGGCGTCTCTTTCAAGATCCGGGCCTCCACTTTGCCGACCGGGAGGAGCTTTGCCGACGTGCCGGAGAAAAAGATCTCCTCCGCCTCATCGAGAGCCCCCCGGTTCAGGCGCCCGGTGGACGTCTTGATCCCCATCGTCTCCGCGACCTCCAGGAGGGTTTTGCGGGTGATACTGTGGAGAATAGTCCCCAGGGTGGGCGTCATGAGGACACCCTCCCGGACGAGAAAGAGCGATTCGGTCCCCCCCTCGGCGATGAATCCCTGCGTATCCTGCATGATTGCATAATCGTACCCCTTCGTCCGCGACTCCTGCCTGGCCACCATCCCGTTGACATAATTGGCCGCCACCTTGGCTTCGATGGGAACGGTATCGGGATCGAGCCGACGCCACCGCGAAACGCAAGCGGTTACGCTGTGGTTTTCAGGTTCCCGCCGGTTGCCGAGCGTCTCCTCCTTGGTGAAGACAAAAACGGCCACCTGAATCCTTTTCTGGGGGGGAAGTATCGCAAAGGAGATATCGGGGTAGAAGCCGAACAGTTTGATCAAACCGCTGCGGAGCCCGCTGCGCTTCACCGTCTGGAGGATGGCCTCCTGCAATTCCTCTTTCGTAAGAGGCAGTTCCATTTCGAGCAGGGCTGCCGACTTCCGGAAACGCGAGACATATTCGTCCAGACGGAAAACGGCCGGCCCGGCCTGGGTTTCGTGAAATCCGATCACCTCGAAGATCGCCGATCCCCTCCCGAAACTGTGGGACATGATATGGACATTCGCCTCGTTCCAGGAGCAATACTCTCCGCCCAGATACACGACCCGCTCATTCAACATGACTCGACCTCCTTCAATGTCCGCCCCGGCAGCAGACGGCGGCAGTATGAACTTTATCCCTTGTGGAAAGGCCCGATTCCGGGAAGCCAGAGAGGGGGAAAAAGATGCCGAGGAAAAAAGTGGCATTTTTCCCGTTTTCTGCTATCCATAGGCGGCGCCCTAACGGAACTTTTTTCAAACGGCGCGCACTCTATCAGAAGATCGGGAGGATTACAACCATTTGAGCAGGGATGATAAAAAAAATGAGAACCTCATCACACTGGAGGATGTCACACTCCGCATCGGGGGGGAAAATGCTCCTCCCCGGAACCTCATGGGAGATCAGGGCCGGGGAAAACTGGGCGATCCTGGGAGCCAACGGATCGGGTAAATCGGCCCTGGCCAGGGCGATCAAAGGAGACTTTCCCCATGTCCGGGGAAAACTGATCCGTCATGACCCGGAGGCCGCGGGAACGCGGATCGGCTATGTCGCTTTCGAACTTCAGGAGGAGATCCTCCTTCGCGAGGACCGCCAGGAGGAGGCCCGTTTCTTCAGCGGCAACAAGGGACACGCACTCACGGCGGGGGAGATGCTCATCAGGGATGACGGAAATCCGGCGGTCCTTGACCGCCTCGTGAAACTCCTGGGACTGCACCCCCTTCTCGACCACGGGCTCAGGACGCTCTCCAACGGCGAGTTTCGGAAGATCCTCATCGCCCGGGCCCTGCTCCGCTCGCCGAAGCTGCTGATCCTCGACGATCCCTTCGCCGGGCTGGACGTCGGCAGCCGGGAGCTCCTTTCCGCAACGGTCACCGATCTGATGAACCACGGAACACAGATCATCCTCGCCACCCAGCGCATCGAGGAGGTCGTTCCGGGGATTTCCCATGTGCTTCTCATCCAGGACGGCCGTGTCGCCCAGGCGGGGCGCCGGAGCGACGTCATGACGCCGGAGCGGATGAAATCATTCCTGGACGAGGGGAAACCCCTCAGGGAAAAGCGCCTGCCGGCCCTGCCTCTGCCTGCCGAACGGACGCCAAGGGAGGCGACCGCCGATCCCCTGGTGGAGATGAGGCACGTCACTGTGACCTACGGCGATCTCGCCGTCCTTAAGGATCTCAACTGGACCGTCCGGCGCGGCGAGAACTGGGCGGTCGTCGGGCCGAATGGCTCGGGGAAAACGACCCTCCTGGGCATGATCACGGGGGACAACCTGCAGGCCTACGCCAACGAGGTCTATCTCTTTGGGAAAAAGAGAGGCGAAGGGGAAAGCATCTGGGATATCCGAAGGAGGCTTGGTGTCGTCTCTCCTGAACTGCAGCTCCAGTACCGGCATCCGGTCCCCGCCCGGGAGGTCATCCTCTCCGGTTTCTTCGATTCGATCGGCCTCTACCGGAAGGCCTCAAAAGAGCAGGTCGCCCTCGCCGATCAATGGCTGGAATTCCTCGGCATGACGGACCGGGAGGACAGGCCGTTCAATCGCCTCTCCTACGGGGAGAAACGGTTGATGCTCATCGTCCGGGCGATGGTCAAGTCGCCGGAGCTCCTCATTCTCGACGAACCCTGCCAGGGGCTGGACCGGTCAAACCGGGAAATGGTCCTGGCGCTGATGCAGAGCATCGGAAGCGGGGGATCGACCGGCCTGATCTACATCACGCACCACCAGGAGGAACTGATCCCCTGCATCAACCATGTCCTGAAGCTGCAGAAGGACGGTCATGAGGTCATAAGCGATGCGGCAGGCCCTGACAGTCCCGAGCGGAACGTTCGACTGCAAGCAAACCGCTGACATCTCCGGGGGCAAAGGGGAGACCTGCGAAAAGCCGTTTCTCAAGCTTCTCGGTCTTCTCCCAGAGGAGGAGGATGTTCCGCTTCCGTTCCGGGCTGCTGCCGTATTTTTCCAGGATATACCCCATGCGTTCGCTGAGCGGGACGATCTTGTCGTGGAGAACCCGTTTGTCGGAATAGTTGACGATCTCCGCATCCGTCGGTGCTGCGGAGGGAAGAGGATAGCGGTCCAAACGGACGTGTTGGCCGACGATCCTGGCCACCTCCTGATAACCGAGATCCGCAAGCAGGCGCGCCCCTGTTTCGGAATGATCCTCTTTGGTATGGAAACTCCGGGTCTTGGTGATGTCGTGGAGGAGCGCCGCCGCCCGGATCAGCTCCCGGTTGAGCCCGGGAACACTGAGATGGTCGGTCAGAAGCAGGGAAACGCGGCAGACTTGCAGGCAGTGGGCCACAATATTTTCCAGCATGCCCAGATCGGCCATGATCCGCCGGCATCGCTCTTCAGAGGGGATGTGGATCGGTTCAGGCAGCATTTAAGCGATCATCCAGGTCGTGGCGGCCGGCGAGTCCTTGAGGATCACCCCTTGGGCGGCCAGGTCCTTCCGGATCTCATCGGCCCTCTGCCATTCCTTCGCCTCTCTTGCGGCACGGCGGTCGGCGATGAGCCGTTCAATCTCCGCGACGGCCAGGCCGCGCTTCACCGCCTCCCGTTCCCGGTCGAGACGCAGATAGGGATCCGGGTCCTCGACGAGAAGACCCAGGACGGAACCGAGATCACGGAGGATTTTCCCCGTCTGTTCAAGCACGGCAGGCGACGTTTCCACTTTCTTCCCCGTGAAAGAGGCATTGAGGAGACGGACCGTATCGAACAGGCAACCGATCGCGCGGGCCGTGTTGAAATCGTCGTCCATCGCCTCGGTGAACCGCTCCCGCAAACTCTGAAGATGGTTCGTAAGCGCCCAGTCCTTGTCTGAGGTTGCCCCCGCCGAAACCGCCCTCCCCGTTCCTGCAGCCAGGAGATCCGCTATCGTCTTGAGTGTAGAATAAAACCGATCCATCCCCTGCCGGGCATCGTTCAGGGCTGCATCGGAAAAATCGACGGGGCTCCGGTAATGGCTCTGCAGCATGAAGAGCCTGAGGACCTCGGGATGATACTGCTTCAGGATATCCCGAATGGTGAAGAAGTTGCCGAGGGATTTTGACATCTTCTCGCTGTTGACTCTGACAAAACCGTTATGGACCCAGTACCGGGCCAGGGGTCTGCCCGTCGCCCCCTCCGACTGGGCGATTTCGTTCTCGTGGTGGGGGAAGATCAGATCCTCCCCGCCCCCATGGATATCAAAGGTGTCTCCGAGATACCTCTGGCTCATCACGGAGCACTCCAGGTGCCAGCCGGGTCTGCCATGTCCCCAGGGGCTCTCCCACCAGGGTTCTCCCTCCTTGCTCGCCTTCCAGAGGGAAAAGTCATAGGGATTGCGCTTCCTGTCATTCACATCGATGCGGGCGCCGGCCAGCATGTCTTCAAGATCCCGTCCGGAGAGCTTGCCGTACCCGGGAAATTTTTCTACTGCGTAGTACACATCGCCATCCACCGCATAGGCCAACCCCTTCTCGATCAGCGCGGCCACCAGGCGGATCATCCCATCGATATGCTCCGTCGCCCGGGGGGTCACCGTCGGCCGGGCGACGCCGAGCGCCGCCATATCCTCGTCGTGCTCCCGGATATACCGTTCGGAGATCTCGGCTATCCCTTTCTTTTCCCTCTGCGCCTTCTCGATGATCTTGTCGTCGACATCGGTGAAGTTCTTGACATAGGTCACGTCATAGCCCCGGTAGCGGAGATAGCGGGTGATGACATCAAACACCACGGCCGAACGGGCATGCCCCACATGGCACACATCGTAGGCAGTGATACCGCACACATAGATACCGACCTTTCCCTCATGAAGGGGAAGGAACTCCTCTTTTTTTTTCGTCTGGGAGTTGAATATTCTCAGAGACATTGCTCCTCCGGCGCATCAGGGGAAAAGGGCTATGGCAGGCAAGCCGGTCTCTTCCTTCAGACCGCAGAGCAGATTCATGTTCTGAATGGCCTGGCCGGAAGCCCCCTTGATCAGGTTGTCGATCGCCGAGACGATGATGATCCTCCCGGTTCTCTTGTCTATGGTGACTCCGATATCGCAGTAATTTGAACCGACAACGGAGGAGAGATTGGGAAACTGGCCGGACCGGCAGATCCGAACAAAGGATTCCTCCCGGTAAAACGCCCGATACAGAGCAGTCGCCTCCTCCGCGGTCACCTCCTTGCTGAGCTTCGCATAAATCGTGCTCAGTATCCCTCGCTTCACCGGCAGCAGGTGGGGAGTGAAAGAGATTTTCATTTCCCGCTCCGCAAGCGCACTCAGTTCCTGCTCGATCTCCGGGGTGTGCCGATGCCCCCCGACCTTGTAGGCCTTGAACCCCTCCGCCACTTCGCAAAAAAGCGAGGCAATCTGGGGATCCCGGCCGGCACCACTGACACCCGATTTCGAGTCGGCGATGACGGAATCGGTATCGATCCAGTGCGACTTGAGAACCGGAGCCAGCCCTAAAATGATGCTGGTGGGATAACAGCCGGGATTGGCGACCAGCCGTGCGCTGCGGATGCTGTCCCGATGAAGCTCAGGCAGACCGTAAACCGCCTCTCCGAGCGTTCCGGGCGTCTTATGCCGGCCGTACCACGCCTCATAGGTCGCCGCCGCGTGGATACGGAAATCCGCGCTCAGATCGATGACCTTCCGGCCGGCCTGTAAAAAAACCGGCGCAAATTCCATGGCAATCCCATGGGGGAGTGCCAGAAAGACGATATCGGCCAGATCGGCGATCGCTTCGGGAGAGGCATCCGTGTATACCAGATCCGTCATTCCGGAAAAGACGGGATAGACTTCGTCGACCGGAACCCCGGCAAACCGGCGGGAGGTCGCAGCCACGACCTGCGCGTCGGGATGGTTGATGAGCAATCTCATCAGCTCCTGCCCTGTATATCCGCTCCCCCCGTATATACCGACCTTGATCACCTTTTGCGCCTCCGTCATTTCAAAAAAAAGGGAGGCCTCAGCCTCCCCGGAATCATCTCTTTGAGAACTGGAACCGTTTTCTGGCCCCCGGCTGTCCGTACTTCTTTCTCTCCTTGATCCGTGAATCACGCGTCAGGAAACCGGCCTTCTTCAGGGCCGGCCTCAGTTCCCCGTCATATTCCACAAGGACCTTCGAGATGGCGTGTTTGATGGCGCCTGCCTGTCCGGCAATGCCGCCCCCCTCCACGTTGATATAGAAATCGAACCGGCCGCTTTTCCCTGTCATCTCAAGCGGTTGCTGGATCAGCATCTTCAAGCTTTCCCGGGTGAAGTAGTCGTCAAAGTTCCTCTTATTCACCTGCAGGACGCCGGTCCCTTCCTTCATATAGATCCTGGCAATGGCGTTTTTTCTCTTCCCCGTCGCATAAAAACGTTTTTCCGTCATCTCTCTCTCCACATCGCGTTCACAGGTCCCGTTTCCTCCCGTGAATCATGAAATTTATAAATCCAGAATGCGAGGACACTGTGCTTCGTGCGGATGGTCGTCGCCCTTGTAGATCTTGAGCTTTTTCAGCATGGCCCTCCCCAGCGTATTTTTGGGAAGCATTCCCTTTACTGCCGTCCGCAACACCTCTTCCGGTTTCTCCTTGAGCAGTTTCCCCGCCGTGATGGCCTTGATCCCGCCCGGATAGCCCGTATGGTGGTAATAGACCTTGTCGGTCAGCTTCTTGCCGGTAAGGCTGATCTTTTCGGCATTGACGACAATCACAAAATCACCCGTATCCATGTAAGGTGCGAATATGGCTTTGTGCTTGCCGCGCAGTCGGTGGGCAATTTCGCATGCCAGCCTGCCTAAAATCTTGTTCTCGGCATCCACGAGATACCAATCGCGGATGACCTCTTCCTGCTTTGCATGAGTCGTCTTCATCATTTCACCAAGTAATCATTAATTTGAAACTGGAGAGATATGCAAATTTACCAAATTTGTCAAGGAAAAACCTCTAAAAAAATGAAAAAGAGGGCCTGATCCTTAAAAGGCGGCGCCTCCTGCTCCCTCTCCTCCCCTCTGCAGGGTCATGTTCACGCCTCCCCCGCCCAATCCCAGGAGCGAGACATAGGCCATCACCGTACGGTCGTACTCACCGGAGGTCACATTGACTTGAAAAAGCCAGCACTGCCTCCGGTATTTGACACCATACGTGGATTCGATCGTCTTTTTGTCCAGAAGGTTTCGTCTCAGGATATAGACGGCATCTATCGAAGACGTCAACGACGCCTGGAGGTAGAGATTGATCTCCTGCAGGGAATCCTTTGTATAGCGGTATCCTGCGGAAATGAAGTCTCCCCGGTTGTCGAGGAGGGTCAGATCATAATTGCTCTGGGTCCAATCCCCGCTGTTGGTGCTGTAAATGTTGCGCGCCGCGAAGGAGAAATACTGAATCGGCGTCAGATCCAATTCCAGAGCAACGTCGCCGAAGGGACGACGTTTGTCTGTATCCGGATCCGTCAGTTCCCGCCTGCTCTCGCGGATGTCGTAAGTCTGAGCCAGCAGGAGGCGTAAGAGTTGCTGGTATTTGGCCTTTCCATCCGCCCCCCTGGTTCGGGAGATGATCGTGTTGGTCAGTGCGTAAGTCATGCTGTTCTGTGCCGCAATGCCTCCCACGAAGTTGGGAAGGTTTTCCTGCCGGACTTCGGGAATGTAAGTGTAAAAGATCTCCGGTCTGATCGAGTGCCTGATCTTTTCCACACCGCCAATCCCGCTCCCCAGGGTGAAAACCCTGCTGATTTCCGTAGAGAGGGTCCCGCCGACCGGGAAAACCTTACGGCTGCCGTCCTTTTCCTCGGTATCCGTCTCGGAATCGGTCCGATCCCAGATGGTTCCATGGAATCTGGCCCAGGGGGTCGCCCGAAGATAGGGGCCGAGCCTTGTCGGCAGAGAAACCGTCGGATTCAACTCCCAGAGATGGCCCTTCTGACCCTCGCGACGGTAGAAATGAACATAGGCGGCGCCGAAATCGAGCTGCAGGGGACTTCCGAAGAGGGGCTGCTGAACCCCCGTCAGATTCACCGACGGATACACCTGTAACGTGCCGTCATTGGTGGGGGAAAGAAAGTCATCGGTATGGCTGGCCACGGCAGACAGGTTGTAAACCGACCAGTCCTTCGTCAGGCGGACCGTGGAAGTCAATGACCCGAGTGATTCATCCGCCAGGAAGGGGATACGTTGAAACTTGTTGTCACCTGTCTGGGAATAGTGACCGAGGTAATAGTTGGACGATGAAAAGTCACGGAAATACCAGGGATCAGATACCCTGTAGATATCGCTCCGGATGTTGAAACCGGAGGCAAAGGTCGTTTCATGATTCAGGTAGAAGGACCAGCGTTTCTGATCCTCCTGCCAGTCGCGGCTCATGGAGCCGATGGTTTCCGTTATCCGTTTGCGGTCGTTGATATAATCGGCATACAGGGTCCCAAAAGATGTGGGGTTGAGGAAGTAACGGAACTCCACCCCCTCCTTGAAGCCGCGCTTTTCCAGATAGCGCTGATAGAGAGTGGCATCGGTATTTTCAGAAATGGCCCAGAAGAAGGGCAGCTCCACATCCAGACCGTTCCTCTCGCTGGAGAGGCTGAACATAGGAAAGAGGAAACCGGACTGCCGTGTCGTCTTGGCGGGGAAAAACATATAAGGAACATACAAAAGCGGGATATCGCGGGTGAGGAATCGGCCGTGTTTCATCGTGCCGTAACCGTCAACCGTCACATTGAGTTCGCTTGCCGCCAGGCTCCAGTCGGGCGTCTCTCCATCACAGGTTGTCACCTTGGCCTTTTCCAACCGATAGGTCGACTCCCCCTTCTTCTCGATCTTTTCTCCCTTTGCGTACAGATGGTTCTGGGCGATGAACAGCTTCCCGTTATCCACTACCCCGGTCTTGGATGAGATATTGAACACCACCTTCTCGCCCTCGATCACATCCTGATCGCTGTGGATCAGCACATTTCCCTCAGCGAGGGCCAAATTCGTTTCATGATAGAGGGTCACTGCGTCAGCCTTCAGGAAGCCTTGGGTAAAGGTGATCACGACCTTGCCCGATGCATGAACAGCCGCTTCGTCCTCATTGTAAGAGATACTGTCCGCCTCGATGGTGACCGGTCCTTCGGCAATATCCCCACCCGAAGCAGGAAAAGCGGGAAAGGCCGCCAGAAGGAGACACAGGACAAGAACGATACAGGATAACCGCTTCCAGCTTAGCATGACCCGCTACCTCTCATGTCTCACTTGTTCCTCTTTGATTTCACCCAACCGTGCGGCCGGTCCCGGCCTGATGAATCCTTTTAATCTCCCCGACAAGGTAAAGGGAACCGGCAACGCAGACGAGATCTCCATTTCCCGCCTGGGAGAGTGCCTGTTTAAGGGCATCACCGGGTCTTTCGATGGCCTGAATGTTTTTATGGAATTTCCTGGCCACTGGCAGCAGGACATCCAAGGACAGCGCCCTGTCGCTGTCAGGGCGGGTGAGGATGACCCCTTCGGCCAGAGGGAAGAGCCTCTTGACCATCGCCCGGTAATCCTTATCCTCCAGGACGCCGAAGATCAACCATAAGCGCCGGTAGGAAAAATCGTTTTTCAGCGCCTGCCGGAGGGTTGCAGCGCCGGCCGGATTATGGGCGCCATCCACGAGTAACATCGGCTTACTCTGGAGGAGTTCCAGCCGTCCTTCCCAATGGGTTTTTCTCAGCCCCTCAACAATGGCACGTTCCTCTATCTTAAAGCCTGGTCCGATCAGTTCCACGGAACCCAGCGCCAGAGCCGCATTGGAATACTGATGACTCCCCGCAAGGGGACAGGCTAGTCTTTTATAGTGGTGTTCGATGCCATGGTATGAAAACGTACCATCCCGATGAATCCTGGTGCGGATCTCCTTCCCCAGCCGGTAGAGCGTCGCCCCCTTTTCCCGACAGAGGATCTGCAGGGTCTCGATGACCGGCTTCTGCATCGCCGCGGTGAGACAGATCCCCCCCTCTTTGATGATACCCCCTTTTTCCCTGGTGATCTTCTCCAGGGTGTTGCCGAGATACTCACGATGCTCGAGGGAAATATTGGTTATTACCGAGAGAAGCGGGATGACCACATTCGTGGCGTCGAGCCTCCCCCCCATCCCGATTTCCAGAACGGCGATATCTACCTGCTGCCGGTGAAAAAAGAGAAAAGCCATGGCCGTCAGAAATTCAAAATAGCTGATGTCCTCAGTCACCTTCTCTTTCACCTGTTTGACGCAGTCTGCCGCTTCCTCGTCACTGATCATCCGGTCGTGGATCCGAATCCTTTCCCGAAAATCGGTCAGGTCGGGAGAAGTATAGAGTCCGGTCCTGTATCCGGCTGCCGAGAGGATCGCAGCCGTCATTGCCGCCACAGACCCCTTGCCATTGGTCCCGGCGACCAGGATGGCGGGATAACCGTTCTGAGGATTATGGAGTCGCTCCAACAATGAACGGATCGGATCAAGCCCGAAACGAATACCCATTTTGTTCAGGCTGGTCAGATATGCGAGCGTGTCTCGATACGTCATGGATGATGGATTCATAAAAAAGCGGATGCCATGTCCGATCGGGGGGATCTTCCTAAAAAGCCCCCCCACGCAGGGCGCATACGACCCGACAGGATCACCGTCATAACATAAGTAGAAAAGCCTACCCTCGCAGGAACAGGGGAAACTTCTATGAGGCCGTCACTTTGAACACCTCGTCGCCGGGCCGGACGCGGTCCGCCACCCTGATGCCGATATAGTCGCCGGCAACCGCCCGAGGCACTTTTTGATTATTGACTTCCATGGAATCAAGCGTCATGGTGAGATCTGTGGTGTGACCCGTGAATTTGAGCGTATCGCCTACGCCGATCTCTCCGTCCGTGATCTTGACCGCTGCGACGCTCGGTTTGGCAAAAAACTTCATGACTTCCCCGATTCTCTGTTCAGCCATAACCGCTCCTCCTTCCGCACGACGATGATTTAAACCCGCACTGTAAATGCCTGACCCGGAAACTATATCGTTTTTTAAGAAAAACACAAGGAGGGAAATGGCTGAAATGAAAGAGGGCGGGTGATATACCCGCCCTCTGTAGGCATCTACTTCTTGGCGGCCGGAGCCTTCTTCTTTACGCCCTCCGCCTCGACATCACGAACGAATTCGATGATGGACATGGGGGCATTGTCACCAATACGATAGCCCGTCTTGACGATTCTCGTATATCCGCCGGACCGGTCCCGATATCGGACCGACAATTCCCCGAACAGCTTTCCCACGACATCCCGCTCCCGGACAAAGGCCGCAGCCTGTCTCCTGGCATGGAGATCCCCCCGCTTTCCGAGGCTGATCATCTTTTCCGCTACTTTCTTCAGCTCCTTGGCCTTGCTATCCGTGGTTTTAATCTTCTCGTATTTCAGAAGAGAAGTCACCATCGTCCTGAGCATGGCTTTACGATGGCTCGTCGTTCTCCCCAGCTTGCTTCCAAATTTACCCTGGCCCATCGAACATCATCCTTTCAATTCTATTCTTCCTCTGCTTGAGAAGCCGCTCTCGTTTTTTCCGCTTTGTTCCACGGCGGGAAATCCAGTTTCATGCCGAAGTTCAGTCCCGACTCAGACAGAATCTCTTTGATCTCATTCAGTGATTTCCTGCCAAAGTTCTTTGTCTTGAGCATCTCCGCCTCAGTCTTCCCAACCAGTTCCCCGATCAAGTTGATACCGGCATTTTTCAGACAATTTGCCGACCGGACGGAGAGTTCCAAATCATCGACATGCCGTAAAAGGATATCATTCGGATCTTCCGGAAGAGGGGCGGCTTCGGGAGGTTTCTCTCCTACCCCCACCTCGGGGAAATTGATGAAGACAGCCAGCTGCTCCTTGAGGATCTTGGCAGCATAAGCCAGTGCATCATCAGGCAGAACGCTCCCATCCGTCCATATCTCCATAATCAGTTTGTCATAGTCCGCAACCTGCCCAACACGGGAATAGGTTACGGTATAATTAACCTTTTTGATCGGCGAAAATATGGCGTCGATATTGATGGTTCCCTCGGGTTGCTCAGGATCTTTTTCTTTCTGGGCAGGGATGTAACCTTTACCCATTTTGACCACCATCTCCGCTTTGAGGGTAGCCTTCTTCCCCACCATTGTCGCGATATAATGCTCCGGATTGAGGATTTCAACCGTCTCGTCGGTCACGATATCCGCCGCAGTGATGACACCTTCCTGCGAGGCATTGATATGGATGGTTCGCGGGCCGTCCTGATGAAGTTTCAGGCGCACCCCCTTGAGATTGAGAATGATATCGGTCACGTCTTCCTTAATCCCGGGGATCGTGGAAAACTCGTGCAGCACCCCGTCAAACTTGACGGAAACAATGGCTGCCCCCTGAATGGAAGAAAGGAGTATCCTTCGGAGAGCGTTTCCCAGGGTGGTGCCGAAACCGCGTTCCAGCGGCTGGCAGGTAAACTCCCCGTAAGTACGGGTGTGGGTCGCCTCATCAATATCGATCCCTTTTGGTTGAATCAAACTGCGCCAGTTTCTCTGCATAATTCCTTTCCCTGCCCTTCGGATGTCTGGTTATTGTTCTACTTGGAATAAAGCTCAACGACCAGCTGTTCCCGTACCGGCATTGTCAATTCTTCGCGGGTCGGAAGCGTCTTTAAAACGCCCCGGAAATTTGTTTTATCAATTTCGAGCCACTGAGGCACACCCCGCCGGGCAACGGTTCCCATTGCCTCAAGTATCCGCTCGACCTTTCTGCTTCCCTCCCTGACCTGTACCTCGTCGCCGAGTTTGATCAGATAGGAAGGGATATTGACTGGTTTTCCACTGACCAGGAAATGGTTATGCCTTACCAGTTGTCTTGCTTCCGTACGCGAGTTGGCAAAGCCCATACGGAAGACCATATTGTCCAGCCTTCTCTCCAAAAAGATGAGGAGATTGCTTCCGGTAATTCCCTTCTGCCGATCCGCCTTATCGAAATATCCCCGGAATTGCTTTTCCAGCAAACCATACATCCTTTTGAGTTTCTGTTTTTCTCGCAACTGAACGCCGTAATCGGAGAATTTCTTCCGGAGCTGGCCGTGATCCCCCGGTGCATAACCCCTTCTTTCAAAGGCGCACTTCTCGCTGTAACACCTGTCCCCCTTGAGAAACAGTTTCAGACCCTCTGCCGCAACAAGCGGGTGACACG
>JAMDBG010000049.1 GCA_023487865.1 Deltaproteobacteria bacterium | reverse complement strand
AATGTGGACGGCTTCGAAAAAAGTCGTAAAAAGCCGTCAACGTTGACGTCCGGTCATCAATGGGGTAGGAACGGTATCGACGGATGTTGAAGGCGCAGGTCGATAGGCATAAAATGAAAGCAGGGCAAAGGAGGTCATATGAACTTTCCCGATTACCGGCCGAGGAGACTCAGGAAAAACGAAAATTTGCGGAGGATGATCCGGGAGACGAAACTCTCCGTAGACAACCTGATCTATCCCCTGTTCGCGGTCCCGGGGACAAAGGTGAAAAAACCGATCGATTCGATGCCGGGGATCTTTCAGATGTCGGTCGATCATCTCGTCCGGGAGATCCAGCGGGTGAAGGAACTGGGGATCCCGGCGGTCCTCCTCTTCGGAATCCCGGACAAGAAGGACGAAATCGCCTCAGGGGCGATGGCGAAGGACGGGATCATCCAGCAGGCGATCCGGGGGAGCAAGGGGAAAGTCCCGGACATCCTTGTCATCACCGACGTCTGCCTATGCGAGTACACGAGTCATGGTCACTGCGGGATGCTTGAAAAGGAGGATGTGGCAAACGACGCCACCATCGAGGTCCTCGCCGAGACGGCGGTCTCCCACGCGAAAGCGGGGGCGGACATGGTCGCCCCTTCGGCGATGATGGACGGCCAGATCGCCGCCCTTCGTGAGGGGCTCGACGACGCCGGCTTCGACAATCTTCCCATCATGGCCTACTCGGCGAAGTACGCCTCCTGTTTTTACGGCCCCTTCCGCGAGGCGGCGGAGAGCGCCCCCGCCTTCGGCGACCGGCGGGCCTACCAGATGGACCCGGCGAATTCCGACGAGGCGATGCGGGAGATCACCCTCGACGTGTCGGAGGGAGCGGACATCATCATGGTCAAGCCAGCGCTGGCCTATCTCGACGTCATCCGCCGGGCGAAGGAGGAGTTCGACCTGCCGCTTGCCGCCTACAACGTGAGCGGCGAGTTTTCCATGATCAAGGCGGCCGCGCAGATGGGCTGGATCGACGGCGAGCGGGCGATGATGGAGTCGCTGACCGCGATCCGGCGCGCCGGAGCGGATATGATCATCACCTACTTCGCGCCGGACGTGGCGAAAATCCTGGAAGCATAGGAAGGCAACGACGTGACGGAAAAAAAATCGCAATTCCTCCCCAGCCCCCTTCGGATGGTTGCCTGGGAGGTGACCCGGAGCTGCAACCTGGCCTGCGGCCACTGCCGGGCCTCGGCGCTGTGCGGGCCCTACGAAGGCGAGCTCGGCACCAAGGAGTGCCTGCGGATACTCGACGAAATCGCGGCGGTCGGAAAGCCGGTGATCATCCTGACCGGCGGCGAGCCGCTCCTTCGGGCGGACATCTACGAGATCGCCGCTTACGGGAACAGCCTCGGGCTCCGGATGGTCCTCGCGACGAACGGGACGTTCGTCACCGAAGCCGTGGCGAAAAAACTGATCGAGTCCGGCATCCGGCGGGTGAGCATCAGCCTCGACGGTCCCGACGCGGACAGTCACGACTCGTTCCGGGGTGTCCCGGGGGCCTTCGCGGAGGCGCTTGCCGGCATCGAGGCGCTGAAAAAGGCGGGGCTGGAGTTTCAGATCAACACGACGATCACCCAGGTCAACCTTGCCCGGATCCGCGAGATCCACGACCTGGCCCATCGTATCGGCGCCGCGGCGCACCACATCTTCCTTCTCGTCCCGACCGGCCGGGGAAGGGAGCTCGCCGATCAGGCGATCACCCCTCTGGCCTACGAGGAGACGCTGAACTGGTTCTATGAGGAGGGGCTCGGGTGCGGTATCCAGCTCAAGGCGACCTGCGCCCCCCACTACTTCCGGATCTTTCATCAGAGGCAGAAAGAGCGGAGGGGGATGACGGAAAAACCGATGCCTGCCGATGCCGCAGCCGGGAAACCGTCCGGAGGGCATGGCGGCCACGCCCTCAACGCCATGACCCGGGGCTGCCTCGGCGGGATCACCTTCTGCTTCATCTCCCACACCGGGCAGGTCCAGCCCTGCGGCTATCTCGAACTGGACTGCGGGCAGGTCACCCAGAAGAGTTTCCCGGAGATCTGGAACGGCTCCGACATATTCGGGAACCTCCGCAATCTCGACCTGTACGAGGGGAAATGCGGCCGCTGCGAATTCCTCCGGGTCTGCGGCGGCTGCCGGGCGCGGGCCCACGAGATGACCGGGGATTATTTGGCCGAAGAGCCGCTATGCATCTACGAGCCCGGGGAGAGTGGAAAGCGGGTTCGCGGCAAAGCGGCAGGCGAACCGACGACGTGATATCGTCTGGGAGGGGAGAGATGAAAACGCGAATATTGGGTGTGGTGGCGGTTTTTCTTTTGGCTGGAGCGGTGTTTGCTGCAGCACCGGATTTCGGTGGACTGGACCGGGACAAAAATGGATATCTGGATCCCGCGGAGATCGACGGCGCCGCCGTGCAGATCTTTAAAGACAATGACCGCAGCGGAGACGGCTCTCTGGACCGGCCGGAATTCGAGGCCGCAGGCGGCTCTCCTTCCCGGTTCGATGATATCGACACGGATAGAAGCGGCCGGATCGACCCCGATGAGTTTCGGGCAGCTGCCCGGAAGCAATTTGAACAGTTCGACGTCAACCGCGACGGCCGAATTGACGTTCAGGAATGGAACAGGCGGCAGACCCCCATTCAAAATCCCCTGATCCTGTTCTATTTTTGAGTATGGATGCCGTCGACCGGAAACTGCTCAATCTGATCCAGGAGGTTAGACTTTATTTTTTCGGAAAGTACTTCACCCTGCTCATTTTCTTAAAATCTGAATCTTGAGTCCATATAACGGCTTTATATTCTTGCGCTGTTGCCAGGATGATACTGTCCGCCATTGGGAGTTGATGCTCCAGACTGAGTCTTGAAGCCGCTATTGCCAGTGGTGTGCTCAAATCCACAACCTTTCCTTTTTGCATAGCAACAACCGCCTGCAACGCTTCATTCTCGCTGGTCTCCCGCAGAATGACCTTGAAGACCTCGTATATGATTATCACTGGAACGACAAGGGAATCCGGATCACTCAGCGGGGGAAGGAAATGCTTGGCATTGGGTTCATCGGCAAAGTATGCAAGCCAACCGGAAGAATCCACGATATTCATACCCGGTCTTCCTCACGATTAAATTCAGTGTTGATGCCTTTGAGAAATCCACGGAGTTCTTTAATGTCGCGTTCTGGTATAAGTTCAATGCGGCCGGCATATTCAACAATCTGCATTCTTTGGCCCGGATGAAGCTTCAATGCCTCCCTGACGGCTTTCGGTATAACGACTTGATATTTGGGTGATACGATTACTGATTGCATGCCAACACCTCTATCGATCTATTTTATGCTACGATATCATGATCGATATGGTTATGTCAATTATATTGATGGCCAACGTGCAGATCACCGGCAACTGTAAGCCGTCCGGTGGATTTGCCTGTTGGGCATCTCACAAATCGACCTTTAATCCGAGGTCTTTTTCGACTTCGAGAAGGCCTGAATCGTCCCAAATCTCAAGATCAAAGAGACTACGATGATCCGCTGAGAGTTTTGATTTCATCTTGTGAAGTATAGCCATGATCTCTTTGCGGAGGCCTGAGAGATCATCGTTTGTTGCAATAATGAACTTGCACCTGGTGCCACCCTGATTTATGCAATTTTGCATCAACACACGAACGTCAGCCAAATCGTCTTTGTGGTTGAAGCTTCCATGGTGGGCTGATAGATACCAAAATTCCTTGATCTTGCTCCCTTCTTGCACGAAATAAAGGTCGAAATTGCCCTGCTTATAGGGCAGAATGTAGTCCTTATCGCCACGCTTAAAACCTCCGGAATACTCGCGTTCAGCGCCAACAAGCTTCGTGATGCGTTCGATCCTTTTTGTCACAGAAGGTCCGTCAGATTTTTTTTCTTTTGGCGCCCCCTTCTGCAGTACGGTTGAAAGATCTTTTTTTAATTGCTGCTTCTCAGCTTCCAGGGTGGCGATTCGGTTTTCGAATATGCTTCCAATACGATCGAGGACTGGATTGTCTGCGCGCCCAGGATCCTTCTGCATCTCACCCAAGTACTTCTTCAATCGCGCAGAAAAATTGGCGGCACCTTTCGCCGAAGTGTCGTAAACGATAGTTCGGTATTCACGAAGATCGCTTGGAATGTCGTCTACGGACTGCGCGATGAGAATGGTTCTCGGACTCAAGGCATGGCGCACACCAAGCTCATAGAAGACATTTGGATTTTGTTCGGTGAGATCGGCTATAACCACGTAAGAACCATACAGACTTTCAAGGATGTCCTTAATAAAGGAGCCAGCTCGGTCAATATCATCCGCGCGTAGCACTTGAAGGTTATAGCCGGAGGCTTTCACCGCCGCCTTGATGATGTAATCAAGTATTTCTTTGAACTGGGTGTGCTTTTCTGTGCCCGGCTTGCCGATAGGCGATATCACAAAGCAAGTGTCTTGATCGGACTCCCCTTTGGGAGATTGCGCTACTTTCTTCCTGGGCGTTGTCGTTTTTTGTGGGGCCATCAGCCAACCTCCTTCTCTCTGTCGCAAGCCTAATGCCCGGCTTCAGTGGCGAGGAAACCGAGTCCACCTGAAAGCCGATGTTAGCTGTGGATCAGAAGCCGAGAACAGCCTTTCTTGCTAAAGGCAGCAGTGTTCCAAAGAATACAAATCCAAATGTCCCCAAAGAAAAGTATCGCCACACCCCCTGTCAAGCAGTCGTTGCCGACGAGTATCAAAGGAAATAAGAGGTCGAAAATATTGAGCTGAGAAATAGATCCAACCAGCAAATGCGGCTCCTGATAGAAAGAAAAGTCCCTGTTCTTGGTGTTTTAGGATTTCCGCAGATCCGAAAAAAAGAAGAACCAACGCAATCATACCGGAAATAAGCGTGATAATTGGTATCTTAAATGGGTTGAAAATCCAGTTATAAGTTCGGTGAGATTCGAGAAGTCTCAGAATGGCGTCTCCGATACCGACGGCTGTTTCTCGCGCGGTCGGGGCGTTACACTCGACCTTCAGTTTGGAGAGATAGTATACACTATCGAAATAGATGGTTATATCTAGCAGACAGTCGGCATGATATCCGTTATCCCACCGGATTTGGACTTCTTTCGTTCCATCTGAAAACGAAGTTGGCGTGTACTCGCTGACACTAGCGAGTGTTTCAGTCCCGATCTTTTCCTTGATGGAGATTCGATAAGTGATTTGATTACCGAGCACTGCACCTATCTTCTGGCACATCTCGACCTTAAGATAGGCCTCAATGGTGGATAGGAGATCCTTAGTCACAAGA
The DNA here is from genome assembly GCA_023487865.1 of Deltaproteobacteria bacterium. GTDB lineage: Bacteria > Desulfobacterota > Syntrophia > Syntrophales > UBA5619 > JAKAFS01. The sequence goes on along the minus strand of JAMDBG010000049.1, from coordinate 8,102 downwards.
CAAGATGGGACTCTTCGCTCAAGTGAGAATTTAGGCATCAGGCCTCCTTATATTCCTGCTAACAATGTTTCGACCTATCCTTGATAATATCTCAAACGCCGATCCGCCGGTCGGTATAAGACACCGATGCAACTCACGTGTCTGCGTAGTAACAGAACGAAATATTTAACCATTCTCTGATAAAATCGCTTTGAGCCAGGCGTTTTATACCGATCTGCATAAAAACCTCTCGGTACCCTTAAAGCTCATCAATGGGATTGCGCACGCCGGATGGTCCCTGGTTTAAAACATGCGTATAGATCATAGTCGTCTTTACATCGTTGTGACCAAGGAGTTCCTATACCGTCCGAATGTCGTAACCCCCTTCCAGTGGCAATAGGTGGCCTCCGTACGGTGACTGTAGTGGCGGGAACGCAGGGCCTCCCGCAGTTGATCAAGGAGTTTGGGGGATTGGCGAGCCGACTGACAGGGTGGTACGTGGATAGATGCCGGCAGCGGATGTATCCTTTCCCCGACGCTGTTTAACAATAGTGTTCCCGATGCATTCATCTTTGCCCCTCCCTGGCTGGTGAAGATGGGAACGAAAAACGAAGTCAATAAAACACCTTCTACGATATTTGTCAATCATATTGCAGAGGGGCACTCGCTAGAACTATCGTCCTATTGTCAAGGGAAAAAGTGCGGAAAGGGTGATTTTCTTAAGGCCGGAGCGCCTCGACCGCCGCCGCCGCGTCGAAACCGCTTTTCACGCAGTCCCCGATCCCGATGCCGCGGTAGCTGCAACCGATAAGATAAAGCCCCCGGTGCGCCTTCAGTTTTTCATCGATTGCGGCTATGCGTCCCAAATGGCCCACAGTATACTTGGGCATTCCCCTAAACCAGCGGTATACCTTGAAGACCACCGGCTTCGCGGCGATGCCCACGATCTCTCTGAGTTCTTCGAGAACCACGCCGAGCAACTCCTCGTCATTCAGGGATACGAGCTCTTCGTGGTGCCCGCCGCCGACGAAACATCGGATGAGCAGGGTATCTTCCGGCGCCCGGTAGGACCATTTTATCGAACTCCAGGTACAGGCGTTTAATCTTCTGTTCTCGACGCGGGGAACGATAAATCCGAATCCACGAAGCGGCTTTTTGATGTCCTCTTTCCGGAATGCGAGGGTAATCGTCGCCGTCGACGACCATTCGATGGCGGACAACCGGTCGCAGAGCTCTCGATCGACGTCCTTCAGGATGTCCTTTGTGATGTAAGACGGCGTGGCAAGCACAACGGCGTCGAAATCGGCCGTCGTACCGTCGCCGAAGGCGAGGCGGTACCCTTTCTCGTTTTTCACGACGGAGACAACGGCGGCTCCCGTCTTCACCCGCTCCGCCCCGATGTGCGATACGCATCGGTGCGCAAGCTCCTGCATGCCCTCTTTCAGGGACATGAAGTAGGTCATCGGGGGACCGGACGGGTTCGGAGGCGGCATTTGTTTCATCGCCTTTACCATGCCTTTGATCAGACTCCCGGACTTCTGCTCCATGTCGATGAACCGGGGAAAAATGGCAAGAACGCTCATGTTGACCGGGTTGGAGGTGTGGATGCCCGCCACGAGGGGTTCGGCGATCTTCTCCAGGCATTCCCTGCCGAGCCGGCGGGTGACGAAATCGGCAAGACTTTCGTCCTTGTGGTCTTTCCGCCGCGGGACGAAGAGTTCCATGCCCATTCGTATCTTGCCGGGCCAGGAGATGAGGCTGGATGTGGCCAGCGGCATGATCATGGTGGGCACCATGAGCATGACCCCTTCGGGGAGGCGGTGGAGACGCCCGCCGGAATAGATGAAGGTGCCCTTGAAATCGTCGTTCGAGCAGAGCATATCGCCGGCGAGTCCGATCTTTCTGATCAGTTGCACCGACCAGACCTTTTCGGGAAGATAGCTGTCTGGCCCTCCCTCCACAACAAGCCCTCCGATTTTCTCCGTGAGAAGCTTGCCGCCGGCGGAATTTTCCTTTTCGAAGATCGTGAAGTCGAACCCCTTTTCCTTCAAATCGACCGCGCAGGTAAGGGCGGAGATGCCGCCGCCGACGATCGCTACCCTCGGGCTCTTCCGGGTCATATCTGAATCTTTACCGTTCATGGGCGATTATTCTTCATCTCCCTTAAACTTCAATACGACCTCCTTCAAGGCCCTTATGAAAGTGTCGCCGGCATTGAGCGAAGAGAGGCGGCGGAAGGAAATGCCTTTTTCCCGCGCATAATGACGGTGGAGGATGTCGACGTCATAGAGCGTCTCGATGTGGTCCGCGGTGAAACCGACAGGCACCTGGACAATGCTTCCAAAACCGGCGGCGGCGATTTCATCGATTCGCTCCTCCACGGTGGGCGTTATCCATGGTTCCCGAGCGTTGTTCGGAATGCTCTGCCATCCGAGGGCATAGTCCCTGATTCCGGCGCGCGCGACGACCGTCTCCACGGTTTCTTCGATCTGTTGCCGGTACGGCTCATCCGAATTTTTTGTCGGCAGGCTGTGCGCCGAAAAAAGGGTGAACGCCTTCTCGTTCGAGGGGGCTTCTTTCAATTTCTCCACCCAGCTCTCGATGAAAAGCGGCTCGCGAAACCAACTGTGGATAAAATCCACCGGCATGGAAAGGGGCTTCTTTTTCAGATGTTCTTTGGCCCTCTCGATGTAATTTCCCGTGGTGACGCCCGCGTAAAAAGGGGAAAGCAGCAGCACGAGAATTCGCGTGGGTTTCGCTTCCGCCATCTCATCCAGGGCCTCTTCGATGAAGGGCCGCACATAGCGGAAAGCGGGGGCGCAGAGATACTTGGGGCCGAGCGCCCCACCCAGCGCCTGCGCCTGCTCCCCGGTGATCCGCACCAGCGGTGAAAAACCGCCGATTTTTTCGTAGCGTTCAACCACGGCCTTCATGGCCGGAGGGGGGAGTTCCCTGCCGACAAAGTTCCGGATGAATCCCGGTATCTCCTCCGGAGCGCGGGGACCGCCCAGGGTCACCAACAATATGCCGGTCGTCATCATCTCCTGCTCAGCTCGTGCACAAGATCGATCATGTATTTCACATTGTCGGGCGGCGCGGTGGGCAGTATGCCGTGACCCAGGTTGAAGATGTGGCCGTTCCGGTTGGCCACGCGGTCCAGGATGTCCTTTACGCGCCCCATGATATAGTCCTGCGAACCGTACAGGGCGACGGGGTCGAGGTTCCCTTGGACGGCAGGCTCGTAGTTCAGCGTCTTCCAGGCCTCATCGATATCCGTGCGCCAGTCGAGACCGACCACGTCGCCGCCCGCCGCTTTGACCATCGGCAGCAGGTGGGACGCGCCGAAGGCGAAGTGGATGTGCGGCGCAGATTTGTCGAGGGACTCCATCAACCGTTTCTGGTACGGAAGCACAAATTCCCGGTAATCGGCCGGCGAGAGGCAACCCACCCAACTGTCGAACACCTGCACGGCCTGGACGCCCGCCCGGATCTGGTCGTTCAGGTAGACGATGACCATGTCGGTCAGTTTTTCCATGAGCAGGCGCCAGGTGTCGGGCTCCTGGTACATCATGGACTTGGTGAACACATAGTTCCGGGAGCCTCCCCCTTCGGTGATATAGCTTGCGAGGGTGAACGGTGCGCCGGAGAAACCGATAAGCGGTATCTTGCCCCCCAGTTCGCGCTTTACCATCCTGATGGCGTCCATGAGGTAAGACATTTCCTCCATGGGATTCATGACCCTCATTTTTTCCACATCACCCCACGTCCGTACTGTGTTGTTGATCTGCGGGCCGTCGTCCTTGGTAAACTCAAAGTCTATCCCCATCTTTTCCAGCGGCAAAAGGATGTCTGCAAAGATAATGGCGGCATCCAGTTCAAAGCGCCTGATGGGTTGCAGGGTTATTTCCACCGCGAGCTCCGGTGTCTTGCAGGTTTCAATAAAGCTGTACTTCGCCCTGAGTGCGCGGTATTCCTCTAGATACCTGCCCGCCTGCCTCATGATCCATACCGGCGTGCAGTCGACGCTTTCCTTCCGGCATGCCCTCAAATATCTATCGGCTCTGGACATGGGTGCTCATCTCCCTATAAAGTTGACTCTGAAAAAATTGACGGAGTTTTATAAAACAAATAGTGCAAAAAAGACAGGGATAATTGCGGTTCGTGTGTACTTTTGAGTAGATCATCCTTCTCCACATTGACATAACCTATAGGAAAGTGTAGTTCTCATTCCTGGCGTAAAGTGGACCTCAATACCCCGGCCTGTTTGAGCCCATATTTCCGTGGGGAGGTCCTTGCCGAGGCGGAGGTACTCTATGACGCGGCATGATCCCATGGCATTTGTGATGCGATGATAATGGAAGAAAAGAAACGTCCTAAGCTGGTCCTCGTAGACGGGAGCAATTACCTGTTTCGGGCCTTTTACGCGATACGGGAACTGTCCCGACGGACTCCCGACGATGCTGATGAAACTCTTGCGCGATCAGGCGCCGGATTACATCGCCGTTGCCTTCGATGTCAAGGCCCCTACCTTCCGGCATGAGGCCTATGCCGACTATAAAGCCACGCGCCGGGCCATCCCCGATACCCTCATCCCTCAGATCCCCTATGTCAAGGAAATCGTCAGGGGATTTTCCATCCCCATCCTCGAGCAACCGGGGCTGGAGGCCGACGATGTGATTGGAACGATCGCCCGGAGGCAGGCGCAAGAGGGAATGGACGTCGTCATCGTCTCCGGCGACAAGGACCTGATGCAGCTCGTCTCCGGCAATGTCGTCATGGTCGATACGATGAAAGACAAGATCTACGATGTCGCCGCCGTGACGGAGCGCTTCGGTGTCGGGCCGGACGAGGTCGTGGAGATCCTGGGCCTCACGGGGGACGTCTCGGACAACATCCCCGGCGTCCCGGGGATCGGGCCGAAAGGGGCGCTCCGCCTCATCGAGCAGTTCGGGGGCGTCAGGGAGATCCTGGACCACCCGGAGAAGATCCACAATCTGAAGATCCGTGAGGCGATTCTGGCAAACGCCGACAAGGCGAGGCTCAGCCGGGAGCTGGCTCAGATCCGGACGGACGCCGAGATCGCGTTCGACCTGGAGGCCTGCCGCCGGCGTGAACCCGATCGGGAGCTCCTCATCTCGCTCTTTCGGGAGTTTGAATTTTCGTCCCTACTCCAGGAGCTCAAAACCCGCGGGGATGAGGCCGTTGGGGATTACCGCATCGTTCGGACGCCGGAGGAGCTGGCGGCGCTGGCTGCCCGTCTGGGCGAGGTCGAGGAATTCGCACTCGAACCGGTCCTCTCCTCAGCGGAGGCGATGCGGGCCTCCCTCGTCGGGCTGGCCGTTTCACCCTCGCCGGGCGAAGGGTTTTATGTCCCGATCGTCCATGAGAGCGGAGATCCGCAACTTTCCGTCGGGACGGTTCTCAAGACCCTCGGCCCTCTTCTGGCCGATCCGGGGATCCGCAAGCAAGGCCACGATCTGAAGACCGCCATCATCGTCCTTTCCGAAAGCGGCGTTTCTCCCCGGAGGCTCGGCTGCGACACGATGGTCGCCTCCTACCTCCTCAACCCGGCAAAGCACAGTTTTGAACTTGCCGATACGGCCCTGGACCACATCGGCCGCCAGGTGTCCTCTGTAAAGGAAGTCGTCGGAAGCGGGACGAAGGCCGTGCCGTTTGCCTCCCTTTCCGTCGAGAAGGCCAAGGACTATGCGTGCCGGCGCGCCGACGCCGTGCTGGTCCTCGCAACGGAGCTTTCCGGCAAGATCGCCACCTTGGGCATGAAAGCCCTCCTTGATTCGGTCGAAATGCCCCTGGTTGAGGTCCTGGCGGGGATGGAGAGAAAGGGGGTGCTCCTCGACATCCCGCTCCTCAAAACGATGTCGCTGGAGGTCGAACAACTCCTCACCCTTTCGGAAGAGAAGATTTTCCGGCTCGCCGGAGAGAAATTCAACGTCAACTCTCCCAAACAGCTTCAGGTGATCCTCTTTGATAAAATGGGTCTCCCCCGGGGACGGAAGACCAAAGAGGGGTATTCCACGGATGTCGAGGTCCTCTCCGTTCTTGCCCGGAGCCATGAGCTGCCCGCGGAGATCCTCGCCTACAGGGGGATGGCCAAGCTGAAATCGACCTATATCGATGCGCTGCCGGAGCTGGTCCACCCCCGGACGGGGCGGGTCCACACCTCCTACAACCAGACCGTGACGGCGACGGGGAGGCTCTCCAGCAGCAACCCGAACCTCCAGAACATCCCCATCCGGACCCTCGAGGGGAAGCGGATCCGCCAGGCCTTCATCGCCCCTCCGGGATGGGGAATCGTCTCCGCCGACTACTCCCAGATCGAACTTCGGGTCCTGGCCCATCTCTCCGGGGACGAATCCCTGATCGAGGCCTTTGCCGACGGCGAGGATATCCACACCCGGACCGCCTCGGACATCTTCGGGGTCTTTCCCCAGATGGTCAACGCCGAGATGAGGCGGCAGGCGAAGGTGATCAATTTCGGCATCCTCTATGGGATGAGCGCTTTCGGTCTCGCAAAGGAACTGGGAATCACTCAGAAACTCGCCCAGGCTTATATCGACGGTTATTTTCAGAAGTATGCGAAGGTGAGAAACTATCTCGACGGACTGCTCGACCAGGCCCGACGGGACGGTTACGTAACGACGCTCCTCTGCAGAAGACGGTATCTGCCGGAGATCATGAGCTCTCAAGCAGCCGTCCGGCAGTTCGCGGAGCGGACAGCGATCAACGCCCCCATCCAGGGTACGGCGGCGGATCTGATCAAGGTTGCGATGGTCCGGATCTCCCGGTGCATTGCGGAAAAAGGCCTCTCGGCCGCGATGATCATGCAGGTCCACGACGAGCTTGTCTTCGAGACGCCCGTGGCTGAAAGAGAGACTTTGATGGATATGGTCCGTGAGGAAATGACGGGGGTGCTGAAGCTTCGGGTGCCCCTCAGGGTGGAGATCGCCGCCGGGAGAAACTGGGACGAGGCGCACCCCTGAATGGTTGCCCTTTGCCTTTCACCCGTTGCCCGGTTCCTTGGGAAGGGTGAGGTGTTCCTGTAAAGAAGGAAGGTAGAAATTGAGGAAACCCTTTTATGGCTGGATCATTGTTGTTGTCTCCTTTTTGATCGGTTTTACCGAATCCGGCGTCTTTCAGAATATTCTTTCGATCTTCATGAAGCCGATGGTGGAAGAGTTCGGTTGGACACGGGCCTCCGTCACCGGGGCGATTGCCTTCGGTTCTGTCTGTGGGGGGCTGTTGTCTCTGGTCGTAGGCCCGATCCTCGATCGGCATGGGCCGAGAATGGTGGCTTTCTGGGGGATCTTCCTGTTGAGTGTCGGCCTGGGTGCCATGACCTTTGTCACTCACATCTGGCAGCTCTATCTGTTTTTTGGAGTCGGTCGAATGATTGCCGTCGGTGTGCTCAGTCTGGCGACAGCCGTTTCGGTATCCAATTGGTTTGTCCGTTACCGGGGCAGAGCCATGGGAATCACGAAGATCGGCGAAAGATTCGGAAGCGCCCTTCTGCCCATGCTGGTCCAGTTCGTCATCCTGGCTCTGGGATGGAGGTTGGCCTGGGGTACACTGGGTGCAGTGGTTTTTTTGATATCCGGCATTCCGGCCTTGCTTTTTCTCAGGCACAGGCCGGAAGATATGGGGCTGCTGCCCGATGGTGCATTGTCTGCTTCCGAGATCAGAAGGACAGCCGATCCGTCCAAAAAAGAAAAACGGTTTGACGCTTCCGATGGCGATTCGGAGCCGGTCTGGACCCGTACGCAGGCAACACGGACCAAGGCGTTCTGGGTATTGACCCTTCTGTACAGCCTGATCCCGTTCGGGCAGGCGGGCATTAATTTTCATCTGTATCCGTTTTTGACCGATCAGGGACTCGGTGAAACAACGGCGGTCTTGATCCTCAGCACCTTTTCCGCCTTTGGTATGGCAGGTTCGGCAATATGGGGCATGCTGACCGAGAAGTTTCGTATTCAGAAACTGCTTGCGGTAAACATCATTGGAAACGGTTTGATATTTCTTGTGCTGTATTGGGTGGTTCAATACAAACTCGGCAGCGCTTCGGGAACCGGGATCATTTTTTTTCTGGCCGCCCTGAAAAATTCCGT
>JAMDBG010000174.1 GCA_023487865.1 Deltaproteobacteria bacterium | reverse complement strand
GAACAGGGCGACCACGATCTGATAACCGGCTTGGGAAAGGCCTTCGTGGACCTTTCAACGCCCTACGGATACTGGCTGATCACCATAGGCGTTGCCCTGGGGATCCTCGGAGGAGCGCTGCCCGGCGTCTCCACGACGATGACGGTCGCCCTGCTGGCCGTCTTTACCTTCACCATGAACCCTCTCTGGTCCATTATCCTCCTTTCGGCCGTTCAACTGGGCGGCACTTACGGCGGGTCCATCTCCGCGACCGTCCTGAACATCCCGGGCACACCCGCCTCGGCGCCGACGGCGATCGAAGGCTATCAGCTGACCAAGAAGGGCGAAGCCGAGGTCGCCCTCGGCATCAACGTCTTTACGAGCTTCATGGGCAACAATCTGGGGCTCGTCATGCTGCTCCTCACGATGCCTCTGTTCGTCAAGCTTTCGATGATGTTCGGTCCCTGGGAGATGTTCTGGTTCGGCGTCTTCGGGGTCTTTATCGCGGCGAACCTTTCCGAGGGGGACACCCTTAAAGGCTTGATCTCTGCGACTGTGGGACTGGTCATCGCCTGTATCGGGATCGACCCTATCGACGGTTCTCCCCGGTTCTCATTGGACAGCGTCTATCTGACGGCGGGGATTCCCCTGATCCCGGCCATGATCGGTCTGTTCGGTTTCACGGAGGTTTTCGGAGGACTCACAGACATTCAGGTGAGCAGCTTCCCGCTGAAGAAGACCTCCCTGGTCGCCGCCGCCCGGTTGTGGTGGAAGTACCGCTGGCTGTCCGTCCGAACCTCCATTTTGGGTTATATTATCGGCGTGGCCCCGGGGATCGGCGCCAGCGTCTCCTGCTGGGTGGGTTACGATCACGCGCGGACATCGAGCAAGGAGCCGGAGAAATTCGGTCACGGCAGCATCGAGGGGCTGATCGGCTCGGAGACCTGCAACATGGCCAATGTGCCCGGCGCCTATGCCCCGGTCCTGTCCCTCGGCGTTCCCGGTGACGCCCCCACGGCCATCATGCTGGGGATCCTCATGCTGCACGGCATCAGGCCGGGTCCCACTTTCATGCTGACGAATCCCGAATGGCTCTATCAGATCGTGGTCGCCCTGTTCATCTCCGGGATCCTGTTCGTACTCATCGGCACCTATGCCGGCAAGGCGCTGGTCCGGCTCTTCGTCGGCACCCCCCGGACGGCGATGTCGGCAATCGTGGCCGTTCTGTGCGCACTGGGCGCCTACGCCACCAACACCAATATGATGGATATCTATACGGCGTTTTTCTTCGGCGTCCTGGGTGTGATCATGAAGGGGCTGGGGATACCGGCGGCCCCAATGGTGCTGGGGCTGATCCTGGGAGCCGACCTTCTGGATGTGGAATTCCGGAGGGCGCTACTGGCGGGCAAGGGCTCCATCGCCCCCTTCTTCACCCGGACGGTGAGCATCGCCATGCTGATCTTCATCGCGCTTGTTCTGTTCTTTGAGCATGGATATCCCAGAATCAGGGGCAGCCGGAAGAAAAAGGACCGCACGGTCATCCTGGAATGAATGATGCTGCACCGCGACCGTTGGAATTCGAGGGCCGCCATTGAACGGGGGTTGCGTCATCCGCCCCGCAACCCCCGTCGCTGTTTGCGCTTTCGCCTGCCGCATTTGCGGCATCCTCATACGACCGGACAGGCTATTTCTTCAGCGGTACCGGATGGTTCTTGAGAACATCCGTATGGCAATTGGTACACGAGCTGTGAGCTGCCGCGTGGACGTTCGCCACTGAACCGTCCTTACCATGGCAGGAAAGGCATTCCTTGACTGCCACCGGTACGGGGTGGGCCACAGTGAAACGGCCTGCCGCCTGGTTGTTGAGAAGTTCCGCGGTATATTTCACAACCGAGGCCGTAACCCAGGCGCATCTTTCCGCCCGCTCCTTCGACCCGCTCTTGAAGCCGGACTTTTCGCACCATCTGGTGACGGAGATATGGCACAACTGCGAGTCGGCCACCGAGGCCACTATCTTGTCAAATTTCGGCGTGCGCGGCTTGTAATTCGGGAGTGCTTCGGCGCCATGCCAGGCATACAACTCATTAATAATAGGGTTGCCGGTCTTCCCTTCATGGACGAGGAATATGGCAGCAGCCGCTCCATTCAAAGCACCGCACAGGGTACCCCATCCCGATACTCCCGCCGCGCCATATTTCATCATGGCCGTTGGGAAACTGCTGTAAGGAGCACCTACAGCCTCTCTTAATTCTCCTACTATGCCTTCAAAGGCACCGTACATACAACCGCCCTGGTAGTATGCCTGATACGCCCTTTCCGCGGCGGCAATGGGATCCACCTTTTTATAGGGCCAGGGAAACGCTACCGACTCTGCCTTAGTCTGAGAAAAACCATTTAGCCCAACGAGCCCTGAGACTGCCGTCATGCCTAACGTTACCCCTCCAACCGTCTTCAGGAAATGTCTTCTGTCCCTTTCTGCCATTCCAATATTCTCCTTTCTGGTTGTTGACTGCCTGTGGTCATTGCAGCGATTCTACTTTTCAGAGAGACTTTCGCCTCTAATTTCCTCGCCGGTTGAAAGCAAAGCAGATGCCATTCGCACACGAGAAGTCCGACAATAAATATTATATGAAATACAGCATGTTATAGTTACAATACCCTATTCATTGCCAGAGTGGCCGGCAAACGTTAACAGAAAATGAACGTTTGATAATTAACAAAAGTTCATTCATTAACATTCATCTTCGGAGCCGGAGCGGGAAAAGCTCTTGAGCTAAAAGGTTGGACTTGTACCGGGATTATTGCTATATGACAAACGCCCATACTCACCAGGATGTTCAAGCGGGTGATGAACAGCCATAATGCAGGAGGTCAGTCTTACCCATGCAATCAGTAAATAAGGACTTGAGAGGCGAAAAAGCGGGGAAGCGAACCTGTTTTTCGGCATGGTTACCATTCATCTTCCTGGGGGTGATCTCCGTTACGCTCTCGGGATGCAGCGAATCGACTTACGACATCTCCGGCCGGGTCACGGCAGGGGGAGCGGCCCTGTCGGGTGTGAACGTCACCCTCGCCGGCGGCGGTGGTTCGAAAACGACCAGCACCGACACCGACGGAAATTACCTCTTCACCGATGTCGGCTCCGGCACCTTTTCCGTAGCGCCTTCACTGGCGGGATACATCTTCACGCCTGCCTCCCGGAGTGCCTGGATATACGGCATGAGCGCAACGGGTTTTGATTTTTGGGCAAGCACGTTCGGAAGAGTTGCAGCGACCACCCAAACCATTCGTATCAAAAGCGATGCCACCGTATGGTCGTGGGGAGAAAACAGCAACGGCCAGCTGGGTGATGGAACGACGATCGACAAGCAGATCCCCCGGCAGGTGGCGGGTCTGGCGGTGACGGCCGTTGCGGCGGGAACCAACCACACGGTCGTCCTCAGAAAAGACGGGACGGTGTGGACATGGGGGAACAACGCCAGCGGCCAGCTGGGCGACGGAACGACAACGAACCGTCTCGTCCCCGTCCAGGTTGTCGGCCTTACAGGAGTAAAGGCCGTTACGGCGGGTCATCTCTATACCGCGGCCCTCAAGGACGATGGCACGGTGTGGGCATGGGGGAACAACACCTACGGCCAGTTGGGCGACGGGACGACGACGGACCGTTCGGCACCCGTCCAGGTGTCCGGCGGCAGTCTGTCATACGCAACGGCCATTGCAGCAGGGTACGATCATATGGTTGCCCTCCGGAGCGACGCGACCATCTGGACCTGGGGAAACAATGCCGGCGGTCAGCTCGGCAATGGAACCACGACCGGCAGCCTGGTTCCGATCCAGATGCCCGGCCTGGCGTACGCAACGGCTGTTGCGGCCGGCTACCAATATTCTCTGGCTATGTATAATACAGTCACGAGCTATACCGTGTACGCCTGGGGCGTCAACGGCAGCGGCCAGTTGGGAAACGGGACGACCACGGACAGCACCACGGCCGTCGCGGTGAGCGGCCTTTCAGCCGTTGTCGCCATCGCCGCCGGTTATGACCATGCCCTGGCCCTGAACAACGACGGTACGGTGTTGGCCTGGGGAAGCAACGGCAAGGGACAGCTCGGCAATGGAACCACAACCAACAGTTCTGTCCCCGTAGCCGTGATGGGTCTGACGGGCGGGGTAACCATTGCCGCCGGCACTCAGAATTCTTTCGCCCTGAAGAACGATGGAACCCTCTGGGCCTGGGGGCGCAACGATCACGGCCAGCTCGGGGACGGGACCCTGACGGATCGCTGGAATCCCCTCCAGGTGCAGTAGATCCATGATCTGGACGCGCCATCGTCCTCCGGCAAAAAATCTTGACACAGAAGCAATGTTTCCTGCTGATCGGGGCGCTGGCGGTCGGCGGGCCTGTCAGCCGCATGACATCTGGAAACAATCGATTCCGTCTGGACCGCCTCCGGGAGGAGGCCCGAAAACGGTCCCGGCAACCGGGCGGGAAGGGGCGAGCCGCGATGACCGGCACATCGCAAAATCGTCGCGGACCGGTGAAGATTTCATTTACACCCTGTATGGCGCATATCAAAACAAGCCTTGCTGAAGGAGGACGAGAAACCGATGATGGATGAATCTGCGCGATTGCCTCTGACGGGAATTCGGGTGCTGGAACTGTCTCTGGCGGTCATGGGTCCGACGGCAGGTCTGGTCCTTGCCGATCTGGGAGCGGAAGTGATCCGGATCGAACCGACGCCGCAGGGGGATGATACCCGGCGAATCAAGGGATTCGGAACCGGTTTTTTCCCGGCGTTCAACAGAAACAAACGCAGCATCGTCCTGAACCTGAAGAGCGCCGAGGGGAAGGCCGTCATGGAACGGCTCATTGAAACCGCGGACGTTCTCGTGGAAAATTATGCGCCGGGGACCATTGATCGACTCGGCTTCGGGTACGACCATGCGAGCCGGATCAATCCCCGGCTGATCTTCTGCTCATTGAAAGGCTTCATGCCGGGTCCGTATGAGAAACGTCCCGCCCTCGACGAGGTGTGTCAGATGATGGGCGGACTCGCATACATGACCGGGCCTTCGGGAAGACCTCTCCGGGCGGGAGCTTCCGTACTGGATATCATGGGGGGAAGCTATGGAGTGATTGGAATTCTGACGGCGCTCTACGAACGGGAGCGCACGGGCCGGGGGCGGTTTGTGATGGCGACCCTGTTTGAATCGGTCGTCCTGCTGATGGCCCAGAACATGGCCGTGGCCGCCATCACCGGGCAACCGCCCCCTCCCATGCCGGAGCGCGGCCGGTCCTGGTCGGTCTATGATCTCTTTGAAACAGCCAACGGAGAGCAGGTGTTCGTGGGCATCACCAGCGATGCCCACTGGCAGAGGTTCTGCAAGAGTTTCGGTTATGCCGACCTGTTGGCGGACGGCCGGCTTGCCACCAACAACAGCCGTGTGGACGAGCGCGAGTGGCTGATGCCGGAGCTTCGCCGCCGCCTGGCGGAAATCACCAAGGCGGAAGTCATGCAGAAGGCGGAAGAGGCGGGGATCCCCTTCGCCCCCATCGCCCGTCCCGAGGAGCTGTTTGACGATCCCCATCTGAACCAGTCGGGAGGATTGCTGGAAACAACCCTGCCGGACGGGAGGAAAACAAAACTCCCCAGGATCCCCTTGCGGATCGGCGGCTATGATTTCAGCTTGCGCAACGATCCGCCCGCGCCCGGAGAGGGCAATGAAGAGCTGCTGCTTTCGCTGGGTCTGGACCGGGAACGGATTGCGGCACTCAAAAAAGCGGGGGTCATCGGCCCGCTGTGATGCCGCAGCATCCGGGCGAGGCGCCGGCGCCTTCAAACAAGGAAAGGATATTTATGAATCTTCCGAAAAAAGTAACGATCGTCGATGTGGGGCCGCGGGACGGCTTCCAGAACGAGAAGCAGTTCATTCCGACCGCAAAGAAGATTGAGATCGTCAACGGCCTGATCAGGGCCGGCTTGAAGAATATCCAGGTCTCGTCCGTCGTCCACCCCAAGGCGGTTCCACAGCTGGCCGACGCCGAGGAGGTGATGACGAAGATCGACCGGCGGCCGGACGTTTCCTACCGGCTGCTGGTGCCGAACCTCAAGGGGCTCCAGCGGGCGCTGCCGCTCAAACCCGACAAGATCAACCTGATGATGTCGGTCACCGAGTCCCATAACAGCTCCAACGCCAATCGCTCCATCGACGAGACCCTCAAGGAGTATGAGACCCTGGCCGCGATGATCAGGGAAAAGGGAATCGCCGTGAGCGGCGGGATGGCCTGCGCTTTCGGCTGCCCCTTCGAGGGGAAGGTGTCCTTCCGGCAGATCGAGAGGGTGGCGGACCGGTATATGGCCATGGGCATTCGCAGCGTCGGGATCGCCGATACGGTCGGTTTTGCCAATCCAAAGCTCGTGTATGACACGATGGCGCACCTGTTGGATAAATATCCGGAGATTCAGTGGCTGGCCCACATCCATAACCATCGGGACCTGGGCCTGTCCAATATCCTGGCGGCCATGCAGGCGGGCCTCACCGAATTCGACGCGGCCATCGGCGGACTGGGGGGATGCCCGTACGCCCCGAACGCGGCCGGAAATATCGCCACGGAAGACCTGGTCAACATGCTCGACGAGATGGGGATTGAATGCGGTGTGAATCTCGACACCCTTCTGGAGGTGGCCGAGGTGGTCCGGAAGGCGATCCCGCACCCGCTCAACAGCGCACTCCTGAAGACAGGCAAGCCCTGGGTGCTGACAAAGGCCCCGGATTGCCAGATCAAAATCGGTTAGTCCGCCGGGGGACCCTCGGGGTCATACCCGAATGAAATACAAGGTCACTTAACTTAATAAGGAGGCAACCATGAAAGCATTTCGAAACAGGGAGTATCGGCTTTGGATCGTCACTGCGCTGCTTTTGGCCGGAATAGGGATGGGAACGGCCGGTTCCGCCCTGGCCGCCGGCCAGGACTATCCGGGAAAGACGATGCTGATGATCGCTCCGTCCAAACCGGGCAGCGGATTCGATACCACCATGCGCGCCGTCGTGACCGCGCTGACCCAGGAGAAACTGGTCCAGGTGCCGATGACCGTCATGAACATGGCGGGCTCGGTCCCGGGAACGGCCCAGATCGTCCTGCGCTACTCAAACGATCCCAACATGATCGCCGTGATGTCCACCACCGGGTCGCTCAATTACGCAACGGGCCTTTCGCCTTACTATCACAAGGACTGGAGGCCGATCGCCCGTTTGATCTCGGCCTATTACGGCATTTTCGTGCGCCAGGATTCCCCCTACAAGACCCTCGGGGACCTGATCAAAGACCTGAAGAGCAATCCCGGAGGGACACCACTGAGCGGCGGTTACAGCGATGATCGGCTCTGCTATGGGGCGCTCTTCTCCAAGGCGGGGATCGATATCACGAAGATCAATTATGCCGCCTTCGCCGGCGGCGTCGAATCCGCCGGGGTGGTCCTGGAGGGGTCGGCCAAGGCCCTCGTCTCGACGATCGACGACGTCATGGGCCTCCTCGAATCCAAGCAGTTACGACTGCTGGCCGTCAGCCCCGGCAAGAGGATGGAAGGTCCGCTGTTGAAGGATATCCCGACCTTCCGGGAGGCGGGCGTCGATGTGGAGTGGGACAACTTCCGGTATATCCTGGGAGGCAAAGGGATGCCCGATCACGCCGTGAAATACTGGCGGGAGACGCTGGGGAAGATGGTCAAGACGCCGACCTGGCAGGACATGATCAAGAAGTACCGCTGGGGGGATTCCTTCCTCGCGGAGGGCATCGACAAATTCCTGGATGAAAAACAGGTCGTAATCACCGACGTGGTCAAAAAACTGGGAATGGACAAGAAACAGAAAAAATAGTCCGGGCACACGCACGCCGGGCCCTGTGTGAAAGGAGAGGGCTTCCCATTCAGGGCCCGGCGCTACAGGAGGACGACCCCGCTGCAGGGCGCGGTGGGATCAAATCAGCCGTTCATCTCAGGAGGATCCATTATGGACCTGTGGGCCAATATCTCTTTGGGTTTCAGCCAGGCGATTTCCCTGCAGAACCTGGCGTACTGTTTCATCGGAGCCCTTTACGGCACCGTCATCGGCGTTCTGCCGGGAATCGGGCCGCTCGTCGGGATCTCGATCCTCCTGCAGGTTCAGGATGAGCAGGATGACGTTTCCGCGGTCGTCATGCTGGCGGGAATCTATTACGGTTCCGCCTACGGCGGCTCCACCACCTCGATCCTCGTCAACACCCCGGGCGAGTCCTCGGCCGTGGTCACCTGTTTCGACGGCTACCAGATGGCCGTCCAGGGAAGGGCAAAGGCGGCGCTGGCGACGGCCGCCATCGGTTCTTTTTTTGCCGGGACACTGGCAACCGTGGCCATCATGCTCCTGGCGATGCCCATTGCCCGCCTGGGGATCAAGTTCACGCCGGCCGAATATTTCTCGCTGCTTCTGCTGGCCTTGACCATGGTGAGCACCCTGGCGACCGAATCCCCCGTGAAGGGCCTTTTCACCACCCTCGTCGGCCTGCTGCTTGCCACAGTCGGCATGGATCTCCAGACCGGCCGCGTCCGGTTTGCCTTCGGTTCCCATTGGTTGATCGAAGGGGTCGATTTCATCGTCGTGGCCATCGGTCTGTTTGCCATCTCGGAGGTGCTCGTCCAGGCGGAACGGATCCAAAAGTACGGGCTGCAGAAACGGGAACAGATCAGCGGCCATTACTGGATTACCATGCAGGAGCTCAAGCAGTCCTTCCTGCCGTATGTCCGGGGAACCGTCATCGGATTTCTGGTCGGTGTTCTCCCCGGGGCGGGATCCACCCCCGCGACCTTCTTTTCCTACGCCGTTGAAAAAAAGAGTTCGAAACATCCGGAGCAGTTCGGCAAGGGGGCCATCGAAGGGGTGGCGGGACCCGAGGCGGCCAACAATGCGGCAAACCAGGGGGCGCTGGTCCCCCTGCTGACATTGGGCATTCCGGGCAGCGCCACCACGGCCGTCATGCTGGGCGCGTTCATGATCTATGGGATCCAGCCGGGACCGCTGCTCTTCGAGAAGGATCCGGCCTTTGTCTGGACGATCATTGCCAGCATGTATATCGGAAACGTCATCCTGCTCATCCTGAACCTGCCCCTGGTCAACGTCTTCGCCAAGCTGCTGGATCTGCCGGCCGCCCTGCTGTTTTCCATGGTGCTCACCTTCTGCACCATGGGCGTTTACAGCATCCGCTTTGCCGTATTCGACGTGTTTTTGATGATCATTTTCGGAATCGTCGGATATTTCATGCGCAAGCACGACTACCCGGCGGCCCCTCTGCTGCTCGCGCTGGTCCTGGGAGAGATGATGGAGCAGGGCCTCCGCCGGGCCTTGACCCTGTCCAACGGGGATTGGACCGTCTTCGTCACCCGGCCGATCAGCCTGGGGCTTCTGAGCGTCACCGTGCTGTCCATGTCATATTCTGTGATCAAATATCTGCGGGGGAAAAAAAGGCAGGCATGAGGGAAGGAAACGCCCTGATTCGCATTTTCAGCCTTCGGCTTCACGGTGGAACCCTCCTGCCGGGAAACGGCCCTTCGAGGCCGTCGAACCATCCGATTGAGGAGAGCAAAAAATGAAAGAGACAGGCGGGAAAAAATCCCTATTTACTTTCGATCGCATCGTTGCGCTGTCCTCGATCCTGATCGCCCTGTTTTTGATCCACAACGAATACAACATGCCCAATCCAAACATCCAGCAGACCATCGGACCCAGTTTCATGCCGATTGCCATCCTCGTTGCCCTGATCTTCTCGGCGCTGCTGATCCTTGTCACCTCCTTTCGGATCATACGGAAACCGGAGGGTGGCGAAGCGGCTCCAGCCGAACCGCCGGCAAAGACCACTGCCGGTCAATACAAGATCATGGCCATGGTTATCCTGGGACTGCTGGTGTACGCCATCATGCTGGTTCCCGTGGGATTCATCATCAGCACGACCATCCTGATCCTCTGGCAGGCCCAGCTGTTCCAGAGGGGCAAATGGATCCGGAACCTGGTCGTGAGCATTCCGTTTAGCATCATTGTCTATTACCTGTTTGTCCATGTCCTGGAAGTGATGCTTCCCATGGGTATCCTGCCTTTGTAGATCCGCAGCCGGATGCGCACTTCGCACCCCCAAATCAGCCGTGCGCCGAATAAAAATCTCTTGACAGCCGCTTATCCAACCGTTAATGTCTACCGGAACGGTAGATTATATGAAAAGTATTTCATATTTTTATCGCATCATCAAAAAAGGAAAAAGGAGAGAAAAAGTATGGGAAAGACAGTGAAGATGGCTACGATGTTTGTTTTGGTGCTGCTGTTTGTTACAGGATACGCCCTCGCCGCGGGAAGCGGTACAGTAACCTACGAGAAAGACGTAAAAAAGATCCTCTCAGAGAATTGTCTGTCTTGTCACGGCAGTGACGCCCCGACAATGACAGAATTCAAAAAAGACCAGGACAAGTACAAAAAGGCGATGAAGGGCCCCCGAGTGGACACTTACGCAAACCTCATGGTCATAGTGAACGGATCGGATACAGGCGCCCTGATGCGGCGGCTTGACGACGGCAAGAACACAAAGAACGGCAAACCGGGCAATATGTACACCTACCTGGGGGGCACGGACGCCGAAAAGGCGAAAAATCTGGAAGTGATCAAGAAGTGGGTCGGCGGTTGGACGCTCAAGAGGAAAAAAGATATGTCAGCGGATGAACTGAAGGCCATCAAGGCCCTGGAAAAATAACGGGGAAAAGGCAGCAGAGGAAGTAACAATCCGTCGATCGCATGAAAACAGGCAGAGCCAGTAAGGGTCCTGCCTGTTTTCATGCGCCTATCAGACAAAAATCCGGGGTGTCGTTTCATCGCTGATTATGCTATGAAATAAGCGATCCGAGTGCCTGTTTCCAAGGAGCAAAGGGATGCTGCTTTCATTTCTGGCCCTTACCGCCCTGTGCTGCGTGATCAGCCTCATAAAAAACAGAAAAGAACTGTCGGGGCTGAAAGTGGTGGACATCATTCTCTTCTATATCCTCTTCATCAATGTCGGCCTTTCCGGCCTGATGGCATTTTACGGACACGCGTTCCTCGCCGACCAGGTGGCCGCCTCCATCGGATGGGCGCCGGGCAGCCCTTTCCAGTTCGAGGTGGCGATGGCGAACCTCGCCTTCGGAGTGCTGGGCGTGCTCTGCATCCCTTTCCGGGACGGTTTCTGGCTGGCCACAGGCATCGGGTATGCCACCTTTCTTTTCGGGGCGGCGTACGTCCATATCAGGGATATCATCGCGGCGGGCAATGATGCCGTGAACAACGCCGGGGCGCAACTTTACATCGGCGACATCGCAATGCCGGCTCTGATACTCATCCTTCTGCTGGTGCGATCGAAGCTGAAAAAAAGGTCGCGAGGACTCCGCCCGCTCTGATCATCCTTACCTCCCCTCCCCTCCCCGGACGGCTCCGGAGCGGCCGTGCAAAAAGGCGGGATGTCGCGGATC
This sequence comes from Deltaproteobacteria bacterium, assembly GCA_023487865.1. GTDB lineage: Bacteria > Desulfobacterota > Syntrophia > Syntrophales > UBA5619 > JAKAFS01. The sequence goes on along the minus strand of JAMDBG010000174.1, from coordinate 1,937 downwards.
ACCTCCTGGGATTAAAATCACTGTAACCCCAGAGCTGATACCGGTTGACTTTGACGGTCACCTCACTGGCGGGGATGACGCGCGCAATTCCACAATCGGGATGACTGGTATCCCGGTACACCGGTCCCGGCAAGGGCATGCCGTCTCGTCCGGTCACTGCATAAACAATCGGGAATTGTATCTTTTCCCCGCGGCGGGTCACCACGGCGATTTGACTGTTTGTGAGGCAGACAAACGTCCCCGGCAGGTAGATGCCCAGTGTCTTGACAAACAGCTCCGCTATGTCGGCATCGATTTGGCCTTCGCCCGCAGAGAAGACGAACTGCATCGCCTGGTGCGAAGACAGAGGCTGCCGGTAGCTGCGGCCCGAAACCTTTGCGCAGAACAAATCGGATATGGCGATCAGACGGGCCGACACGGGTATCGATTCACCTTTCACCCCGTTCGGGTATCCCCGACCATCAGAAGATTGATGGTGGCTGAGCACGGCACTGAGCCACAGGGGGTCGTTGACACCCAAAGCCTTCAACCTTTCCACACCGGACGCCGGATGCGCATGCACAAACTCTCTCTGCTCGTCGCTCAAGGGAGCGGCCTGCGAGTACAAAATATCCGATAATTCCGTCATGGCAATGTTTTCCGTCATTGCGGCAGCGATCATGGAAAGGCGTTCATCCACGGACATCTTCAAGGCCTGACCGATCAGTTCACAGACAATCGCCACATCCACGGAGTGCTTTATGGAATAGCGGCCTGCAGGTCCCAATACGATCGTGCTCAGGGTCGCCTCCGCATCCTGGGCACAGGCGCGCTGAAGAGAGGAGCATAAGCCCATGATCTTAGATGGAAATTCTTTTTCGGTTTCGGGGAGGCTCGAGCAGATCCACTTTTCCAGGCGGGGATAGATTTGATCGATCAATTGAAACGGAGAGGATTCCTCCCGGTGTATCGGTTTGCCCGTGTCGGGCTCGGGCATCGTATCCGAGATATGAAAGATACCGCGCGCCAGAAGGATATCCAGCTGTTTGTCTGTCTCGATGACATACCCCTTGTGCAAAAGCAGGACACCTTTGCTGTCATACACATCCCACACCAGCGGTTTTCCTACCTTGATTGCCCCAACCTTGATCTGAATGCGATTGCCCCCCCTGTTGCCGGCAGCATCGCCGGCCTGGTCCGGAGGGGAACTCCCCGCTTGGAACCATCATTTCTATAAGGAATGGATGCTGATTTTCTACAAGAACCTGCTTTTACGTGCGATGAGGATACGGAAAAGGCCCCTGCCTGTCAAGGGAGTTTTGTCACCATCCGCAGCAAAATTCCATTGACACCCCCGGTCATTCTTCCTAAACTTCCGTTGTGAAAAAGCGAAGCCCTATCAGCCACCGCGCATCGATGACGGGAGGGGGTCCCTTATGAATCCCCGGAATACAGGGTAATAAAGTGACGACTCAAGCCAGCGGCTGGGATTTTTTCGAGCGCATTTACTGCATATCAGTCGAAGAACGCACAGACCGGCGTCAGGCGGTGACGAGACAGTTCGACAAAGTCGGTCTGGCGGGCAGGGTTGAATTTGTCATCGTCAGGCGTCACCCCACCGATGTCGAGCAGGGGATGTATGAATCCCACATGACCTGTCTGCGTAAAGGCCTGGAGGCAGGCGCCGGGCGCATCGTCGTATTCGAAGACGACGTCCTGTTTAACCGTTTCGACGCCGGACGCTTCAATCAATGCACGCGATTTTTATCCGCCCATCCGGATTGGCAGGTCCTGCTTTTGGGCGGCCTCATCCGCTCCAGCGAAAAAACAGCCGATCCGTGCGTGCAGAAAGTCCGGTATCAAAGCCTGGCCCATGCCTATGCCATAAACCGCCCCTACGCCCAGACCCTGGCCTATACACCCTGGCAGGGGATCGTTATCGACCCCCTCCCGTCATC
>JAMDBG010000047.1 GCA_023487865.1 Deltaproteobacteria bacterium | reverse complement strand
AGCTCACCAGCAGGCGGGTCGGGGAGCTTGCCGGACAGATCTCCCGGGATTATGACAGGCGGGAACTCCTCGTTGTCGGCATTCTGAAGGGTGCCTTCATCTTCATGGCCGACCTGATCCGCGGGATCCGTGTCCCGTGTCAGGTCGATTTTGTCAGGCTGGCAAGTTACGGCAGCAGCTCGAAGAGTTCAGGTGAGGTCCGAATCACGAAGGATCTGGAAACACCGATTGCGGGGCGCGATGTCCTCATCGTGGAGGACATCGTCGATACCGGTCTCACCCTTTCCTGTCTGGTCAAGGTCCTCCGCGAAAGGGAACCGGCCTCGCTCCGGGTATGCGCCTTCCTGGACAAGAAGGAGAGGAGGCAGGTACCCTTTGAAGCTGATTATGTGGGCTTCGCCATTCCCGACCGATTTGTCGTCGGATATGGACTTGATTTTAATGAAAATTTCCGTTTTCTTCCGGATGTCTGCGTGCTTCATGGCATTGCGTGAGAAGGAGGGACTATGATTATTCAGTGTCGGAAGTGTGACACACGGTTCCGGTTTGACGAGACCCTGATCGAAGGAGATGGCGTGTGGGTGCGTTGCAGCCGCTGCCAGCACGTGTTCTTCCAGGAGCGGTCCGCCGCCGGCGAATCCCTTTCCCCTGCTCCTGCTGGTGAGCTGGAGATTCCGTCCGTAAGGATCAGCGACGCCAGGCGGATGTCCGGCGACGAGGTGTCCCTTCCGGAAGAACGTCCGGACGCGGCGCCGGGCGGGAAGGTGGAACCCTCCCCATTTCTCAGTGCGGAAGTGAATAAAGAGGTCTTCCCCGAATTGGACAAGGAACCGACGATCGCCGGGGGTGAGGCGGGTATGGAGAAAGAGCTCCTCCGTGAAGAAGATGCCGGCTGGGAAGATGAGTCGGCTGAGGAGGAGTTGCCGGAGGATGAACCGGTAAAGGGATGGTGGGGGTGGCTGGTTTTGAAGATCGCCGCTCTGATCGTGCTGGTCACCCTGATTGCCGGCGGGATCTCCCTCTGGTATTTTCCGGAGATCCGCACCCGGGCCTTGGACTGGGCGTCCCCCTGGCTCAGTGACGTTCCCGAGATTGAAAAGCTCCTCCGGCCGGAAACGAAAGCCCCTGAGGCCGTTCAGGAAACGATCGGAATGAAGGACATCCGTCAGCGTTCCGTGGCGAATCTTCTTGCGGGGAATCTCAGGGTCATCGAAGGGATTGCCGTAAACCAGTCTCCCTACCCCTTGGCGAGGATCCGGATCCGCCTGGTGATCTCCGATGCCTTCGATGTGGTCCTCGGGGAGAAGATCGCCTATTGCGGCAATCTCCTGACCGATGCGGAACTGAGCACGCTTGCGGAAATCGAGATCCAGCGGGAGCTATCCACCCCCCAGGGGAGCGATGTCGCCAATGAAATGATCCCACCGAAGGGCGAGATCCCCTTCATGATCGTCTTCAGCCAGGAGCAGGCGGGGGTGATCAAGACGGTGGTGATGCCGGCCGGGGCCGATCGCATCCCGTAGACGTCCCAATCAGACAGGTTCTCTCGATTTTACCCGTTTTAAAAACCGGGGTGATCAGCGTGCAGGAATGCCGAGGGATTCAAAAATCTCGGCCAGGGAAACGGCTCCCGCCCGGAGGACCAGGGGCGGATAGACGCTGATATCGAGAATGGTCGAGCCCAATCCGCCCGGCGTCGCCCCCCCGTCAATGACCGCATCAAGACGATCACCGAAGAGATGGACCACTTGCGCGGCGGTCGTGCACTCCTGACCGCCCGAGAGATTGGCGCTGGTTGCCGTAAGCGGGCCGGAGAGACTCTTTGCTAGAACACGTGCAACGGGATGGCTGGAAACCCGGATGCCGATCTTTCCGGTGCCGCCGGTAAGATGGGGTGATACCGAAGCGGCGGCACAAAAGACCAGGGTCAGCGGTCCCGGCCAGAATTTTTTCATGAGGGATCTTGCCGCTTCGGGTATCGCCGCGACAAGGGGGATCACCCCCTCATCGCTTTCCACGATTACGGAGACGGGGTTCCGGGCGTTTCTCCCCTTGATCCTAAAGACCTTTTCCAGGGCCGCTTCCTGGCCTGCATCGACGCCGAGGCCGTAGAAAGTTTCCGTGGGGAAGGCGATGATACCTCCCTCACGGAGTATTTTTGCAGTCGCCGCGAGGGTCTCTGCATCCGGTTTCCGGGGATCGATTTTCAGAAGGACGGTCATTTCAGGTTTTCGTGCTTCCGTTCCACGTCGCTGGCCATCCTGCGAATGTAAGACTGGAGCTGCTTCTGGAGAGCGGCATCCTCCAGGGCGAGGATCCGGACGGCGAACAGGGCCGCATTCTTCGCTCCCGCCTTGCCGATGGCCATCGTCGCAACGGGGATCCCCCCCGGCATCTGTACCGTGGCCAGGAGGGCGTCCAGCCCCCGAAGCGATGTGGCGTCGATGGGGACGCCGATCACGGGAAGCATGCTTTGCGCCGCAATGACCCCGGCCAGATGCGCCGCGGCCCCGGCCCCGACAATCATAATTTTGACCCCCCGTTTGGCGGCACCGCGGGCGAACACCGCCGTCCGTTCCGGGGTCCGATGGGCCGAAGTCAGAAAGAGCTCATAGGGTATGGCAAATTCCGCCAGGACCTTGACTGCCTCCTCCATGACCGGGAGATCGGAATCACTCCCCATCACCACACTGACGAGAACCGCTGCCTTTTCCTGCATATCATTAACTCCTTAAAGATATTCGAGTCACACGAAAATCGAATCCGGGAAGCGCGCATTGGAACTTTTTCCGAGGTACCCTGCTCCCGCAGCGGAGTGTCCGCAAAGGCAACTGTCTGAGCACCGACGGTGCGAGTTTTGCCTTTGCAAGGAAGCGAGGCGGTGCAGGGTCGGGAAAAGATCCCGCGTCGGAGGGATCCGATTTTCTGAACGGCCTTTTCTAGTGTTTGAAATGCCGGATCCCTGTAAAGATCATGGCCATGTTGTGCTCGTCTGCGGCGCGAATCACCTCGTCGTCCTTGAGCGAACCGCCGGGTTCGATCACCGCGCTGATTCCCGCCTCGGCGGCCATGTCCAGCCCGTCCCTAAAGGGGAAGAACGCATCCGAGCCCAGGACGCACCCCGAGGTCGGGAGGATGGCCTTCATCTTGGCGATCTTGACCGAATCGACACGGCTCATCTGACCGGCCCCCACACCGACCAGCTGATCCTTCGTCGTGTAGACAATCGCGTTTGATTTGACATGCTTGACGACCCGCCAGGCAAAATCAAGGGCCTGGTATTCGGCCTCCGTCGGGGCACGCTTGGTGACGACCTTTGCCTTCCGGATATCGAAGTCCTTCCCGTCTCGGTCCTGGACGAGCAGGCCGCCCATGACCCGCCGGAAATCATACCCGGCCGAGCGCAGGGTGCAGGTCTCAGGAATTTGCAGCACCCGGACGTTCTGCTTCGTTTCCAGGAGTTTCACGGCATCGGCGGCAAAACCCGGGGCGATGATGACCTCGAAGAAGGTCTTGACCAGTTCCTCCGCCGCTTTTTTATCCACGGGGCGGTTCAATGCGACAATGCCGCCGAAGGCCGAGACGGGGTCTCCGGCCATCGCCTTGCGAAAGGCCTCGGCCATATCGCCGGCGGATGTGGCTGCACCACAGGGATTGGCGTGCTTGATGATGACGACCCCGGGCAGGGGGATGTCGGAGACGATCTGCCAGGCGGCATCGCTGTCCATGATGTTATTGTAGGAGAGCTCCTTGCCCTGGAGCTGCCGTGCGTTGGAGAGGGCCGAAAGACGGGGATCCCTCTCCCGATAGAAGGCGGCCTTCTGATGGGGGTTCTCCCCGTAACGGAGGTCCTGCGCCTTGGCGAACTGGAAGGAGAAGGTATCGGGGAATGCCCGTTTTTCGGTGCTTCCGCCGCTGAGCAGACCGAGGTAGTTGGAAATGGCGCCGTCGTAACGGGCCGTGAGCTGAAAGGTCTTTTTCGCCAGTTCGAAGTTGGTTGTTTCCGAAATTCTCCCCCCCGTCTGCTTCATTTCCGCAAGGATCTTCAGGTAATCCTCCGGGTCGGTAACGACGGATACAAAGCGGTAGTTCTTGGAGGCCGCACGAAGCATCGTCGGGCCGCCGATATCGATATTTTCGATCGCGTGCTCCAGCGTGCAATCCTCTTTGGCGACGGTGTCCTCGAAACGGTAGAGGTTGATGACGACCATATCGATCAGACCGATACCGTGTTCCCGCAGGGCCTGCATATGAGACTCCTTGTCCCGGAGGCCGAGGAGCCCGCCGTGGATCTTCGGATGCAGTGTTTTGAGCCTTCCATCCATCATCTCGGGAAATCCCGTGTAATCAGATACTTCCGTGACGGGAACACCGCTTTTTCTCAATTGGGAAGCCGTTCCGCCGGTGGAAAGGATCTCCACGTTGAAGGTCTTCAATCCTTGCGCGAATTCGACGATCCCTTTCTTGTCCGTCACGCTGATCAGGACTCTCTTTATTTCATTCAAATGCATGTCTTCTCCTAATTATATAGTTTTTTGTTAATCATCTTCATGTGTTGAATCCTCTTCCGGATGAGAGGTTCGGTGCCGATGTCGGGCCGGTGGTCCACGCGGCCATGGATGGCGGAGACCGCACCTTCGGCGGTCCTTTCCGCTTCTTCCAGACTTTCGGCGATGCCGACCACGCCGATCGCCCGTGACGAGGTCATGTAAAAACCGTCCGGTCTCTGGTCGATGGACGAGTAATAGAGCCTCGCCCCCCGCACAGTGCCTATCTCGATCCGTGCTGATGTGGAAGCGGTCTCGGGGTTTTCCTCGGGAAGGCCGTAACCGATCGGGACGACATACTTGCACACGGTCGCCTTTTTTTCAAATACTATATCGAGGCGGTCGAGTGTGCCGTCGATGATCGCCCGGCAGACATCGATAAAATCGGTTCGGAGCAGGGGAAGGATGTTCATCGCCTCGGGATCTCCGAAGCGGGCGTTGTATTCGATCAGTTTTACCCCCGTTGCGGTGACCATGAAGCCGCCGTACATGACTCCTTTATAGGGAACGCCGGTTTCCCGGCGGATAGCCGCGGCGACTTTTCGCGTGATCTCCAGCCCTTCGGCGACGGCAGCGGAGTCGAGGAAGGGGAGGAGATGATCCGGGCAGGAATAGGAGCCCATTCCGCCCGTGTTCGGGCCCCGATCGTCTATGAAGCGCCGCTTGTGATCCTGAACCGGCGGAGTGGCCACAACCGTCCGTCCGTCACAGAGGCACTGCAGCGAGAACTCCTCACCCTCCAGTTTCTCCTCTATGGTCACGCTGGGGTGCGTCTTCAAGATGCTGCGGCAGTGATCGAGGGCCTCGGCCCGTGTCTGGAAATGGTCCCCCTGGACAAGGACCCCTTTGCCGCCCGTCAAGCCGTCCGGTTTGATGACGACCCCGGGAAGTTCTGCACAGAAAGTTTCGATACCCTCGATGGACGCAAAATTTCTGAAGCGCGGGTTTCCGCGGATGTCGTATTTTTCGAGGAGATTTCTTGTGAAAGACTTTGATGTTTCCAGGCGCGCCAGGACCCTTGTCGGTCCGACCGCCGGGATTCCCGCCACCGTGAGCTCATCCACGATGCCGTGGCTCAGGGGATCTTCAGGACCGATGACGGCAAGCTCTGCCCCCGTTTCCTTGGCAAATGCGATGATCGCTTTCGGTTCGTTGTAACGGCCGATCCGCACCTGCGCGGCAAGGGAAGCGATGCCGGGATTGTTGGTTTTCATGTAGGCAAAGAGGCGGGGATTTTTGTCCGAGCGCATAACCGCCTCGGCGATTGCATGCTCACGGGCGCCGTTGCCGATGAGAAGGACATGGGTCATAGGAGTCTCCTTCCGCTGCTGGTGTCAGAGTGAGGCCAACACATATCGAAAAAAAGGTCCGGAGTCAAACAAATCCGATAAGGGGTGCCGAAAGACAAATTGTTTGTCTTTTCGTAATGGGATCTGATAAGTTGCATCCCTGTTCCATCGTTTGACTGTATGCAGCGGCAGACAATGTCGGGGAGGGATGAACAGCTCACGAACCACGAAGGGGGTGACAGGCGGGAGCATGAATGGTGAAAGTCATACCGGGAAAGAGGCGCAGGCGGGTTTCCGGGCGATCATCCTGGCGGCGGGCAAAGGGAAGAGGATGAAATCGGATCTGGCGAAGGTGCTCCACCCCGTCTGCGGCGCTCCCATGTTGACCCACTCCGTCGCCGCCGCCCGTGCGGCGGGAGCGCGGGAGATCGTCGTCGTGATCGGCCATCAGGCGGAGAGCATCCGGGGGTCATTCGGCAAGGATGATCTGATCTTCGTTGAACAGCACGATCTGCTGGGGACGGGGCACGCCGTGCTGCAGGCCCGGGAGGTTTTTAAGAACTATACGGGAACCGTCGTCATTCTCTGCGGTGACGTCCCGCTGATCCGACCCGAAACGGTGCAGGCGCTCTATGACCGTCATCGTTCGGAAGGGGCGGTGGTTACGGTCCTGACGACGATCCCGGCGGAGCCCGCCGGTTATGGCCGTGTGGTCAAGGCAGGGGATGGCAGAGTCCTGAAAATCGTCGAGGACAAGGATGCCACGGCGGAGGAGATACAGATCCGCGAAATCAATACGGGGATTTACTGTGTGGAAAGCCGTTTCCTTTTCGATGCGGTGGGCGGCCTCGACAATAGGAACGCCCAGCGGGAATATTACCTCACCGATATTGTCGAGATGGCTTGCAGGAACGGCTTGCGTGTCACGTCGTTCCTGGCTTCCGATCCGGAGGAGGTGATGGGGATCAACACACCCCAGGAGCTGGAAAATGCCTGTCACCGCATGGAGGCAAGGGGACGACGGTGAGATGAATATCGGTCGTTTGCGCTTGAAGAACGCCATCTGTCTCGCCCCCATGGCGGGAATCACGGATCTGCCTTTCCGGACGATTGTGCGTGAATTCGGCTGCGGTCTCGCCTTCACCGAGATGGTCAGCGCCAACGGTCTCGTCCGGGGGATGGGAAAAACCTGCCGTTACCTCGATTCCTCGCCTGCCGACCGGCCGCTGGGGGTTCAGCTCTTCGGCTCCGATCCGGAGACGCTGGCGGAAGCGGTGAGGATGACGGTTGAAAGAGGGGCCGATCTCGTCGACATGAACATGGGCTGCCCGGTGAAGAAGGTCATCAAGACCGGTTCGGGGGCGGCACTGATGCGTGATCCGCAGCGGGTGGCCGTTATTCTTCAAGCCATGCGGAAGGCGACGGACCTTCCCCTGACGCTCAAGATCCGCGCCGGCTGGCGCCATCACGAAGTCAATGCCCTTACGATCGGTCGTATCGCTGAGGAATGCGGTATGGACGCCGTCATCCTCCACCCGCGTACCGTCGATCAGGGATTCGGCGGCGAGGCGGACTGGGGGCTTATTGCCGCATTGAAAGCGCAGTTGCGTATCCCCGTCATCGGGAGCGGTGATGTTCGCCGTCCTGAGGACGCAACCCGGATGTTTCGGGAGACCGGCTGCGACGGGGTGATGGTGGGAAGGGGCGTATTGGGGAATCCCTGGCTCGCAAGAAACATCCTCCATCACCTGTCTGGAGAGGTTGTTTCTGTCCCCTCCCTTGCAGATAGAATGGAAATCATCCGGCGTCATCTGGAGATGGCGGTCGAATATTATGGAGAAAAGGTGGGAACCAGAGACTTCCGAAAGCATCTTCTCTGGTATACGAAGGGGCTTCGCGGCGGCGCCCAGTTCCGTCAAGCGGCGGGACGGATCACCGATCGGGCTTCAGCCTGGCAGGTGCTGCAGGACTACTTTCAGACCCTGGAAAAGGCGGGCCGGACTTAAAAGGTAACGTCAAGAGTTTTGTGTCAGGGATAGAAGGAAGGGGCCTCCGGTTTTATTTTTAAAGTTTTCATGGGCGAAGATGGCATAGAGGATTCTGTCCATACTTGTTCTATCGGAGAAGACGCCCATGGGTCTGGTTCTTCTTCTGAGTTCCCGGAACCTGCGTTCGATGAGGTTGGTTGTCCGGATTTTTTTCCATAGCTTTGGGTCCTTGATGGTGAAGAAGGCCAAGAGCTCTTCTTCAGAGTCTTTGAGGGAAGCTAATGCCTTTGGGTAGAGGATGCCCCATGTGTGGGCGAAGTCTTTCAGGGCCGCCTGGGCTTTTTGGACCCCTTTGGCATGGCTGATGGCGGTAAGGTCCTTTTTGACGGCTTCATGATCCGCTTTCCGGACGTGGTTCAGGACGTTCCGGGTTTTATGAGCCCAACATCGCTGGCTAGGGATGCCAGGATAGACGAAAGGCAAAGCGGCAAGAAGCCCCTTGCCCCCATCGGTGACGATCAACTCCAACCCTTCTGCACGAAGCCCTCTTCGGTACAGATCGGAAAGGAAAGCATCCCAAGCGGCTTGCGACTCACCGTGAGCGATCGTAAAGTCGATGACCTCCTTCTTCCCATCTTTGGTCATCCCCAAAGCGACCAGCACCACCCGCTTGACAGACCCAATTCCTGTCTTACGCTTTAAAACCACCCCGTCAAGAAAGAGAAACCGATAGGTCCGTCGGATCGGTCGTCGATGGAACGCGGCAACAGACGCATCCAGAATCCTCGACACCCGACTGACGGTTGTGGCACTCACTGCCTCACCCAGGACCGGTATCAGGGCATGGCTCACCTTCCGTGTCGACAAACCCAAAACAAAACAAGACAAAATCATCCGATCCACCTGCACCGCCCGACGGCTATACGCGCGGATCACTCCAACCCCGGACAGCGTCCGAGTCCGCGAAACGTCTCCCAATTCCGTCAGCAAATGGCGACTGAAAAAACCATTGCGCCGATCCTCTTCATCTCGCTCCGCCATCCCCTCCAGGTGACGATCTATCCGATCTCGCATCCTATCCTCTAAGATCCGACACAATGACTCCCGGGCTGAGCTCCGGTAATCCAATTCCGCATCCCCAAACAAATTCATCTCCTTGATTATCTTGAATGCCTGTGGCAAACTCCGTACTACTTGTTCCATGGGGTATCTCCTTTCTTAATGGTCTGGTCAACCCGGAGATACCCCTTCTTCTATCCCTGACACAAGATATGATACATTACCACTTAAAATAAGGCCTTGACTTTCCTATGTCACGTTGTCATAATCAATGCCAAATTCACACAGCGCCGGGGGTCGTGAAATCCGGGATACGGAGTGAATCTGCTGGGGAATGCGGGAGGAATTGTGGAATTTCTGAAGTTTAATGAACTGGAAAAAAAAATCAACGGCCTGATCGCGGATCATGCCTTGCTGAAGAAGAGGAATCTGGAGCTGGAGGGGCTGTTGCAAAATAAATCGATGGAGTTGGAAGAAGTTAATAAAAAAATTGGGGGGTTGAGGGAAGAACGGGATGCTATACGCACAAAGGTGGACTCGCTTCTTGATTTGCTCCGGGAGATAAAGACGCCTTAGAACAAACCATGAGGTCGTCCATTGAAAAAGCGCTTTGATGTGAAGATACTGGGACAGGAACTCTCAGTCGTAAGCGATTCGGGGGATGAGCATGTAGCAAAGGTCATCAGGTTTGTCAGTGACAAGGTTGAAGAGGCGGGTAAAGCCGCCGGCAGCAAGAACGCCTTGAACATTGCCATCCTGGCCGCATTGAACATCGCGGATGAGTATTTGCGCGTGACAGGAACGAAAGAAAACATCTATAGCCAATTGGAGAGCAGATCGGAACAATTGATTCATTTGATCAATGATATAAGGTAGACAAAGTATCCCCTGCGATGTGCGTGATTAACATTCGTTTTTTGAGCCAACACCTTGGAACCGGGAGCTTTTCCTTGTTTGCCGTGAGCATGTCCACCGGTATTCCGCGCAGGCGGGCCGTGGAAAGCCTGAAGCGACAATATTAGGCACCCACTTTTCGCGTGGTTCAAAAAGGTGGTTAACACGGCATAGGCGGGGTTTTTTTATTCACGCCGCCTGTCCCACCCTACGACTCCCCTAGATCTTCCCGGATCGATTCGTCAGACAATCGGATGTCATTAAAGGAAATTCAAGGAGGTGAATACTTTGCTATATAACGGTATGTTGATTCTGGCCATACTGGTGGGGCTATCCGTCGGTGTGGCGGTAGGGTACGTTGTCAAACAGATGCTTTCCCGAAAGAAAATCGAGTCCCGGGAGAATCTTTCGGTGCGGATTATCGAAGAGGCCAAGAAGGAGGCGGAGACCATCAAGAAAGAGGCCCTCCTTCAGGCGAAGGAAAACCTGCTGAAAGTCAAGACCGAGTTCGAGAAGGATACCCGGGACAGGAAAGTCGAACTTGATGCCTTGGAGCGAAGGCTCCGGTCAAAGGAGGAGAATATTGAACGAAGGACCGATCTCCTCTCCCAGAAGGAATCGGCCATCGAAAACCGCGAAAAGGCGATTCTGGGCAAGGAATCCCAACTCAACGAAAAGAATGAACGGGTCAACCGGATTCTCGAAGAGCAGCAGTTGAAACTGGAACAGATCGCCGGCATCACGTCGGAAGAGGCAAAGAACTTCCTCATCCAGTCGATGGAGGCGGCGGCGAAAAGGGATGCGGCCTTGATGATCCGGAAAATTGAGGAGGATGCAAAAGGAACGGCCGACAAGACGTCACGGGAGATTATCGCCTATGCGATACAGAGATATGCGGGTGATTACGTGGCCGAAAATACCGTATCGGTGGTCAACCTCCCCAACGATGAGATGAAAGGGAGGATCATCGGCCGGGAGGGAAGAAATATCCGGGCGATCGAGGCGGCGACAGGGATCGACCTGATCGTCGATGACACACCCGAGGCGGTCGTACTCTCCAGCTTCGATCCCGTGCGGCGCGAGGTGGCCCGGCTCTCTCTGGAGCGGCTCATTACCGACGGCAGGATCCATCCCGGCCGAATCGAGGAGATTGTCAAGAAGGTGCGGTCGGAGGTGGATGCCATCATCAAGGAAACGGGAGAGCGGATCTCCTTTGATGTCGGTGTGCATGATCTGCATCCCGAACTGATCACCATGCTGGGCAGCCTGAAGTTCAGAACGAGTTATTCTCAGAACGTCCTCCAGCATTCCATCGACGTGGCCCATCTGACGGGGATGATGGCGGCCGAGTTGAAAATGAACATCAAAGAGGCCAAGCGGGCCGGACTCCTCCACGATATCGGCAAGGCCGTCGATCACAAGGTGGAAGGGACCCACGCGGCGATCGGCGCCGATTCTGCAAAACGGTTCGGTGAAACATCCAGGATCGTCCAGGCAATCGCCACTCATCATGACGACGGCAGGACCAACACCCTGCTCGGTGTTCTGGTCCAGGCGGCAGACACCCTGTCGGCGGCGCGGCCGGGGGCGCGGCGGGAGATGCTGGAGAGTTATGTGAAACGCCTGGAAGAACTTGAAAACATAGCGCATTCATTTAACGGCGTGGACAAGTGCTTTGCGATCCAGGCCGGCAGGGAAATCCGGATCATGGTGGAAAATGAGAAGATCTCCGATAACGATACGGTGATGCTCTGTAAGGATATCATCAAGAAAATCGAGGCGGAATTGGCGTATCCGGGACAGATCAAGGTGACTGTCATTCGTGAGACGAGGGTCTCCGATTTTGCGCGATAGAATGGCCATGAAGATACTCTTTATCGGTGACATCGTGGGCAAGCCGGGAAGGCGGGCTGTCCGTGAACTTCTCCCGTGGATCGTCGAGGAAAGACGGATCGATTTTGTGATCGCCAATTGCGAAAATGCAGCGGCCGGATTCGGCGTGACGAGCGAGGTCGTTGAAGAGCTGTATGGCTGCCATATCGATGTCCTCACTTCCGGAAATCATATCTGGGATAAGAAAGAGATCATTGATGTTGTGGAGGGTTACGAAACGCTGCTCCGGCCTGCCAATTATCCGGCAGGAGCCCCCGGGCGCGGGAGTGTGGTTGTGACAACCCGCGGCGGAATTCGCATCGGAGTGATCAATCTGGCCGGCAGGGTCTTCATGAATCCTCTCGATTGTCCTTTTCGCACAGCCGACCAGGAGATCGAGGAAATGAAGGGCAAGGTCCATATGATCATCGTGGATATGCATGCGGAGGCGACTTCGGAAAAGGTCGCGATGGGCTGGTACCTGAGCGGCCGGGTCGCCGCTGTTCTGGGAACCCACACCCATGTCCAGACGGCAGACGACAGAATCCTGCCCGGCGAAACCGCCTACATTACCGATGTCGGGATGACGGGTCCCTTTGACTCTGTTATCGGGATCAAAAAAGAGGTCATCCTGCAAAGATTCCTCATGCAAATCCCCAACAAGTTCGATGTGGCCAAATGCGATATTCGTCTCCAGGGGGTTACGGTGGAAATCGATTCGGACGGTCGGGCCAAACGCATTGAAAGAGTCAATGTGTCATTGAAGGAAGATCAAGGAAGCTGATGAAGGGGATTCTGAAAAGGATGTGAGGTCCTCAGAAAAGGCCTGTAGCGGTGGAGGGAAAGAGTTGAAGAGTGTCTATGACATATTTCGGGAGAGGGGATTTATCGAACAGATCACCGATGAGTCGCTGATCAGACAGCTCCTCGATCACGAACATATCACCTGTTACATCGGGTTTGATCCGACAGCGGCAAGTCTACATATTGGTTCTCTGGTACCGATCATGTCGCTGGCCCATATGCAGCGGCTCGGCCACCGGACGATTGCCCTCGTCGGAGGTGGTACCGCTCTGATCGGAGATCCTTCCGGGAAGACAGAGATGCGCCAGATTCTCACTCGTGATGAAATCGATCACAACGCCCGCTGTTTGCGGCAACAGCTCTCGCGATACCTGGATTTCGGCGAAGGGAAGGCCTTGCTGGTCAATAACGCCGACTGGCTCACACAGCTCAATTATATCGAATTTCTCAGGGATATAGGACGGCATTTCAGCGTCAACAAGATGCTCACCGCCGAGAGCTATCGGATCCGACTGGAAAAGGGTCTCAATTTCATCGAGTTCAACTACATGCTCTTGCAGGCCTATGATTTCCTCCATCTCTTTAGGCAATACGGTTGTCTGATGCAGATGGGGGGGAATGACCAGTGGGGCAACATGGTGGCGGGCATCGATCTGATCAGGCGAGTGGAAGGGAAAACGGCCTTCAGCATGACCTTTCCCTTGATCACTACGTCACAAGGCCAAAAGATGGGAAAGACCGAAAAGGGAACGGTCTGGCTCGACGCCGCACTGACGTCTCCCTATGAGTATTACCAGTACTGGATTAATGTGGAAGACGCGGATCTGGAACGTTTCCTGGCCCTGTTCACTTTTTTACCTATCAAGGAGATTGAAGCGGTCAGAACACTGACCGATGCCCGTCTCAACATGGCCAAGGCCGTATTGGCCTTTGAGGCGACGAAGATCACCCACGGCGAGGAGGAAGCCGTAGCGGCCTGGAAAGCCTCCGCAAGCGCCTTTGGTTCAAGACCTTTGGATGAGGACCTCTTTCCATCCAGTACCATTCCCCGATTGGGCGAGACCGACAGCGCCGCTATTCCGTCCATTGAAAAGAGCCGGGCGGCTCTGGCGGCCGGAATACCCGCTTTCGAGCTTTTCCACGACGCGAACCTGTGCGCCTCTCGGGGAGAGGCCAAGCGCTTGATCGTTCAGGGAGGCGGCTATGTCAATGATCGACAACTGACGGCTTTTGATGAGAGAATC
>JAMDBG010000107.1 GCA_023487865.1 Deltaproteobacteria bacterium | reverse complement strand
AGGCAATGGCGATCCCAAGAATTGAAATCCGCAATTTCCATGATGTGCAGGCCAAGGGGATGCTTTTTTTCACGTTTATTGCTACATTGATGGCATGCTTCATCTCCTTCGGCGTCGTTTATAATAGCGCCAGGATCGCCTTTTCTGAGCGGAGCCGGGAGCTCTCCAGCCTGCGCGTGCTGGGCTACACGCGGGGTGAAATTTCTTACATCCTGCTGGGGGAACTGGGCCTGATTACGGTCATCGCCATTCCTCTGGGTTTTCTCATCGGATACTGGCTCTGTGCGTATATTGCGCAAGCCCTTGCATCCGATCTTTTCCGGGTGCCGCTGGTGATAGAGCAAAGGACGTATGCTCTGGCTGCAGCGGTGGTTCTGGCATCGGCCTCGGTATCGGGGTTGATGGTCCGCAGTAAACTGGATCACCTTGATCTTGTGGAAGTCTTAAAAACCAGGGAGTAGCTTCATGAAGAGCGCGACCCGCAGAAAATGGATTGTCGTCGTCATTGTTTTGGTTGTCGTCCTGGCGACGGTTTACGGCTTCCTGCCCAAAACGCAGGAGGTGGATCTTGTCGCTGTCTCCCGGGGTTCGCTGCAGGTGACGATTGAAGAAGAGGGGCGCACCCGATTGAAAGAGCGGTTTGTTCTTTCGGCGGCGACAGCCGGGTATATGCGGCGGATCGATGTGAAGGTGGGGGATTCGGTTCGAAAGGGACAAATCCTTGCGGCTCTGGAACCATTGCCGTCACAGGCCCTTGATCCCCGAAGCCGCGCGGAAGCCGAAGCGGCCGTTGCTGCGGCACAGGCCGGGCTTGAGGCGGCGATGGAAAAAGAGCGTGCGGCAACGGCTGATGCCGATTACATTGAGAAGCGATTGGAACGGATCAGGAATTTGTATGCGAAACGATCCATTGCAAAAGATCAATTGGATCTGACCGAAGCAGAGGCGAAAAAGGCTCGGTCAGGTCAACGTTCGGCGAAGGCCGCCGCTGATGCATCTCGCTCCGAGCTGGAGCGAATTAAATCGACCCTTCGGAATTTTTCCGGCAGCGGGAAAACCAAAAAACACGATACCATCTATATTGCATCTCCGGTCGATGGCGCTGTGTTTAGAATCCACCGTGAAAGTGAAGGCGCCGTCCATATGGGAGAGCCTCTGCTGGATATCGGCGACTTAAAAAATCTTGAGGTCCGCATCGAGGTCCTTTCTTCGGATGCGGTCAAGATGAAAAAGGGGATGACGGTGCTGTTCAAGCGGTGGGGCGGCGAGGGGACGCTGACGGGAACTGTACGGGTTGTTGAGCCGGCGGGATTTACGAAGGTGTCGAGTCTGGGCGTGGAGGAACAGAGGGTCCTGGTCATTGCCGATATCACATCGCCTCCGGAATCATGGCGTGCACTGGGTGATGGTTTCCGCCTTGAAGCGCACTTTATTGTCTGGGAGGGTAAAGACATTCTCCAAGTCCCGGCCGGTGCCCTGTTCCGTTCGGGCAAGGAACAAGCGTGGGCGGTGTTTGTTGAAGACAATGGGAAGGCAAGGCATCGCAGGGTAGTGGTCGGTCAAAGAAATGGTTTGTCGGCGGAGATCGTTTCCGGACTGAGGGAGAAAGACCGGGTGATTGCCCATCCCGACGCTGCCATCGGCGATGGCACGCGTATCCGGCCGAGAGAGTAAATCCGAACGAAAATCTCCTTGACAACCCGGGACGCTTTACTTATCCTCTGCCCCAATAAAGATAAGTTCTTTTCAGATCATACGCTTATAAAGGTTTGTCCAGGTTTCTCATCTTTTTACTTGGATAAGGATTCGATCGGCGCGTATAGCTCAAAGCCACGCAGTCTTTTTTTATTTCTAAGGATTTCATACCTAAAATGGATGATCACGAGATGGATCAAGGCGCCATCGGTAAAATGACTCGTCTGGAAGGCCGCCAGAGTGAAGAAGTAACGTTGCCGCCCTGGATGTTCCGTCACAATGACCTGATCAGCGCCTTGGCTTCCGCAGGGAATATAGACAAGAAGAAACTGACCAATATACTCAATTATCTGCATTTTAAAGGAAATCATATCTACGCCCTCCTTAACCATCCCCTGTATGAAGAGGGGATACTGGTCAAGGTCCATCCGAAACCCTGTTTGGGCGATGAATTGATCTGTCACTGGGATCAGGCCTACGCCACTTACAAACTGGAACGTTACCATTTCCAATATCTGGTTGTATCCCATGATCAATCTGTGATCCTCGTCCCGGCTCAGATGCTCGTGATGAACGGCGCCGGACTGACCATTACACTGCCGGAAACGAGTCTTGTGATCAGCAAACGACAAAGCCCGCGCTTTGCCTGTCATGATGTCAAAACGGAATTGTGGCAAAGCGGTTTTCAGGCGGTGGGAGATTTAATGGATTTCAATCCCCAGACCTTTCGCCTCCGCGTTCAACCGGCCCCGCTCTCTTCGTTTAACTGGTTCAACGTCGAGGCGCCGGTCACCATCCGTCTGTCTGACGGCAAAAATGTTTTTTATTCGGGTAATTGCAGTTGTATGTATCAGAAGCAAGATGGCCGAAGTCGGGAGATCGTCGTGGCCCCCATACAGGATCAGATACAACGCTTTAAGGCAAAGGTTTTACGGAATCCCCGCCGGCAGACCTCACCGCCTTTGTATGCCGTATTTGAACACCCATTTATGAAAAAGATCGTGCAGCGTGAGATTTTCAATATTTCCACATCCGGTTTTTCCGTTTGCGATAAACCTGAAGAGGCGGTCCTGATGCCGGGACTCATCATCCCCGACATGACCATTACCTATGCCGGTATTCTCAAGATTCACTGTAAGGTGCAGGTGATTTATCAGAAAGTAGAAACGACCATCCGTTTTGGCATGGCAATCCTGGATATGGATTTAAAAAACTATAATCACTTGAACAAATTACTTGATAGCATCCCCGGCGCGGGTCAGGGCATGACCGATGAGATCAATCTCGATGAGCTTTGGGACCTATTTTTTGACACCAATTTTATGTATCCTGCAAAATACGGGCACATCGAGTCATTTCGGGAAGCGTTCCAGGAGACCTATCAAAAAATCTACGGAGATGCCCCGGAAATCGTAAAACATTTCACCTATCAAAAAAACGGTCGTATCTACAGCCATGTTTCTCTGCTCAGGGCCTATGACAACGCCTGGATGATACATCATCACGCCGCCCGGCCGATGAATGATAAATATACGGGATTCATTGTCATTAAACAACTGATCCTCTATTTGAACGGCGCGCACCTGCTGCCCTCCGCGCACATGGATTATGCCTTTTGTTATATCCGTCCGGAAAATAAGTTCAATGAACAGGTTTACACGAATTTTACGCAAGAACAAAATGACGCAAAGGTCACCTCTCTTGATCTGTTCAGCTACCATACCTATGAAGCTGAAACACAGCCGGCGCCGCTTCCCGGCGGATGGTCGTTGCAGGAGTGCTCCGCCTCGGACCTGTGGGAATTAAAACAGTTCTATAACCATCACTCCGGGGGACTTCTTTGGGACATGTTAAGCCTGGATCATCGTCCGCAGGAGGAATCCCTTGAAAAAGTCTATGCCGGACTGGGTTTCATCAGGCGGTGGAGGCCCTTGGCATTGCGCAGCAGCGGAGATCTGAAAGCGGTGATCATCGCCGAAGAATCCGACATTGCCATTAATTTATCGGATCTGTTGAACGGCTTCAAGGTGCTCGTCATCGATCCCAAGACACCCCCGGAAGTCATTATTGCGGCTGTTGGCAATCTGACGAAGGCCTCCGGGGTAAAATCCGTTCCCTTGATGATTTATCCAAGCACCTATGCGAAAAAAAATGGCCTGCATGACGAAAAGGCATACTACCTGTGGATTCTGGACGTCCAACATGGGAACGCTTACATGAGGTATCTTGCACGCACGTACCGAATCAAGCTGGAGTAAAAACCGGATGGCTTCAGAATTCCGCCCTGCCCTCCGCCGCCAGGACCGTTTCGTCATCAAACAGGTATGAAAGGCCGCTATACCGCGTTTGTGACATTGGCTTGCCTGCCCCGATTGTCGTCCAGCACCTCGCGGATTTTCCGGGAAAATTCCTGAAGCTTGAAAGGTTTCTGGATAAAACCCCAGCAGCCTCGGTTGATAATCTTTCTCGCCTCCCCTTCGGCGCTGTAACCGCTGGCCAGGATCACGCCGACATCCGGATTGATTTCCCGCAGGAGGTCGAATGTCCGCCCCCCACTGATTCCCGGCATGACCATATCCAGGATGACGATGTCGATCGCCTGATGCTTTTCCATGTAGATGGCAACTGCTTCCTCACCGCTTCCGGCCGGCAGCACTCGATAGTGAAGCATCTCCAACATCTCCTGCATGACGGAAATATTGATCGGTTCGTCATCCACAACCAGAATGGTTTCACCGCCGGTGAAGATTTCGTCCTTTTTCTCCTGGCTGACAACCGGTTGTTGATCCGTCACGGGAAGATAGATATGGAAGGTGGTTCCCTTTTCCGGTTCGCTGAAGACGTGGATGCTGCCACCGTGGTTTTTGATGATGCCATAGGCCGAGGCCAAACCAAGACCGGTTCCCGTTCCTTTCTGTTTGGTCGTGAAGAAGGGTTCGAAAATCCTCTCCAGTGTCTTGCCGTCCATCCCCACGCCATTATCCCTCACGGTAATTCTGAGATACCTGCCCGCGGCCACACCGACCGGTTTTTCATCCGTTTCCCGGAAGAGGACATTTTCCGTTCGAAGATCGAGGTCTCCCCCTCCGGGCATCGCCTGGGAAGCGTTGATGAAGAGGTTAAGGAACACCTGATCCATCTGCCCCTGATCGACACCCACGGTCCATGGATCTTCGGCAAAGCTTCTGTAAATGGAGATCTCCTTCCGCGTCCGGCCGAACAGATCCGCGCTTTTCCCGAGGAGTTCGTTGATGTTGGTCGGCTTCACATCGTATTTCCCCCCTCTGGCAAATCCCAGGAGCTGTCTTGTCAGATCGGAGCCTCGATTGACGTAATTTTCCATGTTTTCCAGCTTCGTCCGGTACGGATGGTCCGGACTCATCTCATAGAGCAACATGGAGATGTATCCCTGCAAACCCATGAGGATGTTGTTGAAGTCATGGGCGACCCCGCCGGCAAGCGTACCGACAGCCTCCATTTTCTGGACCTGAATGAGCTGATTCTGAAGTCTTTTCTTTTCCTCTTCAGCTTCCTTTATATGGGTGATGTTCGTGCCCACGGTCAGAATCCTGCCGCAAACATTATCTTGATCGATCAGAGGGACTTTATGGGCGGAAAGCCATCGCACCGAAGGATCGGGATAGATGGACATCTCTTCGGGAATGAATTTTTCCCTCCGGTTCCGGATCACGTCGAGATTGTCGGCGTGCGTTTTCAAAACCGCTTCTTCATTCGGATTGAAATCCGTCATCGTCTTGCCGATGAGGTGAGCCGGTGTCGTCCCGCAGGCTTTTGCCAGAGATTTATTGGCCAACTGGAATCTGCCCTCAGCGTCCCTGACCGAGATGAATGAGGGAACTGCATCGATCACCTGTCGGAGGAACGCCCTTTCCCTCTCCAGTTTCACCTCGGCAAGCTTTCGCTCGGTGACATCCTTGAAGGTCCCTACGACACCCGTCATCCGGCCTTCCGAATCGAAGACAGGGGCGCCGCTGATGCTGAAAAATCGGTCCGTCCCATCTTTATTGATGAGCGTTCCGATCTGATCCCGGACCGTAATCCCCTCGTCCCGTATGGATTTGAACATGCTGATATATTGCGGGATCTCGTCCTTTGGGACAAAATCGATGAAATGTCTTCCTATGGCTTCTTCGCTGCTGTAACCCAGGATCCTCTCCCAGGCGGGATTGACGTAAGTGAAAACGCCTTGGGTGTCGGTGGTATAGATGATATCAGGGGTGCTTTCACTCAGGGAACGGAACTTTTTTTCACTCTCCGTGATTTTCCGATACGCCATGGCGTTATTGATGCTGATCGCGATCTGTGGGGCGATTCCCATCAGCAGGCTCATGTCGCTCTGACTGAGCAGCCGTTTGGAGCGGATGTTGTCGACGACGAGAACCCCCATGGATTCTCCCTTGAAGACGATGGGGGCGCAGATAAAGGAATGGGTCCCCATCTTTTTGGCAAATTCAACGCTTCGCTGGGAAAAGTCTTTTGTTATTTCTTCGATATTGTTTATCAGCAATGGCGTCTGTTTCCGGAAAGAAAGGACGAATGCCCCCCGGGAATGGGGATTGTCCAGATGAAACTCCATATTCTCCAAGTATTCACGATGTTCCTGATTGTATCCGTAGCCGATGGTGTACACCAAACGGGTCTGTTCCCGGTTTGCCAACATGATCATTCCCCGGTCGAAATCGAGACGCTTCTCCAGGGCTTCCATGATGAAGGCGAGCAATTGATTGATCTCAAGGATCATGGAGGTGGCCTGTCCGATCTCCTGGACAAGGAGGGTGTTGTTGTAGCTGGTGTTGATCTGGTCGATAAGACGGTCGGCCGCATCCCCCTGGCTGAGGATTTTGACGATCAAATCTTTCTTTTCCCGATATTCAGCGTAGAGAGTCGTTCCCATCATGAAGAGGAGGCAAGATAGAACCAGAGTGTCCCAGTATACCGGCGATAAAAAACTCACAGACAGAATGCTGGCAACAAAGCTGACGATAACAGAATAATTGCGGATGAGTTTCCAGACAAATGTGGGTGTTTTATTCCAAGATATGATGTACTGACAACAATCCCCACCCTTATGAAGACAGACGGGATGATCTATATCGGCAAATTCCTTTGTGAAGATTTTTGCTACAGCTTCAAGCATACCCAGCCGGTTAAGACACTGGTATGGTTTTTCCACCACATCGGGCATCAACGATACTTTCATCTCAATTTTATTTTCCCCAATGGGCTTGGTCTTCAAGATAGCCGCCCGACTGATATTTGGATGTATTTTTTCTATTACGGAATAAGCTGTCTTGGGACTTAAGAAGCCCAAAATGTACTGTCTCACGGCTCCGGAAGCTCGGGAGTTGGCAGAAAACCGTCCCACTTCTCTTGCTATGCCGGGATTATCGATCTCTTTCGCAAGCATCTCGTGAAAACGATCCACCTGCTTCTGTGTCAGCCAATGACCCTCGTCATCCAACTGGTAGGTTTCAATGCTTGCATACTTCAAAAGAGGAGATATATCGATATGCGGATAATTAACTTTCAGATACTCAACATAGTTTTTGATGATGCGGCTGTTATAAAGAGGTGTATTATCCGCCATATTTCTTGTAAGTTCTTCTTGAGAGACGGAAGAGGGAATTGAAGTCGTAGTTTCGGTGTCCATTTTGTGCTTACTATGTTCCATTTCTAATCCAGATCCATGGCTCACAGATTACGGCATTAGAGAGGGTCCTAAACAGTTGCTCACGGACTGATGGATAAGTCAGAATCGGTATTTTGTCAATCCTATTAATACTACTTTATAAAAAGCCGTTTCTTCGGAAATTATCCGTGACAAAATTATTTATCTCTTCATTCGTGAAGCCTCTCGGGGCACGCTATAGACAGGTTGCCTTGCGCAACGGCATGACGCTTTTATGATAGTGGGTACCCTGCCAACTCTTTTTCATCGATTGATTTAACTTGTATATGGCATATAAATTAATCAAGTCTTTTATATGGTAGGCAGAATTTAATAGCCGATATTGATAAAAGGGGAAAGAGTATATTTTATTTTTAATGAAATTATTGCCCATGTACACGGTATCTTCTTCTACCCCCCGGGGCTGGTGAACCACATAGGAAAAACGATATTTATCCCAATCCTTAGGTAAATCCTGATAAATCAACCTCCCTTCTTTCTGCAGTTGTTCCATCAGATCAGTACCAGGGAGGGGTGTCAGTATACTGATTTGAACAATATCTATGCCAGAGGTGACAAGAAAATCCGCTAACTCTTTATAGTATTGTGGGGTCTCATGATCATTTCCGATGACAAAGGATCCCAGTACCCCTATCCCATATTTATGGAACCGAGCTACTACCCTTTTATAATTTTCTATACCAATTTTCAGGTTAATGCCTTTTTTCATTTCCTGCAGCGTTTTCTGATTGAGAGTTTCAAAACCCATGAATGCATACATGCAGCCGGCCTGAGCAGCCAGCTTGATCACATGCTCATCATCGGCTGCGTTCATAGAAGTCTGCATCCACCATTTCTTATGAAGACCGAGACCAATCATGCCCTCAAACAATTCCATCGCCCGGTTTCTGCTTTCCGGGCCATGACCGATCAGATTGTCATCAATGAATGTTATGTATTTACCTTTTATTTGAGCCAGCTCATTCAGAACATTATCAACCTTTCGTTGGCGGTACTCTCTACCGAGGTATCGCGATACCGAACAGAAATTACAGTTAAAGGGGCAGCCGCGCGAGGTCTGAACGGAGTTCCAGAAATAATTTGGATGCAGCAGGTCGTGTCGGGGGATGATCGGGGTGAGGGAAAGGTTGATTCGAGGGCCGTTGTATCTGTGCAATAGGCGGTTATTTTCAAAATCTGTGATGACCTGATTCCATATCTCCTCCACCTCGCCTGTCACTACCGCATCGGCGTACTGCAATGCCTCATCGGGCAGCATGGAGATGTGGATCCCTCCCATAATCACTTTGATCTTCTTCTCCCGG
Source organism: Deltaproteobacteria bacterium (assembly GCA_023487865.1). Classification (GTDB taxonomy): domain Bacteria; phylum Desulfobacterota; class Syntrophia; order Syntrophales; family UBA5619; genus JAKAFS01. Next base: position 5,066 of record JAMDBG010000107.1, on the reverse strand, counting down.
TACATCCGTGCTATTTCATAGGCCCTGTTGATACTGCTGGTGAATCCAGTAATGCCTATCAGGTCGGCTTCTTCGAACTTAAATTCATCTATGTTTTCATCTATTATTTTGATCTCCCAGCGGGATGGTGTCACTGCGGCAATATAGGCAAGGTTCAGGGGTTGAAAAGTGGAATATTTACTCACCAAATAACCACTTTTGCGTCCAACGGGGTTTATTAATAAAAGTTTTTTCAATGGGTGGGTTGACTCCAATTAAAAATTCAGTTGCTTGAGTGTCTCAATGGCGACCTATCATTACTCAGGATACCGAACTATCCCCTCTGGCAATGTGACTTTATGTCCGGCATCAGGTCTGTCCGCGTCTATAACCGGTTATTTATTTGCTGAATAAACTCCATTATTTCGTTGGCCACGTCCCTCGGTCTTTCAAACGGTATGGCATGGCCGCTTTTGAGCGAGGTCAACCGGTTCTGATCTTCTCCGGGGGTAAATAGATGGCTAATCAATTGCGTGACTTTTTTGTTGTCCACCATCCGATCCTCTTTTGCCAAGATCGCAAGCACCGGGAGGTTGATCTTCGGCATTGCAAGCCGGGAAAGCTCCTGAACCTCATCCATGATGCCCAGGGAATTTAATGTAATCATGGTTGTTTTATGATCGTCGCTTTCAATAAAATCAAGCCAGTCATCGATGAGTGTGAAATCGGTTGCCTCCATGGGAAGGGGGATGCAGGCACGGGTCCGTTCGGGCTTCAGTTTGAATTCGAAAATCATCTTTAAAGCGATTTTTTCTGTGCCGCCTAAGACGGAGTTTATTCTCTCGTTCCAGAAAAAGCCGGGTGCCAGCAGGATAAGGCTGGAGAGTGTATTGGGCAACCCGGCTGCAGCAATAGAAGCGTATTGCGCCCCCTGACACCAGCCGGCGAGGTGAATCCTGTTAAAGGATTTTTTTAGAAATTCGAGATGCTTCGTTACGTCTTCAATGAGAGCCGGAATGGAACCCAGGTCGCCGCGATGCTGATTTAATCCGCAGCCCCTCCGGTCGGGTGCGACGACCGAGATCGTATCCGGCGACATTAAGCGCAATTGCTTTGCAAGAGGTGCCAGCCAGCCTGAGTGACCCATCCCCCCATGTAATATCACCGCTGCATCCTCCCCTTCGGTTTTGCCCCACACACGATAATGAATCCTATATTTATCGGTCATATCGAGAAACTGTATTTTCGGCGATCCGTCCTCCGGAACGACAGGCATGTGACACTGCAATCCAAACCCGGATTTCCAGTTTTCCGTCGGTATGACCTTAGGTCCATGGACTATTTTAACATGATAGGGATCGCTCAAATTCAGCAGACCGCCGCTGCCGAATTTCAATATCGGCTGCACCGGTTCCCGCACCATCAGATAGTCTCCGAATGCCCCTTCCTGGGCAATGAGACTCTCTCCGGCTGCAGAGACGGCGACAAGCGCGGCCCGTGTGAGCAGGGAGGTCTCACCCGTATGACAGCCGATGATTATCGGCCAGCCCATCTTTTTAAGCTCTTTGATCAATCTCAAGGCCCGTGTAAGTCCACCCACTCGAGAGATCTTGATATTCGCAATAAACTCCCCCGGCATATTTTTAAAGAGCGATAAGTCATCCGGGGTGCATAGGCTTTCATCCAGGATGATAGGCAATCCCATAACCGTGCTGATCTTGCTTATGTCTTCGACATTTCGTGATCCCACGGGTTCTTCCAGGGCGAATACCCGCCCACCCAGCGCCGTCAGATACGCGATGGCCTCGTCGCAGCGATCCTTCCATAAATTATTTGCATCGAAGCGGATGCGTATGCCTTTGGCGTGATGTTGAATGCATAACTCTTCCAGAATATCGAGCTTTTCCCTGTCCCGGGCGAGGTTGCCGTTCAGCTTGATTTTAAAATCCGAGAGTCCCCGGATCAGATATTGATCCGCCACCGTCGTATATTTCCATTTTTCGTCGTCACCCAGAACGGCAGTGTAGCGGCCACAGAGTGTATATTCATCAAGTCCAAGCAGCGTCTCAACAGAGCAGCCCTTCTCCCTCGAAAAAAGATCAAGCAGCGCCATCTCCACTGCGCACCACGCCGACGGGTACTTGTCGATGATCTTGTCGTTGTTCTCGGCCCACTGCTTCACATCATCCAGCGTTTCGAAATCCACCTTTCCGGTGGAGAAATTTCCCTTTACCCATTTGGTGGTCGACTCAAGGTCATCGCCGGCCACATAGGTTCTCGGGCAACCCTCGCCATACCCCACGCTTCCATTTCTTCGCGCCTGGACCCAGACGCTCTCTCCCTCCTGCCTGGTTGCCGCGGCATGACGGAAGGTCGTTTTCAGTTTAACCTTTAATGGCAGTGCTTCTATACGAATGGTTCTTATACTCATACGATGTTTTCCTTAAACGACGGGGCAAGAAAGGGTTGCCCGGCCTCGGAGAGATAGAGTTGATAGGTCCAATCCGTGGTTCATCCCCTATCGAGGCCTGAAGCCCTCCATCAGGCCATCCATGCGGGTATCCGGGTGGATGATTCTCACGCCGGCGAAGCCTGCCTGTTCCAACGCATCGCGGATCTCTGTCTCCGTATAAGAGTTGCCCCCTTCCGTGCCGACCAGCATGTTGACCGCAAAAAGGGCGCCCGATTTGGGATGCGTGCGGTCGGCGCTCAATATGTGATCGCGCACCACGATCCGCCCTCCCGGATCAAGAGCAGTGAAAATCTTGCGGAACATTGTCGCATTCTCCGCAGGCGAATTCTGGTGGATGATCGCCGAGACAAACGCGAGGTCGTGTCCTGCAGGCAGCGGATCTTTCCTGTAGTCGCCGGCGACCAGAGTTACCCTGTCCAGCATCCCGGCTGCGCCTAACCTTTCGCGTGCCATCTCGATCACCGGCGGCAGGTCGAAAAGCGTCGCCCGCATTTGAGGCTCCGCTTCCAGAAACGCGATCGTGTACGTGCCGGACGCACCGCCCACGTCGAGGAGCTGCCGCGCTGCCGCGGGCCCCACCAGAGATACGATTCGCGGGGCGAGCGCATTTCCGATGACGTGCATCGCACCGATGAAGGCCCGCATCGACTTTTCCTTCTCCTGCGGTCCAGCGACCCGCCGGGTCAGTTGCCCCCAACGATCCCACAGATCGGCGCTGTGCCGGATCATCGGCAGGATCGAAGCGGGGCTGTCTGCGGAGAGCATTCGTGCGGCGGAAGGCGCGGTTTGGTACGTGTCGTTCTGCTTGATCAGAAGTCCCATTGCCGCCAGCGCGTCGAGTACAATGGTCAGCGCCCGGAGATCTGCGCCGATTCGCTCAGCCATCTGTTCGGCCGAGAGCGGCTTGTCCGCCGCCAATGTGAACAGGTCGAGCTCCGCGCCGCTGAGAAGGACCCGGCTTTCCATGAATGCCCGGCCCATGCCCGATAGCGTTTCCTGACTCCATTGTGCCTGGTCTGTTTCTTTTACGGTCATGACGATAATCCTGTCCGGCTGCTCATTTTAATGACGCAAAAAACGTGCTATTCCCGGTCCCGCCATTGCCGGTAAGTGTTCATCCGGGCCAGGGCCTTGACGGCCCGTTCCGGAGTCAGGAAGGAGACTCCTTTATAAGGACTCCCCTCGATATCCGTGACGGTGCGGGCATTCTCATCGGGTAGAAGGCTGACCCCCAGGACAGGCTTGCCGTACTTCTCCATGAGGCCGACCGTATACGCGATGTAGCGCGTTTCAAAGGCGACGAGGTCTCCGGGAAGCGTTTCGAGAAATTTCCGGTCCATCACCGGATCGACCTTATGGATCGAAGCAATCATCTGTTTCATAAAGACCTTTAATCCCAGTATGCCCAGATAGATGACCACGTCGCATCCCTCCCACTTCATCAGTTCCTCGATGACCTGCATCGGGATCTTGGGACCGAATTCGCCCACGAGATCGATAGGATTGGAGCGGCTCCAATAAGGGGGAAGGATCTGGTCGATCCGTGCGATCAGCTCGGGATTAAGATCGGGGATCGCCAGACCGTTCTCCACGCAGAGATCGGAAGTCACGACCCCCCAGCCTCCGCCCAGGGTCATCACGGCGACACGGTTTCCGCGGGGCAGAGGGAGGGAAGAAAAGGCGGCCGACAGGTCGAGGAGTTCCATCGGCTGCTCCACAACGACGATCCCCGCCTGGCGGGACGCGGCTTCGAAGACGCGGATGTTCGAGGCGAGCGCCCCCGTGTGGCTGGCTGCGGCGCGGTTTCCCGCCTGGGTGCGGCCGCCCTTGAGCATGACGACCGGCTTCCTTTTGCCTACGCGCCGGGCGGACGCAAAGAAACGCCGACCGTTCTTGATGCTTTCCAGATAGAGGACCACCGTCCGGGTCAGTTCATCGACCTCGAACGCCTCCATGTAATCCTCAATCGTGATCATCGCCTCGTTGCCCGACCCGCCGAAGGCGCGGATCCCCACCCCTTCGTGCTCGGCAAAGTCGAGGAGCTGCACCCCGAGATTCCCCGACTGGGAAACGATTGTGGTGGCGCCCGGTTTGGGCCGGACGTTCGATCCGCAGCAGAAGAGGGCATCATAGGGATTGCAGATCCCCATCGTATTCGGACCGAGGATCAGGATGTCCGCCTCCCGCGCCGCCTGGACCAGTTCCTCCTCCAGACGCCGCCCCTCGGCTCCGGTTTCGGCGAAACCGGAGGTGATCAGGAGCATGTTTCTGATCTTCTTTTCCTTGAATTGGGGGATCAGGTCCCGGACCTTCGCCGCCGGGATGGTCACGACGGCCAGATCGACCGGTCCGGGGATTTCTACCACCGATTTGAAGACCGGCCGTCCGGCAATCTCGCCTCCCTTGGGATTGACGAGATAGATCGGCCCCTCGAATCCCCCCGCAGCCACATTGCAGAAAAGCCTGTACCCCCATTTGCCTAAGGTCCCGGAGGCGCCGACGAAGGCGATGGAGCGGGGGTAAAAGAGCATGGCGATCGACCGCGGATCGATCGGCGGATGTGGGGTCTTCGCCGGCGGCCGCCGGCCCAGGATGATCAGGGCATCCACCGCGG
>JAMDBG010000114.1 GCA_023487865.1 Deltaproteobacteria bacterium | reverse complement strand
GAGGATCTCATCGGCGTGTTGGAGATCCCGATCGACGCCTACTGGGGCATTCACACCGGGCGTGCGATCCGCAACTTCCCGCTCTCAGGCCGGCCGGTCCGTCTGGGGCTGATCCGGGCGCTTGCCCTCGTCAAGAAGGCCTGCGCAGCCGCCAATCTCGAACTGGGATATCTCACCCCTGAGAAGGGCGAGGCGATCATCGCAGCCTGCGGAGAGATCGCCGCCGGGGGACTCCCGGACCAGTTCCCCATTGACGCCCTCCAGGGAGGGGCCGGCACCTCGACGAACATGAATGTCAACGAGGTGATCGCCAATCGGGCGATCGAGCTTCTTCTCGGACAGAAGGGCGATTACCGCCTCGTCCATCCTCTGGAGGATGTGAACCTCCACCAATCCACAAACGACGTCTACCCTACGGCCCTGAAGGTCGCCTCCATCTTCGCCGTCAGACGGCTCAGCCAGGCCGTCGCCGACCTCCAGGGGGCCTTTCAGGAAAAAGAAAAGGCCTTCGGCGCCATCGTCAAGATCGGCAGGACGGAGATGCAGGAGGCGGTCCCCATGACCCTCGGCGCGGAATTCGCCGCCTTCTCGGAGGCAATCGGCCGCGACCGGTGGCGGACGTTCAAGTGCGAAGAGCGTCTCCGCGTGGTGAACCTCGGGGGAACGGCCATCGGGACAGGTCTTACCGCCCCCAGGGACTACATCTTCCTCGTCATCGAAAAACTCCGGGAGGTCTCGGGGATGGGGCTTTCGCGGGGGGAGAACCTCACCGGGGAGACAGCCAACGCCGATCCCTTCGTGGAGGTGTCGGGCATCCTCAAGGCGCATGCGGCCAATCTCGTCAAGATCTCGGGCGACCTCCGCCTGCTCAATTTTACGGGGGAGATCCGTCTTTCCCCCATACAGGCCGGCTCTTCGATCATGCCGGGCAAGGTGAACCCCGTGGTCCTCGAAGCGGTCATCCAGACAGGGCTGCGCGTAATGGCCGACGATATGCTCATCGCCGATGCGGTGAGCCGGGGTACCTGTCAGATCAACGAATTCATGCCCCTGATCGCCGACGCCTTCCTGGAAGAGATAGACCTGCTCGCTGCCGCGGCTGTCCTCCTGGCGGGACAGGTCCAGGGGCTTATCGCCAATGATGCCCGCTGCCGCTCCTTCTTCGATCAGAGCCCGATGATCATTACGGCCCTCCTCCCCCTTATCGGTTATGAACGGGCGACGGAGTTGATCCGGGAATATCATCGGCGGGAAAACTCAGCGGAAGGGTCCGCGTCGCTTTCGGAAGGGCATGCCGGCGGAACGCGGAATGTCCGATCGTTCCTCGAAGAAAAACTGGGAAAGGGGCTGATCGAAGAGGCCCTCTCCCCCTATCGCCTCACCGCACTGGGACATGATAAACATGGATACCACACCCAAGGGAAATAGGCTCCACGTCGCCATCTTCGGCAGGACCAACGTCGGCAAATCGAGCCTCCTGAACTATCTGATCGGTCAGGAGATTGCCATCACCTCCCCTGTGGCGGGGACCACGACGGACGTCGTGGAAAAGGCGGCCGAGCTGCTCCCTCTGGGGCCGGTCCTTTTCCTCGACACGGCGGGACTCGACGACACGTCGGCGCTCGCGGCTCCCCGTCTGAAGAAGACGGAAAAGATCTTCGACCGGGCCGACTGCATCCTCCTGGTCACGGAGGCGGACACCTGGACCGGATACGAACAGGATGTCCTGACCGAAGCGGAGAAAAGAAAAATCCCCGTCCTTCTTGTCATCAACAAGACCGACCTCAGGACGCCCTCCCCGGGATTCCCGGAGCAGCTCCAAAAGAAGACCGGGCGGGTGTTTTCGGTCTCCTGCAGGGATGGATCGGCGCGGGATGCGGCCCTGGAGGTCCTGAAGCGCCACCTCATCGAAATGGCCCCCGACGATTTTATCGAAACCCCCTCCCTGGTGGGCGATCTTCTGCCGTCGGGGGGCATCGCGGTCCTGGTCGTCCCGATCGATCTCCAGGCGCCGAAGGGGCGGCTCATCCTGCCCCAGGTGCAGACGATCCGAGACACCCTCGACAATGACGCCACCGCTTTCATCGTCAAGGAGCGCGAGCTTGCCGCCGCCCTCTCCCTTCTGACCCGGCGCCCCGACATCACCGTCTGCGACTCACAGGCGATCCTGAAGGTCCCCGCCGACGTGCCCAAAGAAATTCCCTGCACGACCTTCTCCATCCTCTTCGCGCGGCAGAAGGGGGATCTCTCCCTGGCGGCGGCCGGGGCCGCTGCGATCGAGACCCTGCGACCGGGGGACAGGGTGCTCATCGCCGAGGCTTGCTCCCATCACCCTCTCCAGGACGACATCGGGAGGATCAAGATTCCCCGGTGGCTCCGCCAATACGTCGGCGGCGAACTCCGGGTGGATGTCTCGGCGGGGCGTGATTATCCCGAAAACCTCCAGCAGTACCGCCTGATCATCCATTGCGGCGGCTGCATGCTGACGCGGCGGGAGATGCTCGGCCGTCTTCACAAGGCCCGGATTGCGGGGATTCCCGTCACCAATTAC
>JAMDBG010000180.1 GCA_023487865.1 Deltaproteobacteria bacterium | reverse complement strand
GCCGGATTTACCGGTACTGACATTTCTGCATGACAGGCTATACTGGAGCTTGAAGACGATCCTTCCCTGGTATTCTCCCTCCTGATGAACCCTGTATCCAAGGATCGTCCCCCCATAAAAAGAGGGTTCCTGTCGCTTCTTATGAAAATAAATTTCGCCCCCAACCAATTTCTTTGCCTGATCCTCGTTCAGTTGCCACGACCCACTTTCCCAAACGTTATCCTGCAGTTTCACAAAATGATTCAAAGGTTCGACCAGGTGTATCTTCATGTTTTCATCCTCTTTCTCAGGAAAGCCGTGACAGTTCAAGTCCCTTGGTTTTCCTGTTATCTTAAAATAAAAAACCCTGTCACATCATAATAGACAGGGCAGGGAGATCTTTTTTCACTTCCCTATATGGGAAGGACCGCTATTCAATTTTACTAAGTCAATCAGTATGTTGCTTTCAGGCTACTCCTATTCTCGGCAAAGTCAAGGTGTATTATTACTCCGGCAAGAATAATATCAGACTGGCGGCCCCGCGATAGCGGGAATCCGCCATGAAGGCTGGATCCCGGATCACGACCCCACAACATTTAATAAAGACTCCCTGATTGTTCACTGGGCCATCTGACTCCGGCAGAAGTCACGAAAGTTGTTCACCGCCGTGAAGAACTCCCGCATCAGGACCACCCAGGCGTACCGGCCCCTCTTTGTCAGGACGATGTCGGGCGCCCGCCAGGAAAGCGCGCCGATCAGGGAAAAGGCGAGGAGATCCGGCCAGAGGAGACTCAGGAACCTTCCCTCGTACTTCTTGCGGAGCGCCACCGTGTCCAAACGGGTCCCGAAGAGTTTCATCAGAAAATCATAACGGAGCTGATCCCGGACGGAAAAGACGCGGGAGGCGGCAAGCGGCAGTTCGCCCCGGTCGAGTTGGGCGATATAACCGCTGATATCGAAGGTGTTGGCATAGCAGGTCCCGTTCAGGTAACCGATGGAACCGCTGCCGAGGCCGGCATATTCATCGTAATCAACGATGTATTCGTCGATCATGGCCTGCCCCTTCGAGAAGCACCAGGCCGATGAAAACCGGTAGGAGGGGACGAGACGGCTGACGATCTGATGGTAAAATCGCTCCTCCTGCCTGCCGTCCACACGCCCGAGGGTCTCCATCACCTTCTGCCGGGTCGAGTCGGAGACCATCAGCGGGTACCAGGTCACCTGATCGATCCCGATCTCCTGGAGGATATCGAGATCGCGGTCGAGCATGGCCGCCGTCTGCGTCGGAAAATTGAAGATCATGTCAGCGTTGAGCGTTCCGAAACGACCGCGGGTCTGACGGAGCCTCCCGGCGATCTCCGCTCCGCTCCCGTACTTGTCATAACGGTCCATTTTTTTGAGCAGGCCGTCGTCAAAGCTCTGGACGCCGACGGAGAGCCGGTTGACACCCGCCCGCTGGAGAATCGCCAGTCGCTCTTCGGTCAGGTGGTTCGGATTGGTTTCGACCGACAGTTCCCGGATGTGAAAAGAGGTGTACGCCAGGGCGATCGTCTCTTCCAACTCATCGATCAGGACCGTCGGGGTTCCGCCTCCGATATAGATCGCTCCGAAATCATAACCGAGTTCGCGATAGAGGGTGATTTCCTTCCGGAGCGCCCGAAAATAGGCCCGGCAGGGGTCTTCCATAAAGGTGACACGGTTGAAGGAGCAATAGGGGCAGAGCCGCTCGCAGAATGGGATATGGATGTAGAGGAGCCGGGGCCGCGGAGTGCCCGGGGGAGGAACATGGGGTGTCCTCTCGCCTTCGAAACGCATCGCCCGGGAGAATTCGCGTCTCGCCTTCCCGGCAATCAAAGAGTTGATCATGGTCATCCTCTTATCATCACAAGTCGATAAAGCATCCAGCTTGCGCTCGCAGGAATGCATCGAAACAAGGTGAAAGTTAGCAGACATCCCTGAATTCTGCAAGGAGGGAAATGGCGAACTCCTTGAAATAGTTCTCCGATGGTGCTATTAAAAGACGTGCGTATCATACAAGATACAAACGAACGACGCCGCTTGCCGGCATCCACCGGAAGGAAATGAAAGATGCCCATTCACAAAGTCCTGACTCTCTGGAACGGGGAGCAGCTCAACGAGGCGGATACCCGGATACTCCGGACCCCCTGCATGGAGACCCCGGCCCTCTTCGATGCGGCAACGAGGAAAGCCATCCGGGCGCTGGAAGAGGCATTTCTGGAGCGGGCTGATGCGGTGGGGCTCGCCGCCCCCCAGATCGGCATCAGTCGGAGGATCATCGCTTTCCGGCGGCGGAATTTCGACGACAAGGATCCCATCCGCAGGAAGGAGGATTACGAGATCCTCGTCAACCCCCGGATCACCCAACTGCGGGGGGAGCAGGTCCTCGGAGAAGAGGGCTGCCTCTCCTGTCCGGAGATCCGCGTGGAGATCAGCCGTTATCCGGAGATCAAGGTGCGGGCCCTGGACACGGAAGGTAAGAAGGTGAGCAAGCGCTACCTCGACTTCGCCGCCCGCGTCGTTCAACACGAAATGGACCACCTTGACGGAAAGCTGATCGTGGACTACGATGGAGATGCCTACATCCCTAAAAAACGCCAGGATTTCTTCGAAAAACTCTTTCAGGAAAAATGAAAAAACGACAGATGCCTGAATCGGAATCAATGCGACGAACATCTTATTGACAACCCGCCGCTTTTTACTCTATAATGCCGCCGATTCATTGTGACCATCAGGACAATCAATAGATAAGCGGTCTCGGTGAGGCCGCTTGTCATAAGGGTACGTCCATCATCAGAGGGATCCATTCATACTATCATGAGGAGGGTTGTAATGAAAAAGGCATTGTTGATTGTTGCGGCATGTTTCATTGTGGCGGGCTTCGCGTCGGCAGTCGCGGCTGCCGACGTCAAGATGGTTCTTGCAACGGGTGGAACGGCAGGCACCTATTATCCCTTCGGCGGCGCCATGGCCAAGATCTGGAACTCCAAGATTCCCGGGATGAACGTCACCGCGCAGGCAACGGGCGCTTCCGTGGAAAACGTCCGTCTCGTCAACCGGAAAGAAGCGGAGCTGGCCATCGTCCAGAGCGATACGATCGATTTCGCCTTCAACGCCAAAGAGGCCTTCAAGGAAAAACTGACCAAAATGGCTGTCCTGGCCGTCCTCTACCCGGAAGTGATCCAGGTGGTCGTCAGGGGAGACAGCAAAATCGACAGTTTCGATGATCTCAAGGGGATGAAGATCGGGGTCGGCGCACCCGGGAGCGGCACCGAGGCAAATTTCCGCCAGCTCTCCGACGGATACGGCATCAAGAAGGAGGACGTGAAGGCCCAGTACCTCTCCTTCGCCGAGAGCGCGGAACAATTCAAGGACAAGCACATCGACGCCTTCATCGTCACGGCGGGCATTCCCAATGCGGCGATCATGGACATCGGCACCCAGCACAGCGTCAGGATCATCAATATCGCCGACAACAAGGCAGCCGCCATCACTAAAAAATACCCTTTCCTGAGCTCTTTCACGATCCCGGCCAACACCTATAAAAACCAGACGAGTCCCGTGAAGACCGTGGCCGTGAACGCGGTCCTGATCGCCAGCACGGACGTCAAAGCAGACGTGGCTTACAGCATCGTGAAGTCCCTGTTCGAAGGCCAGAACGAACTCGCCGCGGCCCATGCCAAGGGCAAGGAGCTGAACCTGAAAACCGCATCTACAGGCGTTTCCATCCCCTTCCATCCGGGCGCAGTGAAGTATTACAAAGAGAAAGGTCTCATGAAATGATTCCGGGAGGAATCGGGGGATGGATGGACATGCGCCCCATCTTCTCTTTGGTTTCATGAAAAGCCTGAAAAGAATCGTGCCGGGGGCGATCGCCACCTTTGTCGCCCTCGGTGTGATCTTGTTCTTTCTGATTCCCACGCAGACCGTTCTTGTCGTCGGAACGGTTAAACCGGATAAAACCGTACTCTGTACCCGCATGAACGATGGAGAGGAGTGGATGATCTCCTATATCCATTCGGTCAACCGTCGGCCCGTTTTCGATTCCCTTCGGATTGAAGGGAAAGGGCTTCGGATCGTCCGCTCCCGGTTCGACGCCTTCGGAGCGGGGATGCCGGAGACGTCCACTCCGGAAAATCCTCTCCGCACCGGAACGGACGGTTGGCTCGAATACACAGTCAATCGTCTGGTCCCTGATATCACGATCTTCGTGGGGCGGGTGGCCGGACATGCGCTGCATATCAAAGGACGGGAGATCCCCTTCATCTCCCTGGCTGAACCGGGAGCGGCCCTTCGTTTTTCAGTGGAAAAGCGATCGCTGTACCAGACTTTCAATGGCAGGTGCGTATGGAAATGAATAAGGATCAGCAGCAGGCAGATGAACAGCGGGTGACGGACCGCATCGGCAGTACCGGAGAGATCACTTCCGACGTATCCCAGGAAGAACTGGAGGAGCTCCTCAAGAAAGTCGACAAGGAATCCACGTTCCGAAAACTCGCCGGCTTCGATCACTGGCTGGTCTTCTGGATCGCCGTCGCCTTTTCGTGCTTCCATGTCTATACCGCCATGTTCGGCATGCTTCCCGCTCAGATGCAGCGGTCGGTTCATCTCTCCTTCGCCTTCGCCCTCGTCTTTCTCCTCTATCCCCTGACAACGAAAAGGGCCCACAACAAACTCAGGTGGTACAATTATCTGTTCGCCGCTTTCACGGTCTATGTGGGGAGTTACATGACCATCAATTACACCCGGATCATGGAGGCCGGCGGTGACTATTCCCAAATGGACTATATCGTCGGGACCGTCGGTGTGCTGCTGACCCTGGAGGCGGCCCGTCGCGTGGTGGGACTCCCCATCGTGATCATCGCGAGCACCTTTCTCCTGTACTCCTATTTCGGCGCCTATTTCCCGGGGTTTCTCGCGCATCGGGGGTACTCCATCCAGCGGATCGTCTCCCACATGTACTTTACGACGGAAGGGATCCTCGGTATCCCCCTGGGGGTGTCCGCCACATTCATCTTTCTGTTTATCCTCTTTGGCGCCTTTCTTGAAAAGACGGGGATCGGCAAGCTCTTCATCGACATCGCCGACTCCATCGCCGGCTGGGCTGCCGGCGGGCCTGCCAAGGTGGCTGTGATCACCAGCGCCCTGGAAGGGACCGTCTCCGGAAGCTCCGTTGCCAACACCGTCGGATCGGGAAGTTTCACGATTCCGATGATGAAAAAGCTCGGTTACCGCCCTGAATTCGCCGGCGCAGTCGAGGCGGCCGCCTCGACGGGCGGCCAGATCATGCCCCCGATCATGGGCGCCGCGGCCTTCCTGATAGCAGAATTCACCAACACACCCTACATCGAGATCGCCAAGGCCGCCGCCATTCCGGCCTGCCTCTATTTTTTCGGCATCTTCATCGAGGTGCACTTCGAGGCCAAACGGTGCGGCCTCAAAGGGATGAGCCGCGACCAGTTGCCCAAATTCATGGAGGTCCTGTTGAAGCGGGGCCATCTCTTCGTCCCCCTGGTCGCGATCATCTATGTCCTGGTCGAGGGGTACACGCCGACCTTCGCCGCCCTCGTCGGCCTGGGTCTGTCGATTGTCGCGGGGATGATCACGAAAGCGACCCGGATGAGTCCCTGGGCCATCATCACCGCCCTCCAGGCGGGCGCCCGCGGGGCGGTAGGCGTCGCCATGGCCTGCGCCACGGCGGGGATCATCGTCGGCGTCGTCACCCTGACGGGAATCGGCCTCAAGATGGCCAACGGACTCGTGGACATCGCCGGCGGAAATCTGTTTTTCACGCTCTTCTTCACGATGATCACTTCCCTGATCCTGGGAATGGGCGTCCCGACGACGGCCAACTACGTCATCACCTCCACCATTGCGGCCCCGGCCATCATCATGCTGGGAGTGCCGATCCTGGCGGCCCATCTGTTCGTTTTTTACTTCGGGATCGTGGCGGACATCACCCCGCCGGTAGCCTTGGCCGCCTACGCCGGTTCGGGCATCGCCAAATCGGATCCTTTCTGGACGGGGGTCACGGCCACCAAACTGGCCATCGGGGCCTTCATTGTCCCGTACATCTTTGTCTTCAATCCGGCCATGGTCCTGATCGGCACCACACCGCTGCTTCTGATGATGAATCTCATCACCGCCTGCGGAGGGATGCTGGGCGTTGGCGTCGCAATGATCGGATACGGCCTCACGGACATGAAGTGGTGGGAGCGAATCTGGTTTGCCGCGGGAGGATTGCTGCTGATCGATCCGGGACTGGTGACCGATCTGATCGGACTTATCATGCTGGGATTGGGATTTCTCCATCAATGGCGGAAGAACCGCAGGCGGACGATATCCGTCGGTCAGGCCTGCTGAGCAGACAGGGAGAAACAGAAAGAACATCCCGTTGACACTGGACAAAACTGAAAATGAAAACCAAAGTACATAGGGGGATTCTCCAATGAAAGCCAAAAAAATCAGGGTGATTCATTATGGTCTCGGCCCCATCGGCCTGACCACGGCGAAACTGATCCTTACAAAACCCGACATGGAGATTGTTGGTGCCGTCGACATCGCCAAGGAGATGGTGGGTAAGGACCTCGGCGAGATCCTGGGTCTGCAACCCATCGGCGTCCACGTCACGGACAACGCCGAACGCCTGTTCGCCAAGGTGCAGGCCGATGTGGTAGTCCACACGGCCGGCTCGCGCCTGAAGCGAATCTTCGGACAGGTGGAAGAGATCCTCCGGGGCGGGAAGAACCTCGTCTCCTCGGCGGAGGAGCTTCTCTTCGCCACACCGGAAAATGCCGAGATGGCCGCCCGGATCGACAAACTGGCCCGGGAAAAAGGCGTCACGGTCCTGGGGACCGGCGTCAATCCCGGCTTTGTCATGGACGCCCTGCCTCTCACCCTAACCGGCGTCTGTCATGAGGTCCGGGAGGTCCATGTGGAAAGGGTCGTCGACGCCGGGACACGCCGCCACCCCCTGCAGCGGAAGATCGGGGCGGGGATGACTCCGGAGCTCTTCCGGGAAAAGGTCGCGGAAAAGGCGATGGGGCATGTGGGCCTGCGGGAATCTCTCTATCTTATCGCCGACCGTCTCCACTTCGTTCTCGATGATGTCCGTGAGTCCGTCGAACCGGTGATCGCCGAAAAACCATTGAAAACTGCATATTTCGAGCTGAAACCCGGTGATGTGGCAGGGATCAGGAATATCGGCGAGGGGTTCAAGGGGGGAAAAAAGATTCTTACCCTCGACCTGAGGATGTATATCGGGGCGGAAAATCCCCACGATGCGGTCCGGATCGTCGGGACGCCCGATCTCAACCTGCGGATCGAAGGGGGGGTGGCCGGCGATCAGGCGACGGCCGCAATGCTCGTGAATTCCATCCCGGCCGTCATCGCCGCGGCCCCGGGACTGGTCACGGTCAAGGACCTGCCGGCTCCTTACTGTCTCCAGTAGTCATAAGTGCTTTACCGGGATCGGTATCCCGCTGTTCTATTGCTGCTGCAGCAGCAATGGTGAATTGGAGAAGGTGTCATGTCTTTCATCAAGCTGTCCGACATCGAAGAGCGCGAGATAGTCAAAGGGTTTCGGGCAAGGTTCGTCCATACCGACCGCATGACCTCCGCTTACTGGCAGATCGCGGCGGATTCCGTCCTCCCCGAGCATTCACATCCGCATGAACAGGTTTCGACCATCATCCGCGGCCGGTTCGAGATGACCGTCGACGGCCAAACGCGGACGATCGAGGCCGGCGACATCGTCGTCATCCCCTCCGGGGCGATGCACCGGGGACGGGCGCTCACGGACTGCTTCATTCTCGACGTCTTTTCTCCCGTCCGTGAGGACTACCGGTAAGGGACTTCCGCAAGCACTGCCTTGAGAAACGCCGCCTGCACCTTCATCTGCACTGCATGGATCCGCTTCTGCAGCAGAGGGACCGCCTGGGGAACCTTTATTTCCAGGATAAAATCAAGGTCCGCAATGTAAGGACCTTTGATCCTCCAGCTGCACGCCAGCGGAGACTGCGGGGAACCGCAGGATGCCTTGACGGCGATCAATCAGGGCACTGAGGTCGGCCGCGTCGTCGGAAGTGCCTTCATACTGACATCGCTCAGCATCAGGAATATTAAAAACTGCTAAAAAACTGAAATAAGCCTTGACCTGACTGAATATTTTGTATACTGAGCGAAAGTATTGTATACAATATTGAGCAGAGCAAACAATGGAGCGAAACGCTGTGAGCGCCGTCGATCTGGTTTACGAAGCTTTAAAGTCAAAAATCCTCGCCCAGGAATACCTGCCGGGCATTCAACTCAAAGAAATGCAGATATCCAAAGAGCTTGGGCTGACTCGCACCCCCGTCCGGGAAGCCATCATCCGGCTGGAACGAGAGGGCCTGGTCAGCACCGTCTATAACCGGGGCGCTTTTGTTACCGTATTTTCGACAAGAGAAATTGAAGATCTGTTCGAAGTGCGGGAGGCTTTGGAGATCAAAGCGTTAACCCTTGCGATAAGAAGATCGAGCCGGGATGAGATCGATTCGATAGAAAAGGCATTGAAGCAAAGGGAGCTGCGCATCAAGAACCTCGTCATCAAGAGCGACATGCATGATCCGGAATTGGACTTTCATCTTGCCATCATCAGGCTGAGCAAAAACCAACGCTTGATATCCGTATGGCAGACGATGCAGAGTCAGCTCTCGTTGGTCCGCGTGACATCGACGATGATAAACCGGCGGTACTTAAGAGCACTCGAGGAGCACAAGAAAATCCTCGCCTTGGTCCGGAACGGAGACCTCAGGCGAGCGGAAAGGCTCCTGATCAGGCACATTGCCTGTGCCAAAGGCAACATGCTTTCATCTCTTGCCGATGTCACCGGAGGGGAACCAGAGGGAGGGGCTATCAGACGAAGTACCTAATAACCGCATATTGGAGGTGCAGATATGATCAATGGAGCAAAGCGCCTGCGTGAGCTTCTGGCTCAACCCGGACCTCTCCTGTGTCCCGGAACGTTCGATTGCGTTTCCGCCAAGGTCGCGGAGCGTTGCGGTTTTCCCGTTCTTTCCATCAGCGGCGCCGCCCTGGCTGCCAGTGTCCTCGGTTATCCCGACGTGGGATTGCCGACCATGCCCGAAGTCCTCAACCAGGCACGGAACATCGCCCGGTGTGTTGACGTGCCAGTCACCGTCGATGCCGACACCGGCTATGGAAACGCCCTGAACGCGATGCGTGCCACCCGGGAATTCGAGGCCGCCGGCCTGGCGGGTATGATGATCGAGGATCAGGTATTCCCCAAGCGATGCGGACACTTTGAAGGAAAAAAGGTCATCCCCGCCGAAGAGATGGTCATCAAGCTCCAGGCAGTCTGCGAAGCCAGGCGGGACAAGGATTTCGTCATCATCGCCCGCACGGACGCCAGGGGTGTCCATGGCATAGACGAGGCCATCCGCCGCGCCCTGATGTACAGCGAAGCCGGGGCGGATATGGTCTTTGTCGAAGCCATGATGAGCGTGGAGGAGATGCGCAAAGTCGCCCAGGTGATCCCCAAGCCGTTGAAGGCCAACATGAACGACGGCGGAAAGACCCCGCCGGTCCACTATAATGAACTGTATGAGATGGGGTACAAGCTGATCAACTATTCCGGAATGCTTCAGCGGACGGCCATCCGGGCGATGACCGACGTGGCGGAGATCCTCAAACGGGAGGGCACGACCGCATCTGCTTATCCCGAAAAGATCTGCGACATGGCCGAACGCAGCGAGCTCCTGGGACTCGCCAAGTTCTACGCCCTGGAGGAGAGGCTGTATGGAAAATTTCTCGAGAGCGAAGGAAGCTGGCGCAAGGAATTGGAGGCGCGTTCCTCCGCAGAACCGAAGGGAACTCTGGAGATACCGATCTGACGATTTCACTCCCGCGGGTTTGAAGCATTCGAGGTGAGTCAAATGGGCAAGACGATCGCTGAAAAGATACTGGGAAAGCATGCCGGCAAACCGACCGCGGCGGGCGAGATCGTTATGGCCGATGTGGACTTCATCATGTCCGTCGACGGCAATCGCCCCTTAAGCATCCAGGTTTTCAGGGAAATGGGCGGCAAGAATCTCTTCGACCCCAGGAAATTTGCCCTGGTGATCGATCATGCCCCCTCCTCGCCGACACCTACCGTGGCCAACACCCTCAAACTGGTGAGGCAGTTCGCCCGTCAGCAGGGCTGTATCCTTTACGAGGCGGGAGAGGGTTCCTGCCACCAGCTCCTCCCGGAGCGGGGCCACGTCCTGCCGGGAGATCTGGTCATCGGCACGGACTCCCACACCTGCACCTATGGCGCCCTGAACGTCTTTTCGACCGGCGTCGGCGTAAGCGACGCCGCAGCGGCCATGATCTCCGGCAGGCTGTGGTTCAAGGTGCCCGAAACGATCCGCTTCGTTCTGAAGGGGCGTCTGCCCGCCGGCGTCTACGCCAAAGACCTGATCCTCCACCTCATCGGCAGCGTGACGGCGGATGGCGCCACTTACAAGGCTGCCGAGTATGTGGGTGAGGCGATCTCCGCCTTGAGTATCGATGGACGACTGACCATCTCCAACATGGCCGTGGAGATGGGGGCCAAAGCGGGTCTGATGGAGGCCGATGAGAAAACCCTGGCTTGGCTGAAGGGTCGCGCTTCCCGCCCCTTTGAACCGGTCTTTTCCGATCCCGATGCCCGGTTTGCCGATGTCCGGGAATACGATGTTTCCAAGCTCACGCCGCAAGTGGCCCTGCCCCATCGGGTCGATAATGTCGTCCCCGTGGAAGCGGCCCTGGGCAAACCCATCCAGCAGGCGAACATCGTCGCCTGCACCAATTCCCGCCTGGAAGACCTCGAAATCGCCGCATCGATTCTCTGCGGACGGCGCGTCCATCCCGGGGTGAGACTTTATGTGGTCCCCGCTTCCCGGCCCGTGCAGATGGAGGCCCTGCGCCGCGGTATCCTGCAGACGCTCTTGGAGGCAGGCGGCATTATGGGAGTGCCCGGATGCGACGCCTGCTCGGGGGGATCGCATTTCGGCGTGGCCGCCGATGGGGACAATGTCATCACCACCGCCAACCGCAACTTTCGGGGACGGGTGGCCAATCCGGAGGCCTTTATCCACCTGGCCTCTCCGGCCACGGTGGCCGCCTCGGCGCTGGAGGGCAAAATCGCCGATTGTAGAAAATACGTGAGGTGAACCATGCAGCTCAAGGGGAAGGCCCATCTATTTGGAAACGACGTCAACACGGATGACATCATCGCCAGCAAATACAAGTCTTCCACAACGGACATGCTGGAGATGTCCAAGTATCTCATGGGCAACATCGATCCGGATTTTGTCCGGAGGATTGCGCCGGGGGATTTTATCGTGGCGGGGAGCAATTTCGGGTGCGGCTCCTCCCGGGAGACGGCGCCGCGGGTGATCAAGCTGGCGGGACTCTCGGCAGTGCTGGCCAAAGGATTTGCCCGCATCTTTTTCCGCAACGCCATCAATGTCGGATTGCCTGTTGTGGAATGCGACACCGGAGGCATCGAAGCAGGCGACCGGTTGGAGGTGGATCTTACCGCCGGCCTGGTCCGGAATCTCACAAAAGGAACGGAAGGCAAAGTCGCTCCTCTCCCGGCGGTGATGCTGGAGCTGCTCAGCGACGGCGGTTTGTCGGAACATTTCAAGAAGCACGGTACATTTCACCTGCAAAGCATCGAGAAAGGCAAATGACGTTAGATGATACTGGCGGCGCCCCGCGTGGCCGGCCAGACGACTCAAACCCTTTTATACAAAAAAGGAGGTAGACGTCCATGCTAAGCAAATCATCCCGTGTCGTACTCGTTGTCCTGGCCGCAGCCGCCTTGCTGGCGGTTGCCGGACAGGGAAATGCGCAACAGACATACCCCACCAAACCCGTTCAACTGGTCCCGGCGGGCTCTCCGGGCGGCGGCCTGGATATCCATGCCCGGGCGATCGAACAGGCCTTGACCGTGGAAAAGCTGCTGGACAAGCCCTTTACGATCCTGCACAAGGGCGGCGGCGGCGGAAACCTCATGACTTCTCATCTGATCAACCAGAAGGGAAACGGATACACAATGGGCATCAACAGCAACCGTGTCCTGCTGAACGAGCTCATGGGGACGATCGAATACGGATACAAGGATTTGACCTCCGTTGCACGCCTGACCACGGAGTACAACTGCTGGGCCGTCCGCGCCGACTCCAAGTACAAATCGGCCCTTGACGTCCTGGCGGATCTGCAGAAGGACCCGACATCCGTGACCTTCGGTGTCGGCACTGTTCCCAGCAACGATCAGTTCAACATCATGCTGCCCGCCAAGCAGAAGGGAGTCGATTACCGAAAGGTCAAAATCGTGGCCTTCGACGCGGGAGGCGATGCCATGGCCAAGCTGCTCGGCAATCACGTCCCCATTCTCTCTACCGGTCTTTCGGAGGCGATCAACCAGGCAGAAGCGGGGAAGGTGCGCATCCTGTCCGTATCCGCCCCTGCCAAGCTCGATCGCGTACCCAATGTCCCGTGCTGGAAAGATCTCGGTATCGACGTCGCCATTTACCACTGGCGAGGGATATACGGCCCGCCGGAAATGCCCAAGGAGGCATACGACTACTGGAACAAGAAATTCGCGGCGATGGTGAAGACCAAGACCTGGAAACAATCGCTGGACAAATTCGAGCTGTTTGACGCCTTCCTTACCGGGGACGATTTCAAGAAGGAGCTGGCGAAGGACTATGAAACGTATCGTGAATTGCTCGGAACCATGGGCATGCTGAAAAAAGGGAAGAAATAGCGATGAAACATCCGCTCAAGCTTTCCACAACGGTGCTTCCCGTTATCCTCCTGGTGGCGGCGGGTCTGGTCTTCATCAGCATCTGGGGCCTTCCGGCGACGGCGACCGCCGACCTCCTGGGACCCAAGGTATATCCCGGCGCATTGGCGGTGCTGCTCGCCGCCTTTTCCGGACTGCTTCTCGCAGGTGCCGGGTCGTCGCACGGGGAGGATGCGGCGATCACGCTGCCGGGTATGATGCGGCGTTTTCTCCCCCTGGTGCTGTTCTCGGCTGCCTATGTGGCCGCTTTGCCGATCCTGGGATTCCTTATCGCCACAACGGCGCTGCTGCTGGCCTGTTTTTACCTGCTGGGAGAGCGGAGGCTTTGGTTGAATCTCCTGGTCGCGGCCGGGTGTACCCTGGCGACCTACCTCCTGTTTGCAACGTTCCTGGGAATACAGTTACCGGCCTTTCCCGGATAGGATCCAGAAACTCATGGCCCCCGCCGGCTTTGTGAAGCCGGCGGGGATCGCTGTCGCACCGCTTGATCCGCTGAGATCAAACATCACGAAACCATGGGGAGTGACGATGGAAACGCTTGCTTTGCTGACGAACGGATTTTCCCAGGCGCTGACTGTGCCGAACCTGTTGTCGGCCCTGATCGGCTGTTTCTTGGGGACGGTGGTGGGTGTCCTGCCGGGGATCGGCCCTTCCACGACGGTGGCGCTGATGATCCCCATCTCCTTCGCCATGAACCCGGCGACCGCCCTGATTATGATGATGGGCGTTTACTGCGGCGCGATGTACGGCGGCGCCATCACCTCCATCCTGGTCAACGTCCCCGGAGAAGCTTCATCGGTGATGACTGCCGTCGATGGATACCCCCTGGCCAAGCAGGGGCGGGGCGGTGTGGCCATGGTGCTCTGCCAGGTCGGTTCGTTCATCGGCGGCTCTCTGTCCATCGTGGGATTGATGATCGTGGCCATGCCCCTGGCGATGTTCGCCCTGGAATTCGGACCCGCGGAGAATTTCT
>JAMDBG010000172.1 GCA_023487865.1 Deltaproteobacteria bacterium | reverse complement strand
CGGATCAGGTACGAACCTGAGCGGGGGGAGCGTTTCCATACAGGGAGGCATCGCCATCGTCATGACGCGGATGAATCAGATCCTGGAAATGGATATCGAGAACCAGCGGGTCGTCGTTCAGCCCGGTGTGGTGACGTTGGACCTGAAGAATATCCTTGCCAAGCACGGCTATCTCTACCAGCCTGATCCGGCAAGCGAAAAGGTGACCACGATCGGGGGAAATTTCGGCGAGAATGCCGGGGGGCCCCACTGCCTGAAATACGGTGTGACCAGCAACCACGTCCTGGGGGCGGAGGTGGTCCTCTCCGACGGCCAGGTCGTCCAGATGGGGGGGAAATCCCTGGACAATCCCGGTTTTGACCTGATGGGGGCACTCGGAGCTTCCGAGGGGACCCTGGGAATCGTCACCAAGGCGGTGCTCCGGATCATGCCGAAGGCCGAAGCGGTCAAGACGATGCTCTGCATCTACAATTCCATCGAGGACGGGGGCAATACCGTGACCGCCATTATCGGGGAAGGGATCATTCCCGCCACCCTGGAGATGATGGACAATCTGACGATCAAGGCCGTTGAAGAGGCATACCATGTGGGTTTCCCCACCGATGCGGCCGCTATCCTGATTATCGAGCTCGACGGACTCAAAGACGGTATGGATAGGCTCACCGAGCGCATCCTTGCGATCTGCAGGCAGCACAATGTACGGGAAATCAGGGTGGCCAAGGACCAGGCCGAGCGGGACAAGATCTGGGCCGGCAGGAAAGGCGCTTTTGGCGCCGTGGGCAGGCTGCGGCCCAACTACCTGGTCAACGACGGTACCGTGCCCAGAACACGGTTGCCGGAGACGCTGGCGAAGGTCGTCGAAATCGGCAAGAAATACAAGCTTCCCATCGCCAATGTCTTCCATGCCGGGGATGGAAATCTGCACCCCTTGATCCTCTTCGATGAGCGGGATAAGGATGAACTGGAGAGGGTCCATGCCGCAGCGACGGAGATCATGAAAGTCTGCGCGGAAATGGGAGGAACGATCAGCGGTGAGCACGGCATCGGCCTGGAAAAGCTGCATGGGATGTCCATGATTTTCAGCCCCAAAGACCTTGCCGCCATGAAAAAGGTCAAAGAAGCCTTCGATCCGCTGAACCTGCTCAATCCGGGCAAACTGCTGCCGGAGACGGAAAAAGCCGCATAACGCGAGGAAAGGAGACCGTATGTCCAATGCAAACCAATTGGCTTCCGCGCTGAAGGAAATGGTCGGGGAAGCCAATGTAATACAGGATCCGGACCGGATCAAGGCCTATGCTGTTGACGGCATGACGCCCAGGGCGGTCGTCAGTCCAGGAAACGTGGCGGAGGTATCGAAGCTGCTCGCCTATGCGAATTCGGAAAAACTGGCCGTCGTTCCCCGCGGTAACGGCACAAAAATGGCTCAGGGCGGGGCTCCCCGAAAACTCGATATGGTCCTCTCCCTGCTGAGGATCAATCGGATTACCGAACACGACGTTCCCAACCTGAGCCTCTCCGTGGAGGCGGGAATCACACTGGCGGGGGTACAGGAAAAGCTGGCCGGCACGGGGAAGGGATCGTTCCTGCCTCTGGATCCTCCTTATACGGATAAAGCCACCATCGGAGGTATCATTGCCACCAACGGCAGCGGGCCGCGCCGGTATCTTTACAACACTGCCCGGGATCTGCTCCTGGGTCTGAAAGCGGTGTCCCCCAACGGCGATATCGTCGCCTTCGGGGGGAAGACCGTTAAAAACGTCTCCGGATACGACATGACGAAGCTGATGATCGGTTCCTGGGGGGCCCTGGGAGTCATCACAGAAATCACGACGAAACTCCTGCCGCTGCCGGAAGCCTCGGCAACACTCCTGGTTTCTTTCGAGGATCTGGAAAAAGCAGGGTCCATGACGAAAAAGGTGCTTCACTCGGCCCTTCTCCCCTCAGCCATGGAACTGATGGACGGCAAGGCCGCGGGTCAACTCGGGGTAAAGGGGAAATACCCGGTCGCCTTCTCTCTGGAGGGAGTTGGTGAGGCCGTCGACAGGCAGGTGGCCGAAATCGGGGAGATGGGGAAAAAGGAAGGAGCTATTGACCTGCAGGTGCTGAAAGGCCGGGAGGACCATGCCTTCTGGATACGGGTTCGCGACTTTGCCCTTGCCTTGAAGGCGCCCTTCATTCTTAAATCCAACTTTGTCATCTCCAAACAGGCGGAGATCCTGGGGAATTATGAAAATTGGGCGCGGGCAGCCGGGATCGGATGCGCCCTTATCGGCCATGCCGGCAACGGAATCCTGACGACCTATATCCTTGAGAACGGCGCTGTGAAGAAAGACGCGCTCATCGATCTGATCGGGAAGTTTACTGCCGAAGCGGTGAAACATGACGGCAATCTCGTAGTCGAGGCCTGTCCGACCGAACTGAAGGCAAAGATCGACGTCTGGGGGCAGCTGCGGACGGATGAAGTGGTCATGCGTCGTCTGAAAGAGAAGATGGACCCGGTCGGCATTCTCAATCCGGGGCGATTTGTCGGGGGACTCTGAGCTTAAAATCCCGGGAGGATCCTCCCTCCCGGTTTTCCTGATCAGCGGATGACGAGG
>JAMDBG010000177.1:9685-14057 GCA_023487865.1 Deltaproteobacteria bacterium | reverse complement strand
TACGAATCCATGGGTGCCAAGATCATCCGCCATCCCAAAGACAAGAACGAAACGGATACCGAACTCGCACTCCAGGAGGCCTTCGCGATGACGCCCTCGGAAATCTGGATCTGGGGGGCTCTGGGGCACCGTATCGATCATATCCTGGCCAATATTTCCCTGCTCGTTCAGGGAAACAGGCGAGGGATAGAGATGAAACTCATCGACATGTGGTGCGAAGTCTTCCTTGTAACCCGGCGGAAGGTTCTCGAGGGGGAGGCGGGTCAGACCGTTTCACTTTTTCCTTTTGGAGGAGAAGTCTCAGGGATAACCCTCACGGGTTTCGAGTACCCTTTGACAAAAGCGCGCATGGAGGTCGGCAGCCCTTACGGAATCAGCAACCGCCTGGCAGAGGGGCAGGGGCTCATTGAAGTGGATGCGGGAGTTCTCCTCGCGGTGCGGTATTTCCGACCGGGGATTTTCCCGGGGGAAGAGAACAGATGAAACCTTTCAGGGTACTCACGATCGCCGGGTCGGACTCCGGCGGCGGAGCGGGGATCCAGGCGGATCTGAAGACGATTACGGTTCTCGGCGGGTTCGGGATGAGCGTCGTCACGGCGCTTACCGCTCAGAACACCCTCGGGGTCCACGGCATCCATGACGTGCCGCCGTCGTTTGTGGCGTTGCAGTTTGATGCGGTGGCGACCGATATCGGGATCGATGCGGCCAAGACGGGGATGCTGGCGACAGCGGAGATCATCCGGATTGTGGCGGGTAAGATCCGCCAGTACGGTATCGAGAAACTCGTTGTCGATCCCGTGATGGTGGCCAAGGGGGGGACGTCGCTGATCCGTGAGGAGGCCAAGGAGATCCTCATTGCGGAACTCATCCCGCGCGCCTTTGTCCTTACACCGAATATCCCCGAGGCCGAAGTCCTCACCGGAATCAGGGTCGAGACGCTTGACGACATGAAGGCGGCCGCCAGGATCATCAAAAAGATGGGGGCGAGGCACGTCGTCGTCAAGGGGGGACATCTCTCCGGAGATGCGGTGGACATTCTGTATGACGGGAAGGAATTCCGGGAGTTCCGATCGCAGCGAATCGCCACGGGGGACACCCATGGAACCGGTTGCACCTATTCGGCGGCGATCGCCACCGAACTCGCCTTTGGAAAGGATGTCACCGCTGCGGTGACGGAGGCCAAGCGTTACATTACCGAAGCGGTGCGTCATGCCTGGCGGGTGGGCGGAGGACACGGACCGACGAACCATCTGGCACCCCTCTTTATTTCAAAAGAAGGCAGTGCGGCCATGAGACCGGAAGGCTGGAAAAAAGGCGGATAAGAGGTGAAGCATGGAAGAAAAAACTCAGTTGAGCGGCCTCAACCTGTTCTTTCTCTGGTTCGGCGCCGCCGTTTCCGTCGCGGAGATCCTCACGGGCGGCTATCTCGCGGAGCTCGGGGCGGTAAAAGGGCTCTGGGCGATCCTCCTGGGTCACCTGGCAGGGACGATACTCCTGGTCCTCGCGGGACTGATCGGATTCAGGGAGAGACTCCCCGCCATCATGTCCACGCGGATCTCCTTCGGAAAGCAGGGGTCCTATATCATTTCGCTGATCAACATCCTCCAGCTCGTCGGCTGGACGGCGATCATGATCATCGAGGGGGGGACGGCGATGAACGTGATCGGCCGCTCCCTGTGGAACTTCGATCATCCGACTCTGATGTCCTGCCTGATCGGGTTGCTCGTCGGGCTCTGGGTATTCTGGGGAGTGAAGGGATTCAAGAGAATCAACACCCTGGCCGCGTCATTGCTTCTGATCCTCACGATTGTGATGAGCTGGGTGATCCTCACACACCCGCCCATTGCGGCAGATATGGCAAAGCAGAAAGGGGCTTTCGGGATGGGTTTTGAGCTTTCGATCATCATGCCGCTCAGCTGGTTTCCGCTCATCTCCGATTACACCTCCCTCGCCCGGACCAGGAAAGGCGCCCTGATCGCACCGTTCTGCGGTTATTTCCTCGGGAGCTGCTGGATGTATGCGATAGGGATGGCGGGCGGGCTTCTCTCCGGTTCGCCCGATCCGACGCAGATCATGCTTGCGGCCAATCTCGGCCTGATGGCGCTGGCCATCCTCGGACTCTCCACTGTGACGACCACTTTCCTGGATGTCTATTCGGCGGGGATCTCGCTGATCAATATCTTTCCACGGGTCAGCGACCGGATGGCGGCCGTCGGCTTTGCCGCAATCGGCACCGCCGCGGCCCTTGTCTTTCCCATCGACCGGTATACCGAATTCCTTTATGTGCTGGGTTCTGTCTTCTCACCCCTGATTGCCATTCTTCTTACGGACTATTTTTTTCTGAAGTGTGACAAACGCGGTCGCCGTGCCGACCTTACGGCTACCCTTTCGCTTGCGGCGGGAATAACCTTTTACTATCTCATCAAATCCCTGGATATCCCGATCGGAACCACGCTCACAACCATCGCTTTTACCTCGGTGCTCCACACTGCCCTCCGCAGGGGATGGCAGAGGAGAGAAGGACCGGGAGGTGAGCGTGCCGCTGGCTGATGCAGCCGCCATCGTCCGCCGTCTGAGGGGGGCCGGGCATGAGGCCTTTCTGGTGGGCGGTTGCGTCCGTGATCTGATCCGCGGTGTGACTCCGCAAGATTTCGACATTGTGACATCGGCCCGTCCGGAAGAGGTCCAGCCTCTTTTCTCCCAGACGGTTCCCGTTGGCGCCCGCTTCGGCGTCGTTCTCGTCATCGAAGGGGGGCGCCCTTATGAAGTGGCCACCTTCCGGGTGGAAACCGGCTATGACGACGGACGCCACCCCTCCCGGGTCATCTTCGCCACTGTCGAGGAGGATGTCAGCCGCCGGGACTTTACGGTCAACGGTCTGCTCATGGATCCGGAGACGGGCCGGATTATTGATTATGTCGACGGCCGCAGCGACATCGAACGCCGGCTCATCCGGACAATCGGCGATCCGGAGGAACGTTTCTCCGAGGATCACCTGCGGATGCTCCGGGCGGTCCGTTTTACCGCCACGCTCGGCTTTACTCTCGACCCAGCGACCCTGACCGCCGTCCGCAGGCAGGCAGCTTCCATCCGGCGGATCAGCGCCGAGCGCATCCGGGAGGAGCTCAACCGGATACTGACAAGCGGCCGGGCGAGGGAAGGGGTGGAGCTCCTGGCGGATAGCGGACTTCTTGCGGAGATCCTTCCCGAGGTTCTGGCGCTCAAGGGGGTCGGCCAACCTCCAGCCTTTCATCCCGAGGGGGATGTCTGGGAACATACCCTGCGGATGCTTGCTTTACTCCGTTGTGAGGACGGAAGCGTCGACCTGCGCCTCGCCTGGGCGGTCCTCCTCCACGATGAGGGAAAGGCGGTCACCCGTTTTGAGGACGAAAACGGGGTGCATTTTTACGGCCATGTCCGGCGGGGAGAAGAGATCGCGGCCGCTATCCTGCAAAGGCTCCGTTTCTCGCGGGAGGAGACGGAGACGATCCTGGCCCTGATCAGAGGACACATGCTCTTCATGAATGTCCGCGAGATGCGACCTAACCGGTTGAAACGCTTCCTCCGTCAGACGGATTTCGCCCTCCACCTGGAACTCCACCGGCTCGACTGTCTGGGGAGTCATGGTCTTCTCGACAACTATGAATTCGCCCTGCAAAAGCTGAAAGAGTATTCCGAGGAAGAGCTCCGGCCGCCTCCCCTTCTGACCGGGGAAGATCTCATCGGGATGGGCTATACGCCGGGTCCGCTTTTCCGGGAAATCCTCGGTGCAATCGAGGACGCCCAACTGGGCGGTGAGATAGCGGATGCCGAGGCGGCGCGCTCCTTGGTCCGAAAGCGATGGGGCGATCCTGCCCGCTGAACCTCCTGTTTGTTTTCAAGCACATCAGCCACAGTCTTCTTGCAATTTTCCGCCATTTTCATGAGAATGGGGCCATTGCAGCCAATCATTCTTAAGGATACGTGCGCATACTATGAAACGGCAGCCATGTCTTATCAGGCGCCCAGTGCTTCTTGCGGGGGTGGGCATCCTGGTTCTTGTCTCAGCGGGTTGCGGACGGCCGACCGTGCGTCATACTGCACCGGCGGCAAAAATCATCAAGAAGGCGCTTCCCCGCCTGGGCTATACGATCCAGGCCGGGGCCTTCGCCAGTGCGGAAAACGGCGCCCGGCTCACTTTATCCCTTCAGGAAAAGGGACTCGCGGCGACCTATTTCTTGGCCGGCCGGCTCTACAGGGTGAGGTTCGGCAACTTCCCCAGCAAAGAGCTGGCCCGCGCCAGGGCAGAGGAGATCCGCCGGGCGGGTATCATTGAAGAATTCTATATCGTCAGCCCTGATGAGTATCCGGTCGCACGACGGGCGGAGAGGGG
>JAMDBG010000177.1:6739-9675 GCA_023487865.1 Deltaproteobacteria bacterium | reverse complement strand
TTGTATCGAGACATCTCGTACCCTACCTCTGGGGAGGCACCTCCGTTGAAACCGGTTTTGATTGCAGCGGGCTGACGATGACCGTCTATCAGCTAAACGGTTTCGATCTTCCCCGCACCTCGCGCGAGCAGTACATGGCGGGCAATCCGGTCGAACTTTCCTCCCTGGAGCGGGGAGACCTCGTTTTTTTCGCTATTGGAGGCGATAAGGTGACCCATGTCGGTCTCTATATGGGAAGCGGCCAATTCATCCATGCCCCGGAAAAGGGGAAGCGGATCAGAACGGACTCACTCTCGAATCGCTATTTCAGCCGAGCCTATATCGGGGCGAGGTCGTATCTGTGAAGCTCCATTTATTCTCAGCAAGGGGGTTGATGAAAGCCCCGTTTTTTAGTAGGGTACGAGATGTCTCGATACAAAATATTTGTGATTAAAGAGGTGTAATGCCTTTTCAACCTTGGTTTGCGATCCTGATCTGCATCAGTTTAGGCCTCTCCGGCTGCATGAAAGCGGTCGAAAAAAAAGCAACCGTACCGGTCCCGGAGAAAAAAATAAAAGTCGAGCAGCAGGTACCCTACGATCCTGATGTTCCCAGAGAATACCAGGATCTCCTGCGGGGCGCAAAAGCGGACGACTGGAGAATCCCCCAAATATTTCTGGCCCTTGCCAACCGATATGAGGCGGAGGGGGATGAGGGAAGGGTGCTTCACCTTCTGGACAGGGCAGCGAAGGCCTTTGCTGTAAAGAAAGATCCCTCCGGCGAGGCGCTGGTCTTTTCCAAAAAGGTCCTCTTCCTGATGCGGACCGGTCGCGAGCGTGAGGCTTTTACCCTGGTGCGGGAAGCGGGTGAAAAATGGACGGAGCCGCCTCTTCGCGCCTTTCCGGAATATCTCGACGGTCATCTCGCCCTGCTGAAGGGTGATTTTGGCCGCGCCCGAGAGTCCCTCCGTCTGTCTCTGCGGCACAATACGGTTTTTCAAACGGATGTTCACTTCCTCCGGCTGAAGCGCGATGCCGAACTCGCCGCCGGCATGGCGGCGGTTCTGTCCGAGTACTTCCCGCGCCTGCTGGCGGTTTACCGTCTTCAGGAAACACCACTACCCGGGTCGCGCCCGGCCGACGAGAGCGGCACCCACCTCCATGACGCCCTCGCCACGAACCAGGCATTGCGAAAGACGAGGGTTGGATTTTTTATTCCCGACAGTGATTTTGAAAGAGCCGAGGCCGATGCACGTGCATTCCTGGGGCTTGCCGAGGGGATGAGAGGCAATGGTCCGGCGTCGCTGCGTGAACTCCTCCATGCAGCGGAGTCAGCGCGGGTAGCGGGATTCCGTGAGGGAGAAATCAGGAGTCTCCTGTTTCTGGGCGAACTCGGCCTCGGCTGGGTAAACAGGAAGGAAGGCCTTCGGGCAGCCGAAACACTCCGGGAGAGGGCCGATCACTACCAAGCGGCCTCTTATCGGATCTGGGCGAGACTCCTTTTGGCACGTTATGCCCGTGAACTGGGGGAGAGAAACGAGGCGATTACGGCCCTCCAGGAGGCAGACGCGATCCTTTCGGCCCAGCGGTCCGGGCCGGAACCGGAAATGTTTGCGGACGTCTGCCGCTTTCAGCGCCGGGCGGTCTATGAATCCCTGGTCGAGATGCTGGCTGCAGTGGGGCGCGCCGGCGAAGCCCTGACGGCGGCGGAGAAGGCCAAGGCGCTCATGATGGCGGATCTTCTGGCCGGTCAGGATATCGGTGCGAACCCCGCCGAGCGGGAACTGCTCCGGCGGGAGGCGGAACTCGGTGAAATCGTCCGAGTCCTCCGGCGACGTATACTGAATGTGTCCGGTGAGGCGCACACCCGGGAGCTTCTGGAGCGGCTCAAGGGGATCAGGACGATGCAGGACGAGCTTCTTGATCAGATCGGGACAGAAGCCGAAAGACTCCTCCCCCTTGTCTCAGCGCAGGGGATCGATCCTGCCGCACTGCAACGTCTTTTGGATGAGAATACCACACTATTTTCCTATTTTACGACTGATACCGGCGTTTACGTATGGGCCGTCCACCAAAATATTGTCCAACTGGTGAAAATCGATCTCATCCGGGCGGAGCTCAGAGGCCTCGTCCTGTCCTATCTCGAAGCCATTTACTCCCGGGACAGGAAAAGAACGGAGAACCTCTCCCGCCGGGTGTACAATCTATTGCTTAAACCAGTCATTCCGTTCGTTTCCGGAGATCGGATCGGATTTATTCCTGATGACTGCCTCAATTATTTCCCCTTCGCGGCGATGAATTATCGGGGGAAGTTTCTCGTTGAAGGATTTTCCATATTTCACCTTCCCACCGCCGGTTTGTTGAAAAAGGCCGTTGCGGAAAAGGCGCCGCCGGTTCTCAGGATACTTGCTTTCGGGAATCCCGATCTGGCGGATGAGACGCTGGATCTGCAACATGCTGTGGATGAGCTTAAGCGGATCATGAAGCAGGGCGGAACCGTGCTGCTCAATGAACAGGCGTCGGAGGCGAAAGCGGGGGAGATGATGGCGAACTATGACATCCTCCATTTTGCAGTCCGGGGACAGTTCGATCCCGAGGCGCCGCTGCATTCGGGTCTTCTGCTGACACCGGGGGCCGGTCGGGACGGCGTCCTGACCGTCCTCGAGATCTTCCGGCTTCGTTATCCGGGATGGGCCGTCGTCCTCAGCGGCTGTGACACCCTGCCTAAGAAAGATCCGGAGGGGAGAAGCATTGCTGCAATGCAGCGGGCGTTTCTCCACGCAGGAAGCTCCTCTGTCATCTCGACGCTGTGGCTTGTCGGCGACCAGGCGGCCGCCCACCTTCTCGAGATTTTTTATCGACAGCTCGAAAGAAAAAGACCCCTTGCCGATTCACTTCGGGCGGCTCAGCTCCGACTGCTTCGGGAAGGGTACCCTCCCTAACTCTTCTTTCATTGTC
>JAMDBG010000177.1:0-6699 GCA_023487865.1 Deltaproteobacteria bacterium | reverse complement strand
GCCTCTTCCGTTTTTGACATATCATTCTCCTTTCCTAACTCTCCAATGCAGGTTTTAAGGGCCGGATCATCAACGCGGACAGTCTCACCTATGCGGGGAATCCGGAAAACTTGAGCGACATTGCGGAAACCCGGCCGGGGAGGTATCTGTTCCAGAAGGCGGATATCTGCGATGCAGCCGTGGTCCGGGGGCTGTTCGAGAAATACGGGATCGATACCGTGTGTCATTTTGCCG
Organism: Deltaproteobacteria bacterium; assembly: GCA_023487865.1. Classification (GTDB taxonomy): domain Bacteria; phylum Desulfobacterota; class Syntrophia; order Syntrophales; family UBA5619; genus JAKAFS01. The sequence goes on along the minus strand of JAMDBG010000177.1, from coordinate 6,465 downwards.
CCGAGTCCCATGTGGACCGTTCGATCCTCAAGCCGGACAGCTTCATCCAGACCAACATCATCGGGACCTTCAACCTCCTTGAAGCGGCCAGGGCAAGGGGAAAGGAGTTCCGCCTGTTTCACCACATCAGCACCGATGAGGTATACGGGAGCCTCGGCCCGGTGGGGGCATTTACCGAAGAGACCCCCTATCGCCCGAACAGCCCCTATTCCGCATCCAAGGCCTCCTCCGACCATCTCGTGCGGGCCTACCATGAAACCTACGGTTTGCCGACGACCCTGTCCAACTGTTCCAACAATTACGGCCCCTATCAGTTTCCGGAAAAGCTCATCCCGCTGGTGACACTCAACGCCCTGGAGGAAAAGCCCTTGCCGGTGTACGGGGACGGCAAGAACGTCCGGGACTGGCTCTACGTCACGGACCACTGCGAGGCGATCCGTCAGATCATGGAGAAGGGGCGGCGGGGCGAGACCTACAATATCGGCGGCCATGCGGAGATGGAAAACATCGTCATCGTGGAGATGATCTGCGATCTGGTGGACGAGTATGCGCCGTCTCCGAAGGGGGATTCCCGTCGGCGGCTGATCTCCTTTGTAAAGGACAGACCCGGTCACGACCGGCGTTATGCCATCGATTTCAAAAAGTTGCACGAAGAGCTGGGCTGGTCGCCCGCGGAATCCTTCGCGTCGGGCCTCCGGAAGACCGTTCGCTGGTACCTCGATCATCTGCCCTGGAGCGAGCGGATCAGGAGCGGGGAGTATCAGTCCTGGATCAAGGAGCAGTACGGCAACAGGTGATAAAAGCCCGGGTATGGCAATTATCCGCTTGAGCGGAGGGACGGGGTTTGCTAGTATCGGGATCGATCTTGAGAAACCGGTCCCGTTTGTTTCCCCGTCGGCCGGGTTCGGTCGGCCGAGGCCGGGACAATGAAAGAAGAGTTAGGAAAGGAGAATGATATGTCAAAAACGGAAGAGGCATTGAAGGAGGCCTTCGCGGGCGAGTCCCAGGCCAATCGGAAATACCTGGCCTTTGCCGCAAAGGCGGACCAGGAAGGACATCCCCAGGCGGCCCGTCTGTTCAGGGCCGCGGCAGAGGCGGAGACCGTCCATGCCCATAACCACCTGAGGGTCCTCAAGGGGATCCGCACGACCCGCGAGAACATCGAGGAGGCGGTTGCCGGAGAGAGCCACGAGTTCAAGTCGATGTATCCCGGGATGATCGAGGCGGCCAAGGCGGAGGGGAACAAGGAGGCGGAGCGGTCCTTCCATTTTGCCAACGAGGTGGAAAAGGTCCATGCCCGGCTCTACCAGGAGATGCTGGCCGGACTCGCAAAGGCCGGCGAAACCTACGCCTATTATGTCTGCCCGGTCTGCGGCTATACGGCGGAGAAGTCGGCGCCCGAGGTCTGTCCGGTCTGCGGCGCCAAGGGAAAGATGTTCAAGAAGGTGGAGTAAAGGAGAGAATTATGGGACAACGATTGAATGCTTTGGAAACCGCTCTGAAAAACGAGATGAACGAACACCATTTTTATAAGAAAAACGCGGAGAGAACGAAGAATGCCGTCGGCAAGGCGATGTTCGAGCAGATCGCGGGGGAGGAACTGGAGCATTATGACCGGCTCAAGCAGCTTGCGGAAAGCTGGAGGAAGGACCAAAAGTGGCCGGAGACCGTTCCTCTCAAGGTCAATGAGACCCCGGTACGGTCCATCTTCGGCAGGGCCGCCAAGGCCAGTGGGAAAGCGGCTGCCGCCGGTGATGCGGATGACCTGAAGGCGGTCCGCGAGGCGATCGATTTCGAGGCAAAGGGGGCCGCGTTCTATGCGCACCTTCGCGACCAGTCGTCCGACGCGAAGGAGAAGGCGTTCTTCGGCCTCCTGGCCAAAATCGAACATGAACACTATTCCTCTCTCAAGGATACGGAGGAGTACTTCGTTAATCCGGGTGGCTGGTTTCAGAAGGCGGAGAGCACGAACCTCGATGGGGCGTAACCGCCTCAGCGGGATGGAAAGTAAGAGGCGGGCCGGCGGGATGCGGCCCGCTTTTGTTTTAACGGCAGGAAGGTTCAGGCGCCTCCGTTCCGTAGGGACTCTTCAATCGCCTCCAGCCTCAGGGTCAGGTCGTTCCAGGCATAGTAGAGATCTTCCAGCTCCGCGGAAATCGCTTTCAGCTCTTGATTGAGCTGCTTGATCCTCTCCGGATCACGGTAAATGTCCGGTTCGCAGAGGGCCGCCTCGCCTTCCCTCTGTTGGGTCTCCAGAAGGGCGATCCGTTCTTCGGTTTTCGCCAGGTCATTCTTCAGAGCCGACGTGGCCCGCGAGATCCGGTTCCTCTCTTCCGCCTCGAGACGTCTTTCTTCCTTGGTCTTTCGGCTTCGCTCCTCCGGTTTCCGAACCGTCTCCGCATCCGCTTTGCTCTCCTGCATTTCCACAGGCGCAGCAAGAGCCTGTTCCATCGGTGGAAGGAGTGCGGCGTTTTCCGCCTCCCGCCTCTTTTCGATGAAATAGGAGTAGTTGCCCCGGTATTCGTGGCAGACGCCGTCCTTGAGTTCAAAGACCCGGTCGACCAGGCAATCGAGGAAGAAGCGGTCATGGGAGACGATCAGGATCGTCCCCTGGTAGCTGAGCAGGGCGTTCTGGAAGATCTCGCGAGTCTTCAGATCGAGGTGGTTGGTCGGCTCGTCGAGGATCAGGAGGTTCGTGTCCGTGAGCAGGATCTTCAGCAGGGCCAGGCGGGACTTCTCACCGCCGGACAGGACGGCGATCTCCTTGTAAACATCGTCGCCCGAAAAAAGAAAGGCGCCGAGGAGGTTCCGCCTCTCCTGGTCGCTGCTCCGGGTCCCGGCGGCGTTGACCTCCTCCCAGATCGTCCGGCGGTAGTTGAGGTTCTGGGCGCTCTCCTGGGAAAAGAAGGCCATCTTCACGTTGAGCCCGTAGCCGACCTCACCGGAGCTCGGCGCCTCCTCGCCGCTGAGGATCCGGGAGAGGGTCGATTTGCCCGCCCCGTTCACCCCGACGACGGCCGCCTTCTCCCCCCGGTAGAGGGTGAAGTTCACATCGTGAAAGACATTCAGGTCCCCGTAGGATTTCGCCAAACCGCGGATGTCGAGGACCTCCTTCCCGCTCCGGGGGCTTTCGGGGAAGCGGATCTTCACGCTTTTCCCCCGTCCCTCCTCATGGAGGACATCGAACTTCTCCAGCATCTTGATCCGGCTCTGGACCTGGCTGGCCTTGGTGGCCTTGTACCGGAACCTCTCGACAAATTCCCTGATCTTCTTGATCTCCGCCCTTTGCAGCTCCATCTCTTTTTTTAGGGCCTCGCGGCGGCGGTCCTTCTCCCGGAGGTAGTAGGAGTAGTTTCCCTTGTAGATCGTGATCGTCCGGTTGGCGAGCTCGGCGATCACGGTGACGATCTTGTCCAGGAAGACCCGGTCGTGGGCGATGGTGAGGATCGTGCCGGGATAGTCCTTGAGCCAGCTCTCCAGCCACTCCATGCTCTCCGTGTCGAGGTGGTTGGTCGGCTCGTCCAGGAGCATGATGTCCGGCCGGGAAAGGAGGATGACGGCGAGCTGGATCCGCATCTTCCAGCCGCCGGAGAAATCCCCGCAGTTTTTCTGGAAATCGCTGTTCCTGAACCCGAAGCCGGCGAGGATCTGCTTGGCCTTTGCCGCAAAGGCGTAGCCGTCCTTCGCGTTGAATGAGGCGACGGCGTATTCATACTCCTTCAGGATCTTCTCGTGGGCCGGATCGTCGGCGTCGGAATGGTGGGAGAGCGCCTCCTCGCCGCGTTTCACCGCCTCCTCCAGCTCCGCGATCCCGCTCTTCTGGCGCAGGTAGTCCATCAGCGGAATCGGCTCCAGCTCGACGAGGTCCTGGGGGAGATAGCCGATCGTGACCCTCTTGCGGTCCGGGATCTCGATCGATCCCGCGTCCAGATCGATGCTCCCGAGGATCGTCCGCAGGAGCGTCGTCTTGCCTGTCCCGTTGTCGCCGACCAGGCCGACCCGGCTCCGGTCCGTGATCGTCCAGTTGATCTTCTCGAAGATCTTCCGGTCGGCAAAGGAGAGGCTGATGTCTTTCAGGTAGATCAAATTCCAAAATCCTCTTGCATGGTCTTTATTCCCGGCGCCTTATATCAGGAGTCGGCCTCCAAGGGAAGCAAATGGTGATCTTTCACCCCCATGACCTATTATCAATAAATCATTGACAAGGTGTCCATAAAGTGGTCATCTTGCGCACCTTTCTTCGAACACCTCCAATTTACATCGCTGTTTCACGAGTTTCGTCCGAACGTTTCAACAGGCAGGCAGGGGCTGAGGGAATGACCGTGACGAAAGTGCCATTAAAGATAGTACCATCCAATACTCATGTTGAATTGTGGACCGACCGGTGTTCGCAGTCCAATCGACAGCTTTAACTGTTGGCGCCGCTAAGCTACCGCTTTTCAGCTCCTTGTTGGCGCTCGGATAGGATCATTAGCCGTGTTCTTGAATGAAATAAATAGCTGGCTCGCGCCCTGATTCGCGGTGCCAACAATACGCTGAAGCGGTCGTCACTTCACCTGCAAGGCTTGCTCCACAGTCCAGCAGGTTCGTGCCTCCGCTTAGCTTCGCCGTTGACCCCAAAATTGAGTCTTGACAAAAGACCACTCCTAAACTGTATACTTGGGTGTCCAGTTTAGGAGGTACGCCAATGAAAAACATTGCATTCACAGATTTCCGCAAAAAGGCTTCAGATTTGATAACTGAGGTAGAACATGGGGAAACTCTTATTCTTCTCAGGCGCGGAAAACCGGTGGCTGAAGTGGTTCCATTTTCCGATAAAGCAAAGATGAACCCGGCGTGGAGGCAATCAGGAATCCGTTTGCGTATCCAGGGAAGCAACTTATCTTCAGCCATCTTAGAAGAGCGTGGCATGAATTCATGAGGCTACCAGTTGATTCATCTTTATCACCTCTGATAGAAGACAATTTGCTGCTGCGAAGAATTCAGGTCTTCATGCCGAATGTATTGGCCAACCAGTCGTTGGAGCCCGGTGATTTTTGGGGAACTTGCCTGTGAGACCAAGGAGCAAAATGATCATAAGGAATGAAACAGGTTCGGATATGGAAGCCATATCGAAAGTGACCATTGCCGCCTTCAAGAGCCTAGCAATCAGTCAGCATACGGAACAATTCATCATCAATGCATTACGGAAAGCCAATGCGCTGACCGTTTCGCTGGTTGCGGAGATTGATGGACAGGTGGTAGGCCATATCGCTTTTTCGCCGGTCACAATTTCTGACGGTTCGACAGGCTGGTACGGCCTCGGCCCGGTTTCTGTATTTCCGGAGCATCAAAAAAAAGGAATCGGGAAATCCCTTATCCATGAAGGGTTGTCTTTACTTAAAAAAAAGGGAGGCCAAGGGTGCGTGCTGGTGGGTCATCCGGATTACTACCTGCGGCTTGGCTTCCAGAATATCCGCAACTGATTCATGCGGGAATTCCTCAAGAAGTATTTTTTGCTATGCCGTTTACTGAAAAGGTTCCCAAAGGCAGTGTTTTGTTTCATGAAGGATTCTCGGCGAAGGGCAGCGGTTTCCCAGGGAAGGGGAGATCAGCAAGCTGATCAGGCAGGCGATGGGTTAAACCAGGGGGGACAAATGACGAAACACTTCGGGAAATACGCATCGATCCTCTTGCGGGGGTGGCTTGGCAGCCTCCTCATCGCTTTGCTGATAGCGACCTCGTTCAAGTCGGCCATAGCGGATTGGTATGTGGTCCCCACAGGATCGATGAATCCGACCATCCTTGAAGGGGACCGGATCTTCGCCAACAAGCTCGCCTACGATCTGAAAGTGCCTTACACCACCTGGCATCTCGCCAGTTGGGACAACCCCGGGCGGGGGGAGATCGTCGTGTTTCTTTCCCCTGCGGATGGGACGCGTCTGGTAAAGCGTGTCGTGGCCGTACCCGGTGATACCATTGCGATGCGCAACAATCGGCTTTTCATCAACGGCGAAGCCCTGAACTACGACATTCCCGATTGGAAAGGCCTCGCAGCACCCCCGTCCGACGAGGGGGAACGGCAGTTCTATACCGAAGATTTGACGGGACATAGACATATGACGATGACCATGCCCGATCGACCGGCGATGCGCTCGTTTCCGCCGGTGACCGTTCCGGATCACCACTATTTCATGATGGGCGATAACCGGGACAACAGCGCGGACTCGCGCTACTTCGGCTTCGTCGATCGCAAAGCCATACTGGGGCGGGCCACGGCCGTTGTAATCTCACTCAATATCATGGATCGCTATCAGCCGCGCTGGTCGCGTTTTTTCACCACGCTGCAGTAAAAGGGCGGCGTAGGCCCGCTCGAACCATGCAATCCGGCCGACCTCGCGCTTCGGAGGTTGGCTTTTTTTACTATCCAAAAGGAGGGGAAACAGGATGGGCAAGAAAAAGGTCGTCGATTTTTTCGGTCTGAAA
>JAMDBG010000197.1 GCA_023487865.1 Deltaproteobacteria bacterium | reverse complement strand
ATAGTGAATTGGTTTACCCTATCATGAACAGGAACAGCCTTCCCGCTGCCCCGTTGCCTGCCGGATAATAAAAAAACCCGCGCCAAAGCGCGGGTCCGTGATCCATCTCCGGCACTTTAGCACATTTGTATAGCGGAGCAATTGACCTGTAAATTCCCGCTGTGCCGCCCTCATATGGCATGGCGGACAAAAAGTCAAGAGAAATTGTTTGTTCGCTGCGCTATTTTTTTGCGTAGGATTGCCCGCCGAAAATGGCGCGTACTTCGGCTGCCGAGGTGGCCTTCTGCAACCGTCCCATGCGGTCGGCCTCCTGTTTCTGCAAGGCCTGCACGTTTGTCAGCACAGCCTCCAGCTTGTCCGCGGGAAATTTGACCGCCCCGTCCTCATCCATGTGGATGATATCGCCCGGACACACATCCATGCCCCCAACGGATACCGGCACGTTCACTGCGTACACCGCCATGGCGCCATGCCCTGCGGTTACACCGGTCAGCATGTATTGGAACTTCATCGGCCGGATCTCGTCCAGGTCGCGCGACGGACCGTTGGAGATCACCCCCAGACAGCCCACCGCCTTCATCGCCGATGTCATATTGCCTCCCGACAGGCCTACCTTACCCGCGATTTCAGGCGGGAATTTCTGCTGCAGCACCAGGATCGTCGGCTTCGGTGAGGCGTCGAGCGCATCGATGACATCCATGAAGGTAAGCCGGTTGAAGCCCGGATCAGGCAGACCGTAAACGCAAGTCACTGCATAACCCACGGTTCGCCCCAGTTCGGGGTACATGCAGCGGATCGTCTGATCGGTATACCAATTCTCTGTCCAGGGATTGTACAGCCCCAGGCAGAGGGGGTTCGCCGGATACGTAGCCAGGACATTGGTGATCGAAGGGGTGTCATAATCTTTGAGCGCCTCCAACATCTGCCGTTGAGTCATTTTTTTCATATAAAGATCTCCCTATTTCATTGCGGTATCCGAAAACTGGGTTTCACCAAACACCTGGATCCACAGTTGCCGCATTTGAGCTCAACAGGCCACTGGTCGCTTGATGCGTCAGGCAGATCAATCAGGGACTGGCATGTGGGACATTTGGTGATCAATTTCTTTTTTATCGCTGTTTCTGCGGCAATCGGCTGCCCCCGGAAGTCTTGCCCGGCAGCCTCTGGATGGGGGAGCGGGATGGATTCCGAGGATTTTGTCATCTCTGATCGGGATTCCACCGGAGGCGGTGCCGGATTGTCTCCAACGCGGGGCACTGCCGTTCCGGATTCGCCCGAACCCGAACCATTTTCCGTTTCTTCGGGATGAATGACGCTCATGACGGCTTTGTGGATCCTCTCCGTGTCATCCGTGCCGCCCAGGGACCTCAATGTGCTGTAATCTTTTTTGGAAAGTGTCAGCTTCACCTCAACGGTATGGGAATTGAGCAGTTCAGTCTGAAGATCCTCCAGTGTTTTGGCTATCGCAGTCATCCGGGATGCCGCCTCGCGAAGTTGCGTCTGCAGTTTGCCGATCAGGTTGATGGCGGGAAGCATCTGGCCTTCATATGACACTTTCGCATCTTCCAGATTGATAAGGGTCATAACATCCCTCCCCAGCCGAGTTGCACACAGGTCAGTGATGATGGAACCACGAAAAAACCGGCGTTTCCGTTTACCGGCTGGAAGGTGAAATTAACGGAAACTTTCCGGAGAAGTCAATGAATAAACAAAAAATCTCTTCCTGCCCGGATAAGAACCGGCTTTAATGTCGACGAGAATAAGAGAAGCGTTCCGGCATGTCAAGATGATTTTCACCATAAAATCGGAAGATCTTTTCACCCTGATTCGGGATGTGGGCTCACAATGGAACCGGTCGTTCCAAATTTTCAGAATACCCGGGAAGGGAATGACATCCGGGTAAGTGATCCTGACATCCAGCAACCTGTTGAGGCACGGATTTGAACCGGGGCTGCGGGGTTGGTTTCCCAGGGGTAGTCGGGATTGCCGCAGCCGTGGCCGGCATTTATGCGAAAAGCAGAGAAGTGATCCCTGCGATTTTCAGTCGGCGGCGGAACATTGGCTTTTATGGGGAGGCTGGAAAGGGTTTTTTTCATCACGGGGTGATGATATAAACCCGTGCAGTCCAAAAACTTATCTGGGGAGAGGGAAGGACCCCTCGTCCCCATAGAATAAGCCTGTTTCTCAGAATAAATGAATGTAGATTCCTAGATGTACGCCAATACCTTTACAATGGTCTGAATAATCGGATCTACCGTCATGGTCGGAATCGATAACATTGTAAAGAGTGATACCACTTCTACCTTTTTCACTTCCGTTCTCCTTTCTTATTTTTTAACTTCTTATATTAACTTGAGAATATCTTGTTTCCGGTCAACCATTCGTTCCGTTTCCTTCCTGTTCCCTAAAACAAAAAACCCCGTCACACAGGTCATGTGACAGGGCTTGGAGATCATCTTTCACTTCTCTATCGGGGAAGGTCTACAAGATATTTCCAAGTCAAAAAGTTGTCATTATTATATTCAGGAAAGGAAAAATGTCAAGGGGTTATTTTCGGCATGCGTCTCTACGGGTCAAATTTCCTGAAAGAAAATTCTCGGGAGGGAGAATGACCTCCCCCCCGGGATTCCCTGCGGAATGCCGCAGGGAAGTTCATCTATTTCTTCCTGCCGGCCTTGAGGGCCGCCTGGGCCGCCGCGAGGCGGGCGATGGGCACGCGGAACGGCGAGCAGCTCACATAGGTCAGGCCGGTTTCATAGCAGAAATCGACGGAGGCCGGATCTCCCCCCTGCTCGCCGCAGATGCCGATCTTGAGGTCCGGGCGTGTGGCGCGGCCCTTGTCGACGGACATCCGGATGAGCATGCCGACACCGTCCCGGTCGATGGTCTGGAAGGGATCGGCGGCGAGGAGCTTCTGGTCGAGATATTCATTCATGAATCCGCCTATGTCGTCGCGGCTGAATCCGAACGTCAGCTGGGTCAGGTCGTTGGTGCCGAAGGAGAAGAATTCGCAGGCTTTCGCCATCCGGTCCGAGAGGAGCGCGGCGCGCGGGATTTCGATCATCGTACCATACTTGTAATCCAGCTTGGCAAGGCCGAATTGTTTGAGGATCTCGGCATGGACGCGGTCCGTGATCTTCTTGGTGACCTCGATCTCGGAGACGTCGCAGGTCACCGGGACCATGATCTCCGGAACGCACTTCTTGCCCGCCTTGGTCAGTTCGGCGGTCTGCATCTCGCTCACTTCGGGATAGGTGACGCCGAGACGGACGCCCCGGTGTCCCATCATCGGGTTGGTTTCATGGAGCGCTTCGCCCCGCTTCTTGATGTCCTCCACCCTGATGCCCAGTGCGCGGGCCAGCTCGGCCTGCTTTTCGACTCCCTGCGGCACGAATTCATGCAGCGGCGGGTCGAGGAGGCGGATGGTCACCGGCAGGCCTTCCATCGCCTCCAGTGTGCCCTTCAGAGAGGCCTTGACAAAGGGGAAGAGCTCGTTCAGGGCGGCCCTGCGCTCTTCGGCGGTGTTGCTGAGGATCATCTTGCGGAGGTAGAAGAGGGGCTGATCCGACCCCTCGCCGTAGAACATGTGCTCCGTGCGGACCAGGCCGATGCCCTCGGCGCCGAAACTCCGGGCCACCTTGGCGTCCTCCGGCGTGTCGGCGTTGGTGCGGACGCCCATCGTCCGGAATGTGTCCGCCATCGTCATGAAGCGCTGGAAGCGCGGATTCTCGGTCGCGTCCATCATCGGCAGGGAGCCCATATAGACATGGCCTTTGGTGCCGTTGAGGGTCACGATATCGCCTTCCTTCAGGACGGTCGCGGAGCCCGTGATCCGCGCCGTCTTGGTTTTGGCGTCCACATGCAACCCTCCCGCGCCGACGATACAGCACTTCCCCCAGCCGCGGGCGACAAGCGCTGCATGGGAGGTCATCCCGCCGCGCGCGGTGAGGATGCCGGCGGCGGCGCGCATTCCTTCGACGTCCTCGGGATTCGTCTCTTCCCGAAGCAGGATGCTGCTCTTCCCTGCGCGGTGGGCGGCCACGGCGTCCTCGGCGGTGAAGACCAGGGCACCGCACGCGGCGCCCGGGCCGGCGGGAAGGCCCTTGACGAGCAGGTGGGCGTCCTTCTCCGTCCGCGGATCGATGATCGGGTACAGGAGCTCTTCGAGCTGTTTGGGCGCCACGCGCATGACGGCGGTTTTTTTGTCGATGAGCCCCTCATCCAACATGTCGATCGCCATGTTCAGGGCGGCGGTGCCGGTGCGCTTGCCGATGCGGCATTGCAGCATCCAGAGCTTCCCCTCCTGGATGGTGAACTCGATGTCGAGCATGTCGGTAAAATGTCTCTCGAGCGTGGTGCGGATGGCGTCCAGTTCCTTGTAGGTTTCGGGCATGGCGTGCTGCATGCTCACGAGGTGCCTGTTCTGCTCGTTCTTGGTGTCGTCGTTGATCGGACTCGGGGTGCGGATGCCCGCCACGACGTCTTCGCCTTGGGCGTTCACCAGCCACTCGCCGTAGAATTTATTGTCACCGGTGGCCGGATCGCGCGTGAAAGCGACGCCGGTGGCGGAGGAGTCGCCCATGTTGCCGAACACCATCGCCTGGACGTTGACCGCCGTTCCCCAGTCGTCCGGGATGCCCTCGATGCGGCGATAGGAGACGGCCTTCTTTCCGTTCCAGCTCTTAAACACGGCGGCGATGCCTCCCCAGAGCTGCGCCATCGGATCGTCCGGGAAGGGTTTGCCGAGGTGCTTGGCCACCAGGGCCTTGAACTCCGCGGCGAGTGCCTTGAGGTCGTCGGCGGTGAGATCCGTGTCGGATTTGCAGCCCTTCGCATGCTTGGTCTCGTCGAGTTTTTCATCGAGGATCTTGCGGATGCCCTTGCCCAGCGCCGGTTCCAGACCTTCGGCTTTTTCCATCACGACGTCGGCATACATCATGATCAGCCGGCGGTAGGAGTCCCAGACGAAGCGGGGATTGCCCGTCTTGGCGATCATGCCGGGGATGGTGGCGGTGCATAGACCGACGTTCAGGACGGTGTCCATCATGCCGGGCATGGAAGAGCGGGCGCCGGAACGGCAGGAAATGAGAAGCGGATTGACGGCGTCGCCGTAAATCATACCCATGTTCGCTTCGGTCTTCTTCAGGGCGGCCAGGACCTGGCCGGTCAGTTCGGCGGGGAGCTTGCAGCCGCCGGCGTAATAGGCGGTGCAGCATTCGGTGCTGACGGTGAAGCCGGCCGGTACGGGGATCCCCTGGGAACACATTTCCGCGAGGTTGGCCCCCTTGCCGCCCAGCAGATTCTTGTCGCTTGCCGTTCCCTCGGCGGTTCCGCCGCCGAAGGTATACACATACTTAACCATGGATGCTTCTCCTTAGTTTGTTGCCGAATCCGGCGTTTGTCGGTTGAGTTAAAAAAGTGTTCCGCAGCCGATCACAGACAGGCTGCGCCGATTCATTCCCTGTTCCGCCCGTTTCGGGCAGCTCTGGATCAGGCAGTATTTTTAGAACTTGACCTGCGGTGCCGTCTTGGCCGCGGCCGGGGCTTCGAAGAAAGAGCCCTTTTCGAAGCCGTACATTCCTGCCAGCAGATTGGCCGGGAAGCTCCGGATGGCGACGTTGTATGCCTGGACTGCCTCGTTGTATCGCCTTCTTTCCACGGAGATCCGGTTTTCCGTCCCCGCCAGTTCGTCCTGGAGTCTGAGGAAATTCTGGTTGGACTTGAGATCCGGATATTGTTCCACCACGACGAGGAGTCGGCTCAGAGCGCCGGATAGCTCGTTGTTGGCGCTGATCTTGTCAGGGACCGTCGTCGCCCCTCCGACCCGCGCCCGGGCGTTTGTCACCTCCACAAGGACGTCCTTTTCCTGCTTTGCGTATCCCTTGACTGTCTCCACGAGGTTCGGGACGAGGTCGTAGCGCCGCTGGAGCTGGTTTTCCACCTGCGCCCAGGATGACTTGACCGACTCGTCCAGTGTGACGAACTGGTTGTAAGTCCCCTTGAAGAAGGAGTAAAGGGAGCCCGCCAACACCAGAATGATGATGACGGCAATGAGCATAATTTTCTTTCCGCTGGTCATGCTGCACCTCCTGATTGTGTCATATCGCAAATTGCCTGCTAAAAGCCTTGTCTTGCTGTTTCTAAACTTCCATCCGGTCAATCTGGTCGCAAAGGCGGTTGACCTCTTTCATATAAGCCTGGAAAACCGCCTGAACTTCGGCTGAGGAAAACCGATCCGTCTTTCTGCGGATCTCCTCGCACTTGAGAAAAATGGGGGCGTCGATGCCGAAGGCTTTCCCTGCGGCCGTGATGACCTCCCGCTTGCCGTGCGGGATTTCGATGTTCCTCAGGTAGAGCAGGGCGCTGAAGAGAGAGACAAAGGCGGTGAGGGACAGTGTGATGAGAGCCCGGATCTTGCGTGTGTTTCCCCCTGTGGCGATATAGCCGCTGCGAAGATTGATGAGCTTTCCCCGGAGTTCCCGTTCGATCTGGAGCCGGATATGGCATCGATCAAAGGTAAGCTCCGCCAGGACATCCGCGCCGAAGACGACGATATAACGGCGCTTCATGTTGAGAAACTCAATAGGATAGGAATCCTGAGATCCTTCGAGGTAAGAGCGGGTCATGATGAGGGGGATCGCCACGCTGCGTTTCCGCCAGCGGGCGACTGTCCCCAGTATGCGATCGAGCCTCTCGACGCCCTGTTCTGTGAGGGTGATCAGAAAATTAAGGTCCGACCTTCCGGGGATGTAATCCTCCCCGGCTCCGCTCCCGTACAGGATAATGGAAAGCAGGTGCACGCCGAAGATCTGTTGATAGTCCTCAGTGATCTCTGTGAATATCTCTTCCGGTTTTTTCGGTACTCTCGCCATCAGGTCACCTCATTAAAATCCACGGCCGGCCCCGCCGCCGCCGCTCGATCCCCCGCCGAATCCGCCGAATCCGCCCCCGCCAAAGCTGCCGAATCCATCCCCGCCGCGCCTGCCGCCCCCCCCGCTCATCATCAGGAGAAGGATCCAGGGAAGTATTTCCCTGCCCCGGCGGGTGCCGAGGAGAAAGAACGCGGCCGCGAGCAGAAGCGCCAATTGGAAAATTCCCAGCCGCCTCTCGGTTGCGACCGGTCTCCGTTCCGGTTGGGGAAGCCCTGTGAGAGTAACCCCGGCGGCCTTCGCCACGATGGAGGAGACGGAGGCCATCGTCTCATAAAACCCCCGTCCGTAGTCGCCCTGCCTGAAATAGGGGATTGCATACCGGTCGAGGATCTCGCCGGCAAGACCGTCGGGGATGATCCCTTCCACACCATAGCCTGTTTCGATCCGGACCTGCCGCTCCTTGGCGGCAAGAAAAATGAGCACCCCCCTGTCCTTGCTTTTTTCCCCTATGCCCCAGGCCTGGTAGAGCCGGTTCACATAATCGCTTGGATCGTTGTTTCCAATCGTCTCCACCGTGGCGACGACGACGGAGGTTCCGGTCTTTTCCAGGACCTCCCCGGCGAGGGTTTCCATCCGGCTTTTGTACTGGCCGGGGATCACGCCGGCAAAGTCATTGACCGCGCCGGTCGGTCTGGGGAATGTTTCGGCGGCCGCCATCAGACACAGGGAAACAGAAAGCATGGCCGCTGTGAGCAACAGGAGCCCGCTGAATTTGCCTACAGATCCTTTTTGGCATTTTTTATTATAATCATCCCGGCGGAAAATAGCAACTCTCGCGTTCAGTCCACAGGGGGCCCGATTTTTTCCGCCTTTCATCTTGACAGGCTTCGTGATTTTGTTTATGGTTTTTCGCTTTCAAGGAATCACCATCCCTTTGCAAGCCGCAACAGCCTAAAATGCCTCTGAAGGCTCTTTAGCAAGGAGGGGGTTAAATAAGACGACTGGAAGAAAGGAGATCACTATTTATGAGGAAAAAGGGATTTTGGGGTGCGGCTCTGACGCTGGCCGCTCTGGGCGTTCTTTCCGCAACAGCGGCCATCGCCGCAGAGAAGGTCTACATCAATGGGATCGATGCAAACTTTCCGCCTTTTGCCTATGTGGACAAATCCGGCAATCCGGACGGCTTCGATGTGAAGGCACTGGACTGGATTGCCAAGGAAATGGGTTTCAAGGTGAAGCACCAGCCGATGGATTGGGATGGGATCATCCCCAGCCTCAAGGCGAAAAAGATCGATATTGTCGCCTCGGGGATGAGCATTACCGATGAACGCAAAAAACAGGTCAACTTTACGATCGCCTATTGGAAAATCAAGCAGGTATTGGTCGCCAAGAAAGAGGCCAAGGTCACCGTGGAGCAAGGCCCTGGCCGGCGGGAACAAGATAGGCGTTCAGCGCGGAACCACCGAAGCCAAGTGGATCGAGGAGAACCTGATCAAAAAGGGAGGGAAGAAGTTCGAGCTCGTGCAGTATGATTCCGCCCCCCTCGCCGTCGAAGACGTCGTCAACGGCCGGATAATCGCCGCCGCGATGGACGACGCCCCGGCGATCGACGCCACGAAAAAGAAACCGGTAAAGATCCTGGGTGGTTTCGGTATGAAAGACGAGGATTTCGGTTACGCGATCCGCAAGGAGGACGGGGAGTTTCTCAAGAAGGTCAACGAAGGCCTCAAGAAGCTCATGAAGTCCCCTTACTGGGCCGAGCTGAAGAAGACCTACATCGATAAATGATGCTCTCTCGCTAGGCAGTCGGGAAAGCAGTCAATGATGACAGGAAGGCCTCAGCTCATGAGGCCTTCCATTTTTTAAGTGATTTGAACGGATGCCGGAAAGTGTGATCGCCATAGGAGACGCCCTCCCCTACCTTTTGGAGGGGTCGCTGGTGACCCTGATCGTTGTCGTCGGGGCGATGGTCTTGGGACTTGTCCTGGGCGTCCCCCTCGCCGCGGCGCAGGTCTATGGCCCCCCGGTGCTGCGCCGCCTGATCGGCCTGTATGTCTGGTTCTTCAGAGGAATCCCGCTCCTGGTCTTCCTGTTCCTCTTCTATTTCGGTCTCTGCACGGCGCTGGACGTCAATCTTTCCGCCTTTACAGTCGCGATCATCGTCCTGGGGCTGATCAGTTCCGCTTACCAGTCCCAGATCTTCCGGGGGGCGATCCTGTCGCTCCCGGAGGGGCAGTTCAAGGCGGCCCGGGCGCTCGGGATGAGCGATCTCAAGGCGATTTGCTTTATTGTCCTCCCCCAGGCGCTTCGTCTTTCCATCCCCGGTTGGTCAAACGAGTATTCCATTATCCTCAAGGATTCGGCGGTAACCTATGCCCTGGGAGTCGCCGAGATCATGGCGCGGGCGCACTTCGTCGCCACGCGGACCTATCAGCAGCTACCCCTCTATCTGGCTGCGGGGGTGATCTTCCTCATTCTCACTTATGCGGGGACGAAGGGGCTCCGTCTTCTGGAGGAGAAGGTCCGGATTCCGGGATATTCCCCGCAGGGATTTTAGAGATTTATGCCGACACCCATTTTAAGAATTGAAAATGTATCGAAGCGCTACGGAAAGAAGGATGTCCTCAAAGGGGTGTCCCTGACCGTGAACAAGGGGGATCTCAAGATCCTCATCGGCCCCTCCGGCGCAGGGAAGAGCACGCTCCTGCAGTGCATCAACTTTCTCGTCAAACCGGACGAGGGACGGATCTGGCTGGACGGGCAGGAGGTCCACTATGCCCACAAGCGCGACCTCTACGCCTACCGCCAGAAGGTGGGGATGATCTTCCAGGATTTCAACCTCTTCGATCATCTGAACGCCCTGGAGAACGTCCGGATCGGGATGGTCAAGGTGAGGGGGATGGGGAATCCCGAGGCCAAGGAGCGCGCCGTCATGGAACTGGAGCGGGTCGGCCTCAGGGAGCATATGTACAAATATCCCGCCCAGCTCTCCGGCGGCCAGAAGCAGCGGGTCTCGATCGCCCGGGCGCTCGCGATGGATCCCAAGGTGATGCTCCTGGACGAGCCCACGTCGGCTCTCGATCCCGAGCTCATCGGCGAGGTCCACTCGGTCATCCGGGACCTGGGGAACAACGGCATGACGATGATCATGGCGACGCACCAGATCGGCTTCGCGAGTTCTCTCGCCAATGAAATCATCTTCATGGAAGACGGCCGAATTCTCGAGAGGGGGACACCCGAGATGATCTTCTGTCATGCGGAAAACGCCCGGACGCGCGAATTCTGCTCCAAGATCACCGAGCTCTATGGGGAGACGCGCTGAGGATGGAAGAGTGGCTCTACATCCAGACGGAGGTCTACCCGGCCCTGATGAAGGGATTCTGGGTGAGCCTGCAGCTGATCCTCCCGTCGTCGATCCTGGGCCTTTTCATCGGGATCATGATCGGTGTGCTCCGTGTTTACGGGAGCCGGCCGGCCATGGCCGCCGCCAACACGTATGTCGCCCTCTTCAGGGGGGTCCCGCTGGTTGTTCAGCTCTTCATCTGGTATTTCGGCCTCCCTTACATCAAGATTTATCTTAGCCCCTTTATAGCCGCTGTCCTGGGTTTTTCTCTCTGCAGCGGGGCTTACCACTCCGAGTATGTCCGGGGGGCGCTCCTGTCGATCAGGCGGGGGCAGATGCTCGCCGCCCAGTCGCTGGGCTTCACCAAGGTCCAGATGATCTTCTCGATCATTCTCCCCCAGGCGATCCGGCGGGCCCTGCCCGGCTGCGGGAACGAGATCATCTATCTGATCAAGTATTCGTCGCTGGCCTACATGATCACCTGCATCGAACTCACCGGCCAGGGGAAGATCCTCGCCTCGAACTCCTTCAAGTACACGGAGATCTTCCTGATCATCGGGGCCTGTTACCTGGCGATGACCTCCGTCGCCAGCCTCGTCCTCAACCGCGTCGAGGACCGTCTCCGGCTTCCCGGCTTCGAACATCACCGTATCTGACTCAGCGGGAGATCGAGCTGCCGCCCTACGAAACCACACCGTGACACCGGAGGGGAACTCTTCGTTTGGGCCGCTATTGTCCGGCAGCCGTCCGGGTGATCCCGGCAGAGGAATTTCCTCCTTCAGGTCGATAAAGGTTGCCCGCGGTGCCGTCCGGAAATTCAGGGGCAGCGGCCCACAGGCCGGGGCGGAAGCGTCACGGCAGCCTGGGTCTCAAGGCTGCCGCTTAAGGCAGAAATAGATTGACATCTGAGACGATCCTTCGTATTCTCCCCCCGCGCGAAAAACATGTTTCTTTCGGCGAAAAAGCCGTTTGCCAAAAGACAAATGACAGATTGCCCCGCGGCATAATGCGGGGACTCTCCTATTGAAATCACTAAAGAAAAGGAATCCTTACATGCCCCGAAGAAATGACATCAAGAAAGTGCTGATCATCGGCTCCGGTCCCATCATCATCGGTCAGGCCTGCGAATTCGACTATTCCGGGACCCAGGCCTGCAAGGCCCTTCGCGGCCTCGGCTACCAGATCGTCCTGGTCAACTCCAACCCCGCCACCATCATGACCGATCCCGGGATGGCGGATGCCACATATATCGAACCTCTGACCGTGCAGGCCCTGACGGAAATCATCGCGAAGGAGCGGCCCGACGCCCTCCTGCCGAACCTGGGCGGTCAGACCGGACTCAACCTCTCCTCGCAGCTGGCCAAGGCCGGTGTGCTCGCCAAATACGGCGTCCGCATCATCGGCGTCGAAGCGGACGCCATCGAGAAGGGCGAGGACCGCATCATCTTCAAAGAGACCATGAAGCGGCTGGGCATCGACATGCCCAAGAGCGCGCCGGCGTTCAGCATCGAGGAGGCCGAAAAGGTCGCCGCCGAAATCGGCTATCCCGTTGTCGTTCGACCGGCCTACACGATGGGAGGTACGGGCGGTGGTTTCGTTTACAACGTCGAGGAGCTCCGCGTGATCGCCGGCCGGGGACTTTCCGCCAGCATGGTCGGCCAGATCCTCATCGAAGAGTCGGTCCTCGGCTGGGAGGAACTGGAGCTGGAAGTCGTCCGCGACGCCAAAAACCAGCTGATCACCGTCTGTTTCATCGAAAATGTTGATGCCATGGGCGTGCATACCGGCGACTCTTACTGCGTCGCCCCCATGCTGACGATCGACCCGAAGCTGCAGGCGAAGCTCCAGGAGTATTCCTACCGGATCGTCGAGGCGATCGGGGTGATCGGCGGGACCAACATCCAGTTTGCCCATGATCCGAAGACGGGCCGGGTCGTTATCATCGAAATCAACCCGCGCACCTCCCGCTCCTCCGCCTCGCTTCCAAGGCCACCGGCTTCCCCATTGCACTTGTTTCCGCCAAACTCGCCGGAGGTCTCACGCTCGACGAGATCCCGTACTGGCGCGACGGGAGCCTTGAGAAATACACGCCTTCCGGCGATTATGTCGTCGTGAAGTTCTCCCGCTGGGCCTTCGAGAAATTCAAGGGCGCTGAAGACAAGCTGGGAACGCAGATGCGTGCCGTCGGCGAGGTGATGAGCATCGGCAAGACTTACAAGGAGGCCTTCCAGAAGGCGATCCGATCGCTCGAAAACGGCCGCCATGGTCTGGGCTTTGCCAAGGATTTCAACACCCATTCCCTGTCCGAACTGATGACGATGCTCAACGAACCTTCCAGCGAACGGCAATGGATCATGTATGAAGCGCTCCGGAAAGGCGCCACGGTGGAGGATCTTTTTGCCAAGACCTACATCAAGCCCTGGTTCATAAGACAGATGAAAGAGCTTGTCGAACTGGAGGAGAAAATTCTCAAGTTCAAGGGAAGGGACCTGCCGGACGAGCTCCTGGTCCAGGCAAAAAGGGACGGTTTCGCCGACAAGTATCTCAGCCGTCTGCTCGGCATCGCCGAAGTGAAGATCCGCGAGCAGAGAAAGAGGATCGGCTGCGTCGAGGCCTGGGATGCCCTTCCCGTCAGCGGTGTCGAGAACGCGGCCTATTACTATTCCACATACAACCGGCCCGATAAGGTGGCCTCCAGCCCCCGGAAGAAGGTCATGGTGCTCGGCGGAGGTCCGAACCGCATCGGCCAGGGGATCGAGTTCGACTATTGCTGCGTCCATGCCGCCTTCGCCCTGCGCGATGCCGGTTACGAAACGATCATGGTCAACTGCAACCCGGAGACCGTCTCTACCGACTATGACACCTCCGACAAACTCTACTTCGAGCCTCTGACCGTCGAAGACGTCCTGGCGATTTACGAGAAGGAGAAGCCGGAAGGCGTCGTCGTTCAGTTCGGCGGCCAGACGCCGCTCAACATCGCAGGCGAACTGGCCGCGGCCGGCGTCCGGATACTCGGCACCTCGCCCGATACGATCGATCTGGCCGAAGACCGGGACCGTTTCCGCAAGATGATGGACAAGATGGGCATCGCCATGCCCGAGTCCGGCATGGCCGCCAGTTTTGAGGAGGCCAAGCAAATTGCCGAGCGGATCGGCTACCCGGTGATGGTAAGGCCGTCGTTTGTCCTGGGGGGCCGCGGCATGGAAGTCGTCCACGACGATGAGATGTTGAAACAGTACGTGAACGCCGCCGTGGACCTGACGCCGGAACGCCCCATCCTGATCGACCGCTTCCTCGCCAACGCCATCGAAGCCGAGGCCGACGCGCTCGCCGACGGCGTTGATGCCTTTGTGCCGGCCGTCATGGAGCACATCGAACTGGCCGGCATCCATTCCGGCGATTCGGCCTGTGCCATTCCCCCGGTCACGTTGAATGAGCGGCACATCAAAATCATCGAGGAATACACCCTCCGTATCGGCCGCGAACTGCAGGTCTGCGGTGTGATGAACATCCAGTATGCCATCAGCAACGATACCGTATACGTTCTGGAAGCCAACCCGCGCGCCTCGCGCACCGTCCCGCTGGTATCGAAGGTGTGTAACGTGGCGATGGCCCGCATTGCCACGCAGCTCATGCTGGGGAAGAAACTGCGTGAGCTGAATCTGCAACGCAAAACCATTCCGCACATCGGCGTCAAAGAAGTCGTCCTCCCCTTCAACATGTTCCCCGAGGTGGATCCTGTCCTCGGACCGGAGATGCGCTCGACCGGCGAAGTGCTGGGCATGGCGCCGACATTCGGCCTCGCTTACTTCAAGGCCCAGGAGGCGACGCAAGCGCCCTTGCCCCTCGAAGGCACGGTTTTCATTTCCCT